>JAKIWQ010000014.1 GCA_022749935.1 Thermoplasmata archaeon | reverse complement strand
TCGGCCCGGTCTACGGTACTCACCCGGGGTCTCCTTGGCAACGCGTTCCTCCGGCGATCGTCGGCCGGTGGGCGGGGTTCCATTTTGCCGCGATCGTCCTGTGCTCCCGGGGGAAGGCGAGCTATCTCCGACTTCGATTCGAGGACGTTCTCCTCGACCCGAGGGCGAGCCTCGGGCGGATCCAAGAGTTCCTCGGAATCGACCTTTCCGAGGCCATCCGGCGGATCGAGGCTCACCAGCCGATCCCGATGAACCACATCTGCGCGGCCAACCGGGCCCGGCTCCCGGGGTCGCTCACGGTACGCCCAGAATTGGCCGCCCCCACGAAGCTTTCACGACGCAACTCGGCGTTGTTCTGGACGCTCGCGGGGTGGCTCGCCCTCGTCCTCGGGTACCGCCCCGGCGTCCCGCGTTCCACGAGTCGAGCGACCTCACGGGACTGAGGGGGACGGGCCGGACCCGCCCCACCGCGGGGGCTCGACCTACCGGGTCGGCCCGCGACCCCGTCGGAGGAGAGACTGCTTCCAGCGCTGGAGGCGCCGGGCCCGCACCGCCTTCTTGGCCGAGCCGACGGCCCCGGACGTCGTGAGGCTGAGGGCGAAGAGGGTCATCCCGAGCAACACGATACCCAGTTGGTGGGGGAGCAGCACCGCTTCCTTCCCCGGGAGGAGAGGCGTCACGACACCGACCCCCGGCGGTGGAGGCCCTCCTCCGGGATTGTTCCCGAGGCTCGAATTCTGGGAGCCCGGAGGACCTCCTCCCGTGCCGTTGCCCGAGTTATTCCCCGTCCCCGTCTGGTTCGCCGGTGGCGTGAGTTCAGCAACGATCGTGATCAGCACGGTTTGGGGGACCAGGGTGTCCAGGGTCACATTCAGGATCGTGTAGGACCCGGGTCCGAGTCCCGCGTAGGCGAAGGACCCGTTGAAGGAGAGGTTGGCGATGGTGAAATTCCCGAGGGAGCTCACGAGGGTCTGGAGCTCCACCGGGGTGCCGTTCGTCTGGCGGAAGTGCAGGTCGACCGTGAGGCCCGTGGTCGGAGAACTGTTGGTGAGGACGACTCGGCCGGCGACCGTCCAGGTCGCGTTGGTCGTGCCGTTCGTGCCGTTTCCCTTGGTTCCGGGCGCCTCGTACATCTTGACGACGGCCGTCGACTCCGGAGGCAGGGTCACCGTCATTCCGGGCTCGTAGGTCGAATGCGAGATCGCCCCGGAGGTGTCCTCCGAGTACACCGCGCCGGTCCAGTTTCTGGGAGAGACCCCACCGAGCGAGATGTTCTCCCACGACGTCGTCGCCGCATTCGAGAGGAGCAAGGAGGCATCGGTCGCGTTGTTCGAACCCTCCGCGCCGTAGGTCTCCGCGTTCGCCCCACTGGAGAAGGTGACGTTCCGGATCGTGGCGATGTCCATGTGGGTGAAGAGCTGGGAGTAGAGCCGGTAGATCGGAGTGCCCGCGTGGGCCGAGGAATTGTACATGCAGTCCTGGGTCGAGGAACAGTAGAATCGGAAGTAGCCGAACTGGGGCATGCCGAGTTCCAGCGCCTGCGCCGCGTTCGCGGAGACGAAGACGGCCGCGGTCTCTCCTCCCAACGCCGAGCAATCCACGCCCCCGATGTTGAACTCGTGGGTCTCGACGGGGAGCCCCCCGGAAGCCGCCACGGCGTCCCCGTACATGCGGGCGAGAGACGTGAGATTGCCGGGCGAGAGGTACGGGCCATTGCAGTGGTTGTCGGGGTACGAGTGGATGGCGACCGCGCTGATGTTGGGGGCCGCGGCGACGACCGCGGCGGTCCACGCCCCCGCGAGGCGCACCTGGTCGTTGTCCTCCAGCCCGACGACGCACGCCTTGGGGTAGACGTGGTGGATGGCGCTCGTGACGTTGGCGGCGTCCCGGGCGAACTGCTGCGCCGTCGGGGTCGAGGCGTCGGAGTTCGACCACGAGGTCCACGGGATGTTGAAGTGGGTCCATCCCTGCGGTTCGTTCCCGATCGCCCAGCACGACGGGGTCCACGAGGTCTGCGTCGCGAGCCAGTGGATGAGGGCGGTCGCGACCGAAGGATTGTTCGATTCCGCGGGGAGACCCAAGACGCAGTTGTCCCGGAGCCATTGGCACAGGGTCCCGAACGAGGCAGGGACCTCCGAGGCCGATTGGCACCCGGGGACGTAGGTACAGCCGTTCGACCAGTTGGTCTGGTCGATCCAGGCGGCGCCGTATCGGAGCGTCTTGATGGGAGTCGCGTTCAGCAGAGCGGCCGCCGTGCTACTCGCCGGATTGTCCATCCCGTCCACCGCCACAGCCCAGAAGGTGGGGGCAAGGTGCGCGACGACTTGGTTCACGGAGAGGGTGGCTGAGGGACTGTTCATGATCGGGGCCGAAGCGTGGGCCGACGGGAGGGACGGAACCCCGAGAAGTAGCACGGCCACGAGGAGGGCGAGGACGGACAGGACGCGAACGGGAGCGCCGGGTCGAATCCCTCGTCCCCGGCGCGCCCCCCGGCGACCCAGTGATTCGAGAGAGTCTCTCCCCCCGGTCGGTCCTACCCGCAGGCAGGTCGGCGGGGCACCCCGGCCCGTGGCCGACGGTGAACCCTGGTACCCAGCCCGGTCGAGGGATTCGAGACCGGCGGACGGGGGGATCCGACCCGGGGGCGGCCTCGAGTTAGAATCGTGGTTCACGTGGTCCACCGCCGGGGCGGAGCAAGCTCCGCTCGCCCGCCCGCGTTCCTCGGACGAATCCGAGGTGCGGCGACGGGGCGAGGTCCGAGGGAAGGGTGGCTACCCGGACGCCCGTGGTGGGACCGACGAAAACTAGAGCGACAGGACCGGCTGACCGATGAAGTCGCATAACCGTATGTTTTCCAACTTCTAGTACAAAAGGAATTCTAAAAAAGCAACCCCGGTCGGGAGAGAGCTTATATGGTCAAAAGCCTGACCCGCGCTCTCGCCCCGAACGGGTCTCTCGAGGGAGATTCCGAGCCACCGAGAGCGCGGCGACGGGGAGGATTCGTTCGTTCGGCGGGATTCCCGACGATAGATAACTCAGAGCGCGGTTATACCTCGGAATACCGGGAAGCCATGAAGGCGCGCAGTCGAGGAAGGCGGCGTCGCCTCAGTTTTTCAAGCGCCGCGACGAAGATGAGGTCGTCCGGCACCAGACTCCGAGTGCCGATCAAGACCCCGAGGAAGACTCCGATCGCGACGAAAAAGAGGGGAAACACGACCCAACTGGCCCCCGTGATCCACGGGACGGCGAGAAAGAGAGGTACCGTGAGCGCGAGAGTGACAAGCAGCGGGCGGACGAGGACCGGGCGGAACGGATGGACCCCGTAGTCTCGGTAGAGGATCAGGAGGTTCGAGGCAGGGTAGAGGGCGCGGGCCACTCCCCAAGCGATCGCGGCGCCGAGCACGCCGTAGGTCGGGATGAGGAGGAAACTGAGCGCGAGGTTCGTCGCCGCGGAGAGCATCGCCGACGTCAGTTGCGCCCGATTCCGGCCGATCCCGGCAAGGCACGCGTTGGCGGGTCCGATAATGGACGAGGCGAAGGCGGTGAGTGCGAGCAATTGGAGCGGAAAGGCCGCGGCCGCATACCGACGGCCGAAGAGGGCGATGACCGATTGCGAGGGAAGGAGCAGGAAGAGGAGGAAGAGGGGGATGGAGAGGACCAAGATCCAGCGGGCCGCGATCGTGTAAGCTTTCCGAAGGCCCTCGTACGCCCGCTCCCGAGAGAGCCGGGCGGCGACCGGCAGGAAGACGAACGTGAGGGTGCTCCCGCCGAGTAGAAGCGTACGGGCGAGCGACATGGCTGTGGAATAGTCCCCCACGTCCGCCGCCGACCGGTAGGCCCCGAGGATGAGCGTGTCGGCATAAGCCGTGAGGAACGCGAGCGACGAAAGTCCCCAGAGGGCCAGGGACAGGCTCCACAGCTGACGGCGGGGATATCCTATCGGCGCCGGATCGTGGGGGAGATGGTGTCGGATGCGGATCGCGTAGTACCACACGCACCCGACGAACCCGGCGATATCGGCGATCACGTAGGCGACGATCGCCGCGTTCAGCCCCCAGCCGAGGGCCAGCAGGCCGAGTACGAAGACGACGAAGACCGCGGGATTCACGACCTGATTGAATAGCGCGTTCGGCAGGACGTCGTGGAACCCCTGGAACACCGCGGCGAACACGGGTGTGATCGCCCCCATGGCGACCGAAATGGAGAGGAGCTCGAGCACACCGCGGAGCGCGGGGTCGTGGAAGATCCCAGCGATCTGGGACGCAAGGAGGAACGTCAGAACTGCGGCGGTCCCGGAGACGGCCGCGCTCACCCAGAGCGACCATCGTACGATCGAGCGCTGCTCTGCGGGGTTCTCTTCGTGGGCGAGGGACCGGGCCACCGCGTTGTTGAGACCGAGGAGGATGAGGGTGGAGAGGAGCGCCGTGAAGGAGACGCCGAGGTTGAACAGACCCCACTGGGTGAGCGAGATCGAGCGGGCGGTCGCCACACGTCCTATGAAATTCAGGGCAAAGAAGCAGATCGTACTGGATACGAGGATGAGCGTTCCCCGGTTGACCCGACGCGACATCTCTTCCCCCAGACTCGCCGTCGGGGCCGTCGAAACGGCCGCGGTCTCGACGAGAGGCGTGTCGAACGAGCCGTCGAGGGTACGGCTCACGGTTGCCCACCTCCCGGGCAAGCGGGCAAACCCGGCAGAAAACAGCTTCGTGGGACCCGGCGAGTTGCCCGGGGGGTCGCGACCTCGGACCTACCCGCGGGGGGGCCGCGCCGTACTATGTGCCGGGTCGACGATCGGCGTGTCCGAGACCCCGTGATGCGCGCTCCGCTCAAGAGTATCCGAAGAGTCGGGCGGTCAATCCGGCCACCCAGAAGAAGGCGCGCCGGTCCCGAGCCGGAAGTTGGTTCGCCCAATCCGAAGCCTCCGGGCGCATCCGAACCTCCCCGCGCAGTCGCATTCGATTCCCCGCGATGACGTGGCCTACGGGAAATGCCTCTTCGGCCCGCACGCGGCTCCCGAGTTCGGAAAGGTCGATCCCCAGGAACCGACCGAGTCGTTGAAAGGCCCGTTCGGGGTCTCGTGAGAAGTCCTCCAAGCGCAATCGAAGGTACCGCTCCGTTCGCAGCCCGAAGAGGAGGACATAGGACAGGTTGGCACCCACCCACAACAGCGAGTAGCGCAAGGCGGCGTGGGCGGCGTACCCTCCGGGGGTCGCGACCCGCGCTTCCCGATTCTTCCGGGAGACGACGACCCCCCGTCCGTCCCGTACGACATGCAGGAACTTGACGTCGACCCCGGAGGACTGCAACTCCGAGTACGCGATACCGCGGGTCGCTCCTTTGCTCGTATCGACCACGATCCGCTTTCCGCTCTGGGCGGCGATCGAGCGCACCAGGGTCTCCAGCCGTCCAGCGTACCGACGAAAATCGCCCTCCGACCCGCTCCCTCGGAGAAGGGCGCGGGGAAGCGACTTCCAATTCCGATACGTACCTTCATCCCGGTGCAGGTCCTCGACGTTGGCCGACCGTTCGAAGGTCTCCCGTACCGGACCCCAGAACGGACATGAGGACGCAGGTTGACCACACGAACAGACGACACCCGGTGTCCACGCGGGCTCGGGGATCTCATACAGTTCGCCCGCGAAGAACACCTCCGGGTGCGACCCCAGGATCGTGCTGAGCATCGTCGACCCGGAATGCGGGCTGCTCACCACATACAGGATCGTGACGTGCGAAGGTTCGGGCATGGTCCCGTACGGCATGGAAGGGCTGCCGTCGGCCCACAAAACGGTGCGGGTTCTCTCGAAACCACACCGGGGGTTGGAAGGGGTCACCCGAGGTCGGCCCGAGAGGCCGGGGCCTCTCCTCGGCGGGTCGCCCCCTGGGCGAGGATTCGGGTGTACAATTCGAGGTAGCGCTGGGAGGCGGCCTCCATGCTGAAATGATCGACGACGTGCTGCCGACCGACCGTTCCCATCGCTTTCGCGGCCCCTGGGTCATCGAGGAGCGTCGCCACGTGGGCTTTGAGCTCCGCCCGGTCGGTATACAGGAAGCCCGCACCGTCTCGGAATATTTCTCGATGGGCGGGCGTATCGACCGCGACGACGGGAAGGCCGGCGGCCCACGCCTCCAGGATCGAATTCGGCATTCCTTCGAGACGCGAGGGGAAGACGAAAAGATCGGCCGCTTCGAGGAACGCCGGGACCCGCCCCATTGGCACCTCGCCCACGGCGTGGACTCGGGGTAGGACATCGGGGAAGGCCGCCCGCACGGCCCGGTGGTACCGGTCCCCGTAGTACTCCTCTCGGTCGTTTCCCAGCAGGAGGAGATGGAGCGAGGGGATCTCCCGGGCCAACCAGTACAGCTCTTCGACGTTCTTGCGGGGAATGATCTTCCCGGTGAACGCGACGATCGGGACCCCGGAGGGAAGCCCCAGGGTGGCTCGGGCCCCCTCCACGTTGCGGGGCAGATGGAACCGGGAGCTGTCCACACCGTTCGGGATGCACTCGACGGGACGACCCGGGAACGCCCCCCGAAGATGGTCGGCGTTGACCACGACGGTGGCCCCCGAGTACAGCCAGGGATTGACGACGCGGGTCGCCAGTTTGCCGGCCGTGCCGTACCGGCTCCCAAAGTCATCGACCGGGTGGGCCCCCAGGCGAACGACCAGCGGACGAGCCCGGGTGAGTCGGGCAGCGGGGAGCGAGTAGTACGGGTCGAACACCTGGAGGAGGTCGAAGGACCCGATGCGTTCGTTAATCGCTCGGCGCAGGCGGAGGACTCCGCTCGGAAACCGAAGATCCCCGACCACGTGGACCTCTGGGTCGTCGGCCCCGGTTTCGCCCGATCCGGCGGCCCGGAGGGCGAGGAGCTCCCCCCCCACGCGGGGGGCGAGGCGGCGAACGAGCTGAAGGACCTGGACCGCCTGTCCGCCCCCCTTATTCAGGTGGGCGATCGCGAAGAGAACCCTCATTCCTCGAGGGCTCGACCGAACGGAATCGGAGTCCCGGGCCCGCGCCGTCCGATTGGAAAGACTGGCGACGTATCCCCCACCATAACCCTCTACCTCTCACCGGGTCCCCGGCCGAACGGGGCCGGCCGGTGCTGGCGAAGGGGCTGAGGACGGGGCGCGAGGCGCAATCGGGGGCGGAGTTCGTCCCCGACGTAAGACGATCAAGGTGACCACGAGCAACAGTATCGTGATGGCGACACCGATTCCGATCAGCTCCCAATCCAAGGGACTGAGACCACCGGGTCTCGTCGTGAGAGGTAGGAGGGTGAGGTTGGCGAACGTGGTGCGACCGCTCGAGACGTTGACCTGCACCGTCGAGGAGATGTACCCCGAAGCCGACGCTTCCACGACGTAGGGGCCCGGGCGGAGGCTGCGCGTGAACGCGCCCTGGGTGCTGACGGATACGATCACGCCCCCGACGGCAACGGCAGCCGACGCGGGGGTAACGGTGCCGTCCAGGGTTCCGTTCGGCGCGGGAATCAGGGAGATGTTGACCCACGTAGTGGCGTTGCTCGAGATCGAGACGGTCGTACGGTTCGTATCGTAGAGGGGAAATGACGTCACGATGGAGTAGTTACCCGGGAGCAACGATTCGACGAGGGATCCGTTGGAGAGCGGAACCGATGTCCCGTTGATGGTGACGTTGGCCGCCTTTTCGACCACCGTGAGCCGAAGAGTGCCGTTGAGGGGTTCGAGAGTGATCGAGAGTAGGGTGGTGGCGTTCGGGGCGATCGAGACGTTGACGAAGTACGGGTAGTACGCGGGGCTCATCGCCTCCACCATGGTGCGCCCGGGGGGGTCCGTCGCGTTGAACTTCCCGAGGGGAGTGACCGGGACCTGGGTCCCGTTCACGAAGACCGAGGCGGTCGCGGGAACTACGGTGCCCGCGGCGAAACCCCACGTGTACGAGCACCGTAGCTGGATCGTGATCGATCGGAAAAGGTCGAACGATCCTGAAGGCGGCACCACGACGAAGTGGGCTGGAGGGGCGACCACGTAGGAATATGTCCCGTCACTCAACCCGGAAAACACGATGGTCGGAGAGACGGACGACTCCGGCACGCCATTGAGCGTCACGCTCCAGGAGGAGCTACCCGAACACCCCGGGGCCTGGAAGGTGACGGAGAATAGGGCGACCAGGGGGACAAAGTCGCCCCCGAGGGCGATCGACCCGTTCGCGTTGTAGGGCAGGAGATTGAACGGGTTGTCCGGCAGGCCGTAGTCCCACCAGAAGTTGCCTCCCTGGTAGGTCCCTCCCACGATGCTCCCGGTCAGGGGAATGTTCGGGAATCCGGGCGCGAAATTGACGACGCTCGGCAGCATCATCGTGATGTTCCAGCGGTCGAGGTACGCCGACGGCGATCCGGTGTACGGGTCGATCCGAGGGGCGGACGCGGAATTGGTGTTGTAGATGGCGTTGTTGTAGAGGAGGTCCCCGCTCTCGGCATCCTGGACGCCGACCGAAAGTGCGCTCGGCCACAGGGGGAACGAAGCATTGCCCGGCGCCGGCACCCACTGGATCGTGTTGTTCCAGATCGTGTTTGCCGTGCCCCCGTAGAGGAAAATCCCTTGGCTCTCGGTGTCAAAGGCGTTCCCCGCCACCAGATTGTGCGAAGAATTCCAGAATACCATGTTGTACGCCGCGTAGGCCGGGTAGCCGGCGTACAGGTCGAGGGAGTACCATCCGGAGATCGACGGAGCGTCGAGGACCGAGACATTCGACACCCCGTAAAAGATGTACGGGAGTTCGTTGGTGGCGGGGAATGTACCGGGAGTGTAGGGAACCTGGACTTGGAAGGGTCCGGGTTTCAGGAGCTCGACCGAGGAGGTGGTCCCCATGAACTGTACGCCGGAAAACACCGGGAAGGTGTAGGCGTTCATCACTCCGAAGATCGAGGGCATGGGGGAGTTCTGTTGATCGTCGATGAGGTAGGGATCGGCCGGCGTCCCCGACCCGCTGGACGAGATGGCCGGGAACTGGCTGTTGGACCACACCCAGATCGGGGTGGTGACGCCGGTCAGGGGGTCCGGGGTGAGAGCGGGGTTGAAGGCCGAGAGTCCGCCGGAAACCAGACCCGGGAACGCAGCGCTGGTGGGGTCGTAATAGCTCATCAGGGCAGTGATGGTGTACGATCCGGGGGCCACCGCGAGCGAGGCGTCCATGATGGTCGGGGCCCATTCCGGTTCCGAGATCGTGAAGGGGCCGGCCGCTGGCTGTACGAAGATGAACGCATTCGAAGGTTGCACCGCCGTAGTTACGGTCGCGACTCCCGAGGGCCCGGAGGCGTTCCAGAGGCCGCTCAGTACGGACGGTCCGGTGGAAATCTGGGCGTAGGGCCCGCCTGTACTGGGCTCCCACTCGACGTTGGCGCCGGAGGACGTCTCACCCGAGTCGCCGCCGTAGCTCAAGGCCGAGGGCACCGACTGATAGCCTGCGACGGACCCGTTCCAGAAACGAAGAGCCATGGTAGCTTGGGCCGCAAAGAGGTTGACCTGGCTTCCGCCGCCAGGCCCGCCGAGGATGAATTCGAAGTCGTCGGTCAACCCGAGGGGATTGTACCGGAAACCATTCGCACTGTACCCCGCGGGACCAGTGACCGACGGACCGCCCAGTACGGTCGAGTTGAAGACGACGTAGTCGTAGGTGTAGCGCGTCGGGCCGGCTCCGGCATTCAGGTCGACGGTGAAGTTGATCGCGTCCCGCCCCGTGACGACGGTCGAATTGAGGAAGAGTGCCATGTCGAACGGGTAGGTGATCCCGGTGAGCTTTGTTTCCGAGGCGTACAGGCTCGTTCCGATCAGCGTCCCGTTCGGTCCATGGCTCGACAGCGCGTTAGCGCTGAACAGGGGGCCGGAGAAGTTCCAGACGTTGGAGACCAGATAGAGGACGTGGCTCTGTGCGTAGTAGATCACCACGTTCTGTGTCCAGAAGTGGTACGAAGCGTTCCCAAATAGGGTCACGTTGGTGAGGACTGCATTGAGTTGGACCGAGTAGGCGTCGGGAGAGCTATCGAGGACGTACCGTGGTTGGATCCCGGTCGAGTTGGGTGCAAAGGTCCCCTCGAGGCTCGTCGTGTTGAGGAGATACGGGAGGATGGAACCGTTCGTCGCAGCCCGGAGCCCAAATTCCCCAATCCCCATCGGGGCAGGAGATGCCTGGTAGAGGGGGGTGATGTGGCCGGCAGCATTCGCGGACCGCACCTCAAGGGGATCGGCGGCCGGGCGGGGGACGAAGACGAATCGGGAGGGGAACCCGATGGCTCGCGAGGCCGCGAGGGCGTCGGAACCCAACCGAGAAGTGGTAAATGACCTCGGGGGCCCGAGGGGGGGCGTGACCGAGTCGCTGGCCAAGGGAGGGGCGGATGAGGAGGGCTTGGGGTCGTTGGGGAGACCGGTGTGTCCTCCGGTGGGCGTCGGGAGATTCGAGGCCAACACCCCGTGGAGGGAACCGGTAAGGCCCAGCGACGAGAACGCTACCAGCAGGGTCAATATCACCGCCGGAGCGGCGTGTGAGGGGGGTATGGGCATCCCTCGGGCATGATAGGCAGTAGTACTTAGTATCTCGAGGTCGTCTCGTACCGCCGGTCGTTCTGCCGCACCACGTTCCGGGCGCGCGCAATTGATCACCCTCTCCGGACGGCCCCAGCCGCCGGAGTTCGACGTGGGCGGGTCTCTCCGACTATGCGCTTAGCTTCCCCGTTGTTGGGAGAAGTGACCTGGCGGACGACTCCGACCGGACCGCACCTGGTCTCGTGAAATCGAGGAGAATCCTGAGACGCAGTGCCACCGAGCGGTTAACCTTAAGACGTGGACCCCTCGTGAACGGACGATTGTTCGATTCGTTGGTCACCGGCTCGGCCGGATTCGTCGGGAGCCACCTGGTCGAGGCTCTGCTGGAGCGTGGGGATCGGGTCCTGGGCGTCGACTCGTTCGACCCGTACTACTCTTCGGCCCAGAAGCGGCGAAACCTACGTCGCTCCCTCCACAACCACCGGTACCGCTTCGTCCGCGGCCGCATCCAAGGGGTCAACGTGGCCCGGTACGTTTCGAAAGGCGCGGTCATCTACCATCTGGCCGCCCAGCCCGGGGTTCGTGGGAGTTGGGGGACCAAATTCGACCGATATGTCCAGAATAACGTCCTGGCCACCCAGGCCCTCCTTGAGAGCGCAGTACGATCGGGCGTACGACCGAAGGTCGTGTACGCCAGCTCCTCGTCGATTTATGGAGATCAACCGACGGGACCCATGCCGGAGGAGGCGAACCCCAACCCCGTCTCCCCGTATGGAATGACCAAATTGGCGGCCGAACATCTCGGTCGGTTGTATGCGCGCGCGTACGGCCTTCCCTTCGTGAGCACGCGCCTCTTCACGGTCTACGGTCCCCGCCAACGACCCGACATGGCATTTCACCGGTTCTTCCGGGCGGTCCGGTCCGGTCGTCCGATCGAAGTCTTCGGGGACGGCCGCCAACTCCGCGATTTTACATACGTGGGGGACATTGTCGACGGCATCGTGCGTGCCGGGGCGAGCGACTCGAAGCATACGGTCTTCAACCTTGGGGGGAACTCCCCCGTGCCTCTGACGGATGCGATATCCTACATTCGTGAGGTGACCGGTCGACCGGTGAAGATTACGAGGCGGGCTCCCCAGACGGGGGACCCCCGGGCGACATGGGCCGATAACCGTCGGGCCCGTTCCGAACTCAAGTTCCGTCCTCGCACTCCGCTCCTCGAGGGGCTCCGACGCCAGTGGGCTTGGCAATCCGGAGAAGCCGGGGGAGACCTCGTTGGGTAGCGAGTTCGCGACGCAGTCCTCTCCGAGCCCCTCGTCCGTATCGTCGGTCAACCGCACCGCCGTCGCAGACCCACTCCGAGTGCCGCCCGCACCCAACTCGTGGGCGCCGGTGTTCCTACTCGCGCTCAGCTTTCTCGGTTTCGTCGGGATCGCGTTCCTGCTGTACGCCTTCAAGTTCGACGGGGTCACGGCGCGGTGGGAGGGAATCCCGACCCGCGTGTTCTACGTTCTCTTTCTGACGCTCGCCGCATCGCCCTTCGTCCTCACCGTCTTCCGGCGGGTGCCGATCCTGATGCTCATCCCCCCCGTGCTATTGATCTTCTTCATCTACCCGCTCTTTTCGCCGTACGGGATTCCCTATTCTCGGGACCCCATCTTCAACCTTCAATTCGCTCAGGCGATTTTCACCGCGGGCTCATGGCACCCGCTGACCGGGGTCGTCGGCCAGGGCAATGTCTACAGTTATTTTCCGGGGGGAGCGGTGTTCAACGCGGAAGCGGCCTCCCTAACGTCGCTCACACTTTTTCAGACGTTCCCGTGGGCGTATGAGCTCCTTCGATTGCTCGTCATTCCACTCGCCATCTACGCGCTCACCAGCCGACTGTTTGGACCTCGCCCGGCTCCGTTGGCCGTCCTGTTCTACATCAGCGTCCCGTCCATCGAGCTCAACGTTCCGACCCAGCAGGATTTCGCCGTCACGTTCTTCATCCTCGCCTTCGCTGCGCTCGCGTTCCTCGCGACCGAAAGCACGCTAAGCCCGAATCTGACGTTCCTCCGGGTGGCGGTCGTCGTCGGGGTCGCGATGGTGGTCATCAGTCACCACGTCTCCACCTACATTCTCCTCGGATTCCTGGGGGGCTTGGCCGTCCTGCCGTGGATCCTTCGACGCAAAGACCCGTACCCGGCCATGCGGTCCGCGGCCGTGTTCTTCGGGGCGGTCGCGCTGGCATTGGTATGGGTCGCCGCAGTTACGTTGCCCGTGCTGCAAGCGCAACGAACCATCCTCGGTGAGAACCTCAACGCGCTGCTCCATCCGAGCCAGACCGCACCCCAGGCCGTCATCCCGGGCGCCACGTTCCCCATCTACCTGGTCGCCTGGATCGCAGCCGCCGCGATCGTGGAAGGAGTCCTCGCGATCATCGTCCTCGCCGAGAGCTACCGGAGGCGGGACCGAGCCTTCGTCTCCTTCTCGATCCTTACTTCAATCTTGGTCGCCGTCCTATCGGTCCCCTTCTTTTCGACCGGACTGAACTTCCTCGTCCTGCGCCAGTTCGAGTACACCGGAGTGATCTTCGCCCCGGCCGCCGCCTGGTGGATCGCGGCCCACCTCACGCGGAGCGACCGGGGACTCACGCCGCAGCCCGCCCCCTTTGGCAGACCGACCCCCCCACCCGAGCGACGTCGGACGACGCGAGGGCGCCCCTCGGCGATGGTACGGTGGGGGCTCCCGGCCCTCGCCGTCGTACTCGTCGTGCTGGTCTTCGCGGGTGGGTCGCTCGTTCCCCTCAGCACCCGCGACCAGTTCGCGGGGCCAAAGGCAGTCCTGATCGATTCCCCGATCTACCTGAATCAGACCGCGTACGCCGCCGGAGTTTGGGCTCAGGGCCACCTCAGCAATAGCCACGCCCTATGGGGCGACTACCTCGTCTACACCGTGTTCGGCGGATTCGCCGGATTCAAGCTCCGTTGGGACTCCTACCCTCTCTTTGAGGGCGCAGGATTCAGCTCGACGGCGGTCTCTCGGCTCCATCCCGGCGACTTCGTAGTAACCGATACGCTCCTGGCTACGGAGACGCTCCAACCGATCTTCTACGGGCCCTTGAACGACCAGCCGTCCACTCCGATCACGCCCACCGACCTCGCAAAGTTCGACAATCCCGTCTACTTCTCGGTCATTTACCAGGATCCGATCTTCACGATCTATCAGGCCACCAACGTGGCGCCCCCCGTCACCTAAGCGGGATCCGGCGGGTCAGAGCAGCCCAACGAGCTTGAGAACGAGTCCGATCGCGACGACCATCAGGACACCGATCGTGGCGTCCAGGACGAGCCGCGAGGAGGGGGGCAATTGGGCCGGATAGAGCTGCCGGAACAGGAGTAGGCCGAGGGCGATCGCGTCGATCGCTCCCATCCATTCCCGCACATCCACCATCCCGAGCCTCCTCCGCTCCTACGCGATCGCGATGGACCACGACGCCGACCGCAGGGTGTGTCCGCTGGGGTCCGCCAGCACGAACGTGAGGATGTAGGACCCAGCGCTCAGGAAGAAGAACTTGAAGTGGACCGTCAACGACTCCGATGGAGTGAGGTTCACCGGCACAGAACTCACAGTCCCGTTTCCCAGAAGAAGGGGCTGGGTCCAATTGACCGACGTGTAATTGTTTGGGGCGACCGCTCCGATAAAGCTGAGGACCTTGAGAGTCAACTGCTGAGTGGTGGCGTTGTTTCCGACGATGATGTAGAGGGCGAGGGTACTGTTGATCGTGCCGTTCTGCGGCAGGTTGGCGGAGATCCCGCCCGGGCCGGTCAGACCGAGACTGAGGTCGGAGGGCGGGACGGGATAGATGCTGGCGATGTAGACGATCATCGCGAGGGTAAGCACGATGCCGAGGAGGAGCGCATACCCCAGCGCCCGCTGAGAGGGAGAGTGACCCGGGAGACGGAGCTCCTCTCGGAGATAGTTCGTGAACCGTGATCCTGTCTCCGTCGGTCGCGTCGCGACCCAGACGAGGAGTGCGACCATCACGAGAATGAGGGAGACGAAGGCGAACGTGGGCGCAGGAAGTCCGACGTTCAACGCGAGCAGGATCAGACCCAGTGCGACGTTGAACGCAACGCTGAGTCCCACCACGACCGCGAAGGTCAGGCTCCAGGGCCACCGGGGCCGGGCTCCGAAGGCGAGCGCACCGATCGCGTACCCCGGCACGAAGAGGAGTGTGAGCAGGCCGAGGGGGAGGTCCACCCAGGGGGTGGGGTAGACGATGACGACCGCCGTGTAGACCGCGACCAGGACCGTCAGGAGGAACAAGTACGAACGCCGAAAGAATTGAGGGGGGAGAGCCAAGGGGCCCTCCGCGCGGGCGGCCACGGGGGTAGTTGAGGGGCGGGGCTACCTAAAGGTTGCGTTCATCGGCGGTCCGTTCCGAGGTGGAAGGCGGTCCGGAAGGAGATCCGCGGGGGTATTGGCTGGGGGCCCTCTATTCCTTAAGCATCGACACTCCTCGTCGCCTCGAGTGACGCGTCGGGCAGCGGTAGCGCACACGCGAGCCCCGGGCGAGTCCCGCCGAACCAAGGCGGAAGGTCTCCCGGCAGGTGAATTTCCTCCCGCATGCAACGCGGACCTACCTGGCCCTGGGGAACGCGAACCGGAGAGGGCTCGGTCGTGAGGGTGTGCTTCCTCGCGCCGGAATTGCTCCCCAATCAGGGGGGTGTCGGGACCTATTCGGTGGAACTCTTGCGCGAGATGGCGGGAAAGGTCGACCTGACCGTGTTGACCCCGCTCCGCCAGCGGGGAACCGAAGTCTACGACCGGGCCCGTCTCGAGTCCTACTTCGGTCATCGCATCACGGTCCTCCCGATCTCCGAGGCGAGGGACACTTTCCTCTACAACGTCGGATTCCAGCGGGCCGTTGGCCGCACGGTCCGCCGGTTGCTCCGCACCGAGCGGTTCGACCTGATCCACTCCCAGCATGCCCACATGCCGGACCTCCTCCTCGGTACGTCCGACCGACTCCCTCCCACGATCCGCACGATGCACACGACCATCGCGGGCCAACGGCAGGGGATCGAGATCGCCCGGAAGCTTCACGGAGGACTCGAACCGTCGGAACGATACCAGATCCTGCTCGCGCCTGTCCTTCAGACGGCGGAGTGGATGGTCCTCCACCGCCGCCGCGACCAGTACATTGGTGTCTCGGACTGGATGGGGTCCGAGCTCCTCCGACGCGACATCGCTCCCGAAAGGATCCACGTGATTCACTGCGGGGGCGACCCCTCCCGTTTCGGCCCGAGCTTCCGGGACAACGGCCTTCTCCGGACCGCGCCGAGCCGCCGGGTCGTCCTCTTCCCGGGCCGTCCCACCTTGGTCAAGGGTTCCGCCGTATTGGCCCGCGCCCTACCCGAGGTCCTCCGACAGTTTCCCGAGGCCGAGTTCGTCTTCACCGGCGGGGGAGCGGACGAGTTCCTTCGGTTGATCCCCCTCTCTGAGGAAGCCCGCCGCCACATCCGGTTCCTCGGGTACGTGCCGTTCGACCGCCTTCCCGCGATCTACGCTTCGGCCGACCTCGTGATCGCACCCACGTACTACGAGAACTTCCCCATTCGGATCCTGGAGGCGCTCGCCTCCGGAGTGCCGGTCGTCGCGTCGGCCGTCGGAGGGATCCCCGAGGCCGTCCGGTCCGAGCACACGGGCACCCTCGTGCCGCCGGGGGACCCCGACCGACTCGCGTTCGCGATCGTGCAGCTGCTCCGGGACGACGCACTCCGGAATCGGATGGGACTCGAAGGGAGGCGACTCATCACCGAGCGGTTCTCCTGGGCTCGCGCCGCGGAAGCAACCCTCGCACTCTATCAGCAGGTGGCCGGGTAGGCCGCTCGCCCGGGGGCCGGGTCGCCCCGACGAGCCGGCGCGGCGCATCGACCGGGGTCAGGCGGACGGTGCCGGCTCCTGAATCGAGGGTATCATTCCCGGGCGCCGAGCGCGACATGAGTACCCTATTTGACCCGGGGGCGATGGAAGGAGCTCGCCGCCGGGCCGGCGTCGTCAATCGAAGCGCATGAGTGGACGAAACTTCAAATGCACCCGCCCGGCTCTGAACTCGGGAGTTCCGCGTTAGATGGAGCCCTCCTCGGCCCGGTCGGCCCCAACTACGGTTCCGCCGGTCGCCTCGAAATTCGAGGACTTCGCTTCCCGGTTTCGCGGCGCGACCGCCGTCGTCATCCTACCCACGCTGAATGAGGAAGAGGGACTCGCGCACACCCTCGCCCGACTCCCGAAGGGCCTGTTGGCCGGACCGGAGCGCCGCGTCGAGACCATGGTCATCGACGGGGGATCGACCGACCACACCTTGGACGTCGCCCGAGAATGGGGCGTCCCAATCCTCCGCCAGCAGGGCCGGGGGAAGGGAAGCGCCGTGGTCGAGACCATCGTGTGGGTCCACTCCCAGGGAATCCCGTATGCGGTCGTGCTCGACGCGGATGCGACCTACCCCCCCGACCGGGTGCCGGACGCACTGGACCTGCTCGAACGAAACGCCGACCTGGTCGTCGGGGTCCGCCGACCGGTCTCTGGCCCGGCGATCAGCGGGCGCGAACTGGTCCACCGGCTCGGGAACATCGGGCTGAGCTACACGGCCAGCCTGCTCTCCCGGTGGACGATTTTCGACCTCTGCAGTGGGTTCTGGGGCGTCTCGACCGAACGGTTCGTCTCTTTGGGGATCGAACCGTCCCACTTCGCGATCGAGGCGGAAATGGTCTTGAAATCCGTTCGCCAGGGGCTGCGGGTCGTTCAGATCCCGGTAGAATACCGGGAGCGTGTGGGGACGGCGAAGCTCCGAGCGATGCGGGATGGGAGTCGAATCCTCCTGACCATCATGAAGCACGGCCTCTCTCCCGGCGCAAAGCAGACCGTCCAGGTCGTCCCTCCCCGCGCGGACAACGACCTGCTCTCGATCGGCCTCATCACGGGGAGTACCCAAGCGGTGCTCGAGTGCGCTCCGTCGGACACAGCCGCCGCGCGCGACCTGGCCAGCGTTCTTCGGCGCAATTTTCCGGGGACCGTGGTTCGGGCAGAGCTCGGCCCGCAGAACGGGCCCGCCGGAGGTTCGACGACCGGCACCGACCCACGCCCGTCGCCCATGGTTGTTTCCCTCTCCACCGCTGGGTCTCCGGGTAGTGCGGCCCGCGCGATCGCGGTGTCCATCGGGTCCCGCCGCCGAGAGCTGGTGATCGAACTTCCGTCCGCGAGCGGACACGCCCCAAACGGGGGGTCCGCCCTCGGGACGGAGTCGGCACGATCCGGCGGAACGACCACGCCCGGACCCGGTTTGAGGAGCTCCCGGTTCCCGTCGCTGGAGGTCCTTACCTCCCGCTTGAGCTACGACGTCCTCGATCAGCAGAGGGCGATGTTGTCAGCGAACGGTTTCCGGGTCGTGATGCGGGATCGACCGTTGGCGGCTCCCGTGTCGGAGCCCTCGGAGAGATCATGAGCGCGACCACGTCTCGGCCGCCGGGGGTCGCGGCCCGTGCGGACGCCGCGTCCCAGTTGCGGGTAGTGCTCGACTTCGACGGCACGCTGGTCGACCCCAACGTGGCCATCATTCTGGTCGAAGAGTTCGCCCCGAACGGTCGAGAGGTCGCCCATGAGATCGACCTGCTGCTCCACGAGGGAAAGATCGGGTTGCGGGAGGCATGGCGTCGTCAGGTGGCCCTGCTTTCGGCCGACCGGATGGGGGAGATGATCAAATTCGCTCGTCACAAGGTCCCCCTTCGGAAGGGGGCCCGGGAGTTCCTCGACCTGCTCCAACGGCATTCAGTTCCGGTATCGGTCGTTTCCGGAGGGTTGGAGTTCTACATCCGGGAGGTTCTGAACCGTGAGGGACTCGACCTGCCGATCCAGTCGGACCGCCTCACCGTGCTCCCCTCGGGCCAGATGGGGGTCACCCACCCCTTCGAGCACCCCACCTGCAGGATCTGCGGGATCTGTAAGGCGGGTATCGTGGACGACCCTTCCACCGGACGGCGGAGCGTCTTCATCGCCGACGGTTCGACCGACCGGTACGGCGCGGAGAGTGCCGACATCGTCTTCGCCCGGCGCCGCCTCCTCGACTATTGCCGACGCGTGGGCATCCCTTGTTACCCGTTCGAGGACTTCGAACCGGTTACGGCGCAGTTCGTTCGGTGGCTCGAGGCGGGGGACCCACTCCCTACCTGGAAGGCCGCCGGGCTCGCCGACTCTCCCTGCCCGATCTCCCGGTCCATCGCCGGTGTCCCGCCCCGCGCGCCGACCGAGGCGGAGCTAAGGGGGTAGGAACTGAAGCATCCGAACCCGGCCGTCCGGTAGATGGGCTAACCGACCCCGTGGATACCGCCTACCGGGGGCCCATGCAGCCCCGGGTGCAGGGGCAAGGGGGGCCGGGGCGGCCCTATCTGGGGGGGTCCGCCCGGACCGACCTCCCGGTAATACAATAGGGATAAGTACGTGTTAATGCGTATTCGATTCCGATGCAACCGTCCGGGTCCGGTTTCGCGACACCGTGTCTCAACCTCGGCGCTCTCGTAATTTCGGCCCCCGGGACTCCCCCCCATCCGGCACCGGCCGGCCGACCCCGCCCGCCGCTTCACCCGCCCACCGCCTTCTGTCCCGAGGCTGGAGCGTGTTGAAGATGGACCGCTCCTCGAGCCTTCCCCGCAGCCATCCCCACTCGTGGTCCCCTCCCGCGGCGCCCGAGACCCACTCCACGGAGGAACCCCGCTCGCCGCCCTCGCTGGTCCAGGGGCTTCGTCTGATCGGGATGCCGGCCCGCGAGGCCCGACTCTACCTGGCCCTCGTCCGCGGCCCCCTCGGAGTGCGCGAGGCGGCCGAAGTCGCCGGCCTCCATCGGGCGACGGCGTACCGCGTCCTCCTGCGACTGCTCGACCGCGGAATGGTCGTCGGCAACGGGAGATCTCCCCAGCGATTCCACGCCGTGGCACCGGACGTCCTCTTGCACCGTCTCCAGGGTCTCTTCCAGGACGAATCGGAGGTCGCCGCGCTTCTCGCGGAGGTCTACGGCCGTTGGGTCGGGGCCTCGCTCTCGGGCGGCCCTTCCCTGGAAGGTCCCACCCACGAGCGTCCCCGGATCCTTTCCGCCGAGGGGCGGGCCCCGCACCCGGCCCTGACCGAGTTGGGCGAAGCGCGCCAGTCGGTCGATGTGCTCGTCCGACCCCTCTCAATGTCTTTGTCCCACCGGACCGGGCTCGCCCGCCTGCTCGGACGCCTCGCCCGACAGGGGGTACGAGTCCGAGTGGTCACCGACGCGACCCCGGCCGACTACCGATTCGCGACGACCATGGCCCGCGAGGCGGGCGATCGCTCCACCCCCCCGCAGGTCCGACACTACACGCCGGTGGCGGGGCACTTCTACACGATCGACGCGCGCCGCGTGATCCGCCTGCCGACGCTCGGGGTGTTCGGCCGGACTCCCCACGTGGCGGTGGTCATCGAGGACCCACCGAGGGTGCGCACCCAACTCGCCCGCTTCGAGGCGTTGTGGTCGGAAGCCTCCGGAGCGCTCCACGCTCCCCGGTCGACCCGAAGTTACGGCTGGCGTTCGATGTCCGACCCCGCTCCGAACCGAGGCTCCCACCTCGGGGTCTCGGTGGCCAACCCGGCCCCCCGGACCGGAGTCTCCGGGAGTTGGACCCCGGACATGTACCGCCCGAGCCGTCCGATCATCTGATGGGCTTGGGCCTCCCGCCCACGGGCCTCCCGCCCGATGCAAATGGTCGCCCACCCGCTTACTCATGGGAGGGCGGGGACGTGGGGCCGACGGGGGGTCCTTCTCCGAGGACCCGCTCCAGGGCCGCGCGGTACTCCGGATCTCGTAATCCGAACCGCAGGTTCGTCTCGAACCAGAGGAGAGGCGTCCCCGTGTCGAACCGACGCCCTTCGATGACGACCCCGATCACCGGCTCCTGATCTGCGAGGCGTTGCAGCGCGTCGGTCAGCTCGACCTCATTCCTACGTCCCGGCGGGGTCGCGCGGATGCAGTCGAAGATCCGGGGGCTGAGCCAGTACGCCCCGGTGAGGGCCAGCCGGCTCGGTGCGTCCTGCGGACGAGGTTTCTCGACCAGCTGCTGTACGCGGATCGCCGTCGGGCTGAGCTGGGTCCCTCCGACGATCCCGTAGTGGTCGACTCGGTCTTCGGGAACGACCTCGAGGGCGATGGCGCTCCCTCCCGGGGCCCACCGGTCGACCGCCGAACGGAGCTGTCGAAGCACCGGGGGCTCACATTCGTAGATCGAGTCCCCGAGGAGTACTCCGAACGGCTCCTGTCCCACGTGCTGCTGCGCGCACAGGACCGCCTGCGCCAGCCCGAGGGGATTCCGCTGGCGGACGAAATGGATGGTCGCCGTTTCGATCAGGGTCTCCAGCCGCTGGAGGGCGGGTTGGGAGTTCCACGCGCCGAGGTCGGGGTTGTGGTCGAAGTGGTCTTCGAGCGACCTCTTCCCACGTCCGGTCACGATGATGATATCGTCCGCACCCCCGGCTACGGCCTCTTCCACCACGTACTGGATGACGGGTCGGCCCACGACCGGCAGCATCTCCTTGGGCATGCTCTTGGTCGCGGGAAGGAATCGGGTCCCGAGCCCGGCCGCCGGAATGACCACCTTCAACGAGACCCCCTCCGACGCCGTGGTTTCCGACGGGGGAGCGAGGCGCTCCCTGGGGCACCGTCGCGGACCGACCCCACTCCGAGCCCGACCCACCGGAGGTCCGGCCGCATCCGCATGCTGCGTGGGAGCGCCCGGCGCAGGTCGACCACCAGCGGGTGCCGCATCCGGGTCGACCACGCGGTAGGGAACGGGGTGTACTCAGGCCAGCCCGCCGGGATGACGGCCGCGTCCGCGCCTTCGACGGCCTCCGCGACCGTCGTGCAGAACCGGACTCCCTGCCCTCCTGGGCCCCCGGATTGACTCCACGCCCGACGGAAGTTCTCCAGAGCGACCGGGTCGTGGACCCGAACCGAAGCCCCGGCCGATCGGGCGAGGCGAACGAGGGGGAGAGCCCGAGACTCGCGGACGTCGTCCGTACCTGCCTTGAACGCCAGCCCCAGTACCGCGATCCGGCGGCCCTGCACGATACCCATCGCCCTCCGAACGAGGTCGAAGGCGTGGCGGGTCTGGTCGTCGTTCGAGGGGACCAGCGCCTCCAGCATCCGGGGCTTTAGACCGAGGTCGTGGCTACGGGCGATGAGCGCGCGGACGTCCTTCTCGAAACAGCTCCCGCCGAACCCAGGGCCCGCGCTCAAGAACTTCTGGCCGATGCGCGAGTCGAGTCCGACCGCCGCCGCCACGGGATCGACATCGGCCCCCACCGCCTCGGCGAGACGGGCAACCTCGTTCACGAACCCCACCTTGAGGGCGAGGAACGCGTTGGAGGCATACTTGACCAGTTCCGCTCCGGTGGGCGGCAGGACGATCACGGGGGCGGGGAACGCTCGGTAGACCCGACGGAGTTTCCGGGCGTCCGCGGGATGGGACACTCCCAAGACGATCCGCTCCGGTTCCAGGACGTCCTTCACCATCGAACCTTCGGCGAGAAACTCGGGATTGGCCGCGACGGTCACGCTGGGGGCCCTCCGGTGGGAGGTACGTTCCAGCAAGGGTCGGATCCTTTCCTCGGTCGTTCCGGGCACGACCGTGCTCTTCACGACGACCAGGCGAGGCTCCGTGACCTCCCTCAGGGCGTGACCTAGCTCGCGGACCCCACGGAGCATCGGACGGAGGTCGATGCGTCCGTCCGAACGTCGTGGCGTGGGCAGGCACAGGAAGAGGATGTCGGCGGTGCGGACGAGGTCCGCCCAGGAGTCTACGACGCGGAACCGGCCGCTGGCCAACCCCCCACGGAGTAACGGAACGATTCCCGGCTCGTGGATGGACGTCCGCCCCCGGGCCAGGTCCCTCCGAACCTCCGCGCGAAGTTCGTATCCGACGACCGGGATGCCCCGACGGGCGAACCCGAGGGCCGTCGCGAGTCCCATGTAGCCCAGCCCTGCGATTCCGACGGTCGGCGGTTTTCGCGTCACGACCGACCCATCCTCCCGCCTACCGGGCGCTCAGCCCCGGGCGACGGTCGACCGGAGCGGCGGGCTTTCACCATTCGTTCCCTCAGTACCCGTTGGACGTGAAGTTGAAGAGCCCTCGCATCGGCGAGAAGCGGGTTCCCGTGTCAACCCCGCCCGTCGAACCGAGGTGGAACAACCACTCGACCGTGGTCAGGACGTTGTAGGCCGAGGAGTTCGCCGAGAACGGGAGGGTCCGGAGGTAGCCCCCCGGGTTGATTCCCACGAACCATAGGTGCCCCCCCCAGGTCCCGTTGTACCCGGCCCCGTCGTAGCTAGTGAGGATTCCTCCGGTCCCGTCGCCCTTCGCCCCGGCCGCCACGTTGGCGTCGGATTCATCGAAGGTGACCAGGAACACTGTGTGATTGAGAACGACCCGGAACTTGGGGTCGGTCGAGTTCAGGATCGGCCCGAGGAAGCCGCGGAGCCAGGTGCCACACACGCTCAGCCCCGAGTCATGGCAGTCATCGATGAGGTTGGGGGAGTAGAAGCTCACGTTGGCGGGCAGCGTGTGATTCAGCTGAATGCTCTCGTTGAACGCCGCGCTGTTCACGACGTGGGTCGAACATCGGGGCGAATTGTTGTAGACGTCCCGAAAGTAGACGAAGGGGTCGTGCCGGACCACGTACTCTCCGTGGTTCATTCCCCCGCACGGGGCCGGCATGGACTCCATGTATCCCCCCCAGGTCAAACCGTGCGACTCGAGCCGGTCGGGGAGGGTTGAGTTCGGATAATGTCCGTCCCGGATCTGGTCTGAACCGCATTGGAGCGAGTTGGCGTCCACGAACGCGAGATAGTTGGCCGCCGACGGGTGGCAGATCCCGTAGAACGCCGTGGCCTCGGAGAAGGTCGAAGTCAGATACCGGAAGTATCCGGCGGAATGGGCCTGCAGGTCCTGCGCGTCGTGATTTTCCATGTAGATGAGCACGACGTTCCAGACCGAGTGCGGTAAGGGGGTGCTGGACTTGGCCGCGACCGCGACGGTCACGGCGATCCACGGGTGCGCGGTGGACAACGTCAGGTTCTGGGTCACCGGACCGCCCCCGGCGGAGTAGACGTCAAAGTCCGCCCCGGTGTCCGCAAAGGGGTTGGAGAGGTTCTCGACGTTCAGTCGCGTTCCACCGGTGGACGAGGTGATCCCGACCCCGCCCTCGACCGCGACCGCCGTAAGGGCCAGGTCCTTGGGAGCTGCCGCGACCGTGCTCGACACGGCGTTCCCCGAGCCGTAAACGAACGGGGACAAAGAGAGCGCGGCCCGGTCGCCGGCCCCCCCTAGGTCGTCCACCAAGAGCGCCGACGGCACGGACAGATTCCCGGTCGCGTTCACGACCAAGGAAGACGCCCCGGCGGCGTCCCGGGCGACCCACGCTGAGAGCCACTCGTGGGTGGCCCCGTCCGTTCGTTCGACCGCTCCGAGCCGGGTGAATGGGTCCCCTGCGGAGTCTTGGACGCGCCCGAAATCGGAGGAGCCCCGGACGGCGGTGAGTACGAGCACGGTGTCACCGGACACGCTCCGGAGTCCCGGCGCGGAGATGGTCGAGGCGACGGCGGCCACTCCAGAATGACTTCGGACCCAAACGGCAGAGGGCCCCGAGAGGACCGACTGGGGCGACAGGCCCGCAGGCGAGAGGACCGGGACGGACCGGACGCCTAGGATGACGATCCCCACGACGAAGATCGCAAGGACGGGCACGAAGAAGCCGCGTCGGTGGCGACGCGGAGTCGGCAGGCCGGCTCCGTTTCCCGCTCTCATAGGCCGCCCCAGGGAAAGCGTTCGGAAGAGGTTCGCTCCACGTTCAGGAGAAGGTCCAGAAGCCCCCCATCGGGTACCCGTTCGTACCGCCGAACATCTCGGGGTTGCCGTCCAGGATGTCGCTCCCTATTGCCTCAAAGGCGCCTGGGAAGGGGGGTGGGGTTCCGGAATTGGGGCGGAGCGTCCAGGCACCCGCATAGAACGTCCAGGTATCGCCGAGGTACGCACCGGAGGTGGTCTCTCCTCCGAACAGCACTACGGCGGACTTGTTGTTGGCCGAGACCGTTCGCGCGGCGTCGAACGGGTCGTCGCCCATGGCGGCGCCGAAGCGGGCCGCCGGGGCGAGCGTCGTGGTCAGTTTCGTCCAGTTCCCGGCCTTATAGATCCAGGTCTCGTTGAACGCCGTCGTCGTCCCGGCCCCGTGGCCCCCAAAGAGCAGGGTGTAGCCATCCGAGGAATCGTACACCATGGAGGCGGCCGTCCGCGCCGGCGGGGACGCAGGGGGATGGGTGAGTACCCAGTGGCCCTCGAAGATGTTCGAAGTCCCGGTCCGGTTATGGTAGCCGTAGTAGGCCCAGGTATCGCCGTACACCGTCGAACCGTACTGTCCTCCGAATAGGATCACATGCCCATCGACCGCGTCGAACACCATGGTCGCATTCGCCCGAGGGGAGGGAGCGGTGGTGGTGTTGATGAGATGCCAGCTGCCGGTAACCGGACTGCCCAGCCACGCCCAGGTGTCGTTGAGGTAGCCGGTGGGGCCATAGCCTCCGAAGTAGACCACCTGCCCCGCGACGGTGTCCCACGCGATCGAGCCGAACGCTCGGGCCGAAGGTGAATACTTCGGATCAGGCGCCTGGGTCCATACGCCGGAGTCCCACCCCCACGTGTCGTTGAGGTATCCGAGAGCGCCCCCCGAAAGGGGCCCGTAGCCTCCAAACAACAGGATCACGGAGTTGCGGGCGTCATAGGTAGCGGCGCCGCCGGCCCGAGAAGTGGGGGAGTACGGGGGGAACCATTGACCGTACGACCCGGCGTACACCCACCGCTCGTTGGTCAGTAGCTGTCCCGACAGGTTGACGAACCCCGACTGCAACACTAGGATCGCTTGCCCTGGGAACGCGTAGAAGCTCGCTTCCGCCTCCGCCATCGGGAGGGGCGCCGGAACGCGAGTTAGTTGGCCCCAGTTTCCCCCGTTCAACCGCCAGCTATCGTTGACGAGATGGTCACACTCCATAAACGTGGGGTCGATGGCCTGCTCGCACCCGGCGAAGAGTAGGACGATGTTGTTGGCCGGGTCGAACAGGAAGACCGATCCCCATCGAGGGGGGGGATTGACGGTCGCCCCCGTGATGTTCGTCCAACTCCCCGCAAGGAATTTCCACGTATCGCCCAGGAGCGTCGCGCCCCGTAGCCCCCCGTACAACACGGTGTAGCCGTCCCGGCCATCGTACGTCGTTTGCGTGAACCCGCGAGGGCCGGGGGTGCTCCCGGGGCTTAGCGGCGACCAACTACCGGCGGCAAACGTCCAGGTATCCCCGAGGTCCGTACCTGAGGCGCCTACCCCGCCGTAGAGGACCACGTAGCCGTCGGCCGCGTCGAACGCCATCCCCGCGCCATACCGGGCGGGGGGGGAGGCCGTCGGGCTCAGATGCGTCCAGACGTTGGCGTGAAACGTCCACGTATCGCCCAGCGCGGAGCCATCGGTGGATCGCCCTCCGAACAGTACGACGAACTGGTCCCTCCCGTCGAAGACCATGGTCGCGAAGGAGCGGGCGGGGGGACTGGAGGGAGGGAAGAGCTCGGTCCACTGCTGGTGGGTGAAGTTCCAGGTCTCCCCGTTCGCACCGAACCCGGTCGCGCCCCCGAACAGGATCGAGACGTTGTCGGACGTGTCATAGGCCATCGTGGCGGCGTAGCGCGCGGCCGGGTTGGACCAAGAAAATTCGCTGGTGTGCAGATCCAGAGTCCACTGGCCACGGACGTAGTTCCACGTATCGGGGACGGACGCCGGAAGGCCCTGCTCCTCGCCGCTAAACAGGACCAGGTTTTGGTCGGCCACATCCCACGTGCCGGCCGCGCCCTGGCGGGACGACGGCGTTCCGTTGGTGGCAGGGTGGCTCCAGACTCCGCGGGCTAGTGTCCAAGTGTCTCGGAACTCCGTAGGGACGCTCGAATTCACGCCGCCGAAGAGTACGGAGTCGTTGTCCTGCGAATCAAACGCGAACACGCCTTGAGAGCGCGCCGGAGGGGAGTGGGGAGTCGTCAGGGTGGTCCACTTCCCCACTGAGAACTCCCAGGTGTCGTTGAGGTAGAGGCCCCGGCCCCCGGAGACGTTGAGGCCACCGAACATGACGACGATGTTGTCGACGTAGTCGAATGTAATGGAGGCGTCCTGCCGACCTATCGGGATGGGGGGACCCGGAGGAGGCCGAGGAGAGTTCCCGCTCGAGCTCGGAAGAGCGGAGGGTCCTCGGGTCGCTCCCGGGACCGGGAGGAGTAAGGTCCAGTTTCCAGCTACGAATTTCCAGGCGTCGGAAAGAGTCTTGACCCCATCCGAACCCCCGAAAAGGATCGCGTACCCGTCGCTGACGTCCCAGGCCATGGTCGCGTCCGATCGAGGCGAGGGGAGAGTACTGAGGGTCAACCGGGTCCAGGAGTCTCCCGCGAACGTCCATGTGTCCCCGAGAACTCCGCTCGCGTCCCGGCCCCCAAACAAGAGTACGAACCCGTCCTTCTTGTCAAAAACCATCGAAGCTGCGGCCCGAGGCGACGGGGAGATGGAAGGATTGAGGACCATCCACTTGCCGTGTAGGTATTCCCAGGTATCGCCGAAGTAGGTAGTACCGTTCCACCCGCCGAACGCGAGGACGAACGAGTCCCTGGCGTCGAAGGTGATGGACATCAAGGTTCGCGCCTCGGGCTGGTTGCCGGGCTGCCACGCCAGGGCCGGGGGTTTGTGCTTGACGATCGAAGGGCTGGAACCGTTGGAAACGGGCAGGAGAGTCCCACACTGACCGGAAAGCGTGAGGCTCGAAAGGGTGCAATTCAGACTGCCCCCGTGGGCCGGCCCACCTCCCGAAAACAGCGAATCCTCCGCAGACCGAAGCGTGTCGAGCCCTAGGGACGAGATCAGGTTCCCTGCCTGAGCGATCCCGACGAAGGCAGCCCTGCGAGGTCCGGAGAGCGGGCCCCCGAACATTCCGGCCAGAAGTACGATTGTGACACCCAACGCCATCACTGTGGCGTACGTCCTCGCTGGGCGCCTTCCTTGGCGGTATCGTAGAGGCCCACGTGGAGCCACCCGAGTCGGAGAAATGCCCGGGGGCAACCGGCGAGGGACGGCCATTTGCACTGTCGGGGGATGGCTCGGTATAACCTTTCCCCAAGTTACGAATTGCCGCCGTCAAAATGCGATTGCCGGCTCGGTCTCAACTCCACGTACTCGCTGAGAAACCCCCTCGTTCCCGTCAGGTCGGGCCCGCGGGACTATGGAGGGCGCGGAGAACTCGCCTGGGTCCGGCCCGTGGTCGCTCGCAGGTCCGGTCGAAGTTATCTGGCGGGCCCCGTGGTCCGTCTCGTGAACCACCCTCGACCAAGGCTGGTCGTGATCGGTTTGGATTCGGTCGCTCCGTGGGTGCTGTTCGAGCGGTTCCTCCCTTGGATGCCGCGAATGCGTCAGATCCTCTCGCACTCACGCTACGGCACCCTCACGAGCATCGATCCTCCCATCACCGTACCGGCGTGGGCCGTGATGTTCTCCGGCGCGGACGCGGGCACCCTCGGGCTGTACGGGTTTCGGCACCGCCGGCCCGGCACCTACTTCGACCAGTACCTCCCCACTTCGAGGTCGCTCCGGGAGCCGATGGTATGGGACCACCTGTCCCGCGTGGGACGGCGGGTGTGCGTGATCGGGATGCCGCCAGGATTCCCCCCACCTCACATCAACGGGGTCTATGTGTCGGACTTCCTGACGCCGGAGGGTGGGGCCGAGTACGTCTACCCGCCCTCGCTTCAGCCCGAGCTCGATCGCCTCACCGGCGGGTACCCGTTTGACGTGCGATTTCGGGCGGATGATCGCGAGCGCGTCGGTCGGGAGTTGATCGAGATGACCCGGAAACACTTCGCCGTGGCGAGACACCTCTGGGCGAAGGAGGCATGGGACTTTTTCGCCCTTCATGAGATCGGACCGGATCGTATCCACCACGCCTTCTGGAAGTTCATCGACCCGCGCCACCCGCGTTTCGAGGACAACTCGGCCCTTCGCTCGCTGGCCGAAGAATACTATGCACGCCTCGACGAGGAGATCGGCGCGCTCCTCGACCTTGTCGGTCCGGAGGCGCAAGTCCTCTTCGTGTCGGACCACGGGAGCCAGAGGATGCTGGGCTGCTTCTGCATCAACGACTGGCTCCTTCAGCAGGGTCACCTGACCCTCCAGGGGCCCCGGCCAACCGCTGGGACTGCCTTGGAGGACACCTCCGTCGATTGGGCGAGGACACGGGCCTGGGCGGCCGGAGGTTACTATGCGAGGATATTCCTCAACATCAAAGGTCGGGAACCGAACGGGATATTGACACCGGACCAGGCGGAGAGTTTTCGAGTCCACCTCACGGACGAACTGGCGGCAGTGAGGGCACCGGGCGGCGGGAGTCTCGGGGCGAAGGTCCTCCTTCCTCGGGAGATCTATCGAGAGGTCCGGGGCGACGCACCGGACCTGATGGTGTATTTTGGCGACCTGTCGTGGCGATCCGCGGGAACTGTCGGGCACAGTGCGCTCTTCTTGGACGAGAACGATACGGGGCCCGACGATTCGGTCCACTCATTCGATGGGGTCTACGTCGTCACCTCTCCGGCCTCCGGAGCGACCGGCCTCGGTTCCCCGGCATCGCTCATCGACATCGGGCCAACTATCCTGGCCGCCTTCGGGCTGCCCAACCCGCCCCACCTCGTAGGAAGGCCGATCGCGGGGTTTCTCTAGACCTTCGCTAACCCACGTCGTCGCCAAGCCCTCCCTTAGGAAGCACGACCTCCCTCGAGAGGGGTTGAAGCACGGGACCCAAAGGAGCCGACTACGCCGCCGGATCTTGCGGCGTACCTGTCGAGAGGGCGACCGCCATCCATCTGTCAGGTCCCAGGCCCGTCTCATCTTGCCAACATCGGGGATTGGTGGTTGAACTGTGGAACCTTTTTCTCAAATACTACATATGCAGATGCATATGTATGCCATCTCGGAATATCGCCGTGCAAAAGGCTGTGTACGACGCGCTCGCGAAGGAGAAACGAGGGGAGGAGAGCTTCACCAACTTGCTACGGCGGCTGCTCGACCAACGTCAAGGTCTCGAGCAAGCGGTGGGGGGTTGGGGCCCTCGGAACCAGCGGAAGGAGCGGTCGGGCCTGGGAGACCTTCGCCGTGCTCCCAGGAGGTTGGGATGAAGGCTCTCGACACGACTGTCCTCTTGGCCCTTCTCCACGGGGATCGAAAGATCCGAGAGGTTCTTCGCCGTCTGAGGGGGGTCGAGATTGCGGCATCGGAGCTCGGGTTTCTGGAACTCCACATCCTGGCGGCCCAGGCCCCCGTCAAGGAGCGCGCTCACCGCCGTGAAGCCCTCGACCGCCTCCGCCGAAGCCTGACGGTCCTCCCGTTCGACGGAAAGGCTCTGGAGAAAGTAGCCCGCCGAGGGGTACGCGACGACCTGAGGTCGATGCCGCCCTCCCTTCTTGCCAGCCTTGCGATCTTCGAAGCGGCGGGTTGCGAGGAGTTCATTACGGTCGAGCCCGCCTCGGTTACAGGGCGATGGGCGTTTCGGGTCTCCGGACTCACCCCTTCTGAGCATTAGTAACGTATCATACGTTATCATCATTCTCACGTTATCTCTAGCGAGGATTCGGGCCCTGTTTCGTGAGGAGGCCGTCGGAAACGCCCCTACGAGGCCTCCGATGGATCAAGTGGGGGGATGAGGGCTTCCCGAGAGATCCCCTTCAAATCTGTAGAAGACGATTCTAAGACACTGCTGTAAAGCTATTGTAGCGTATTTGGACCGATATAACGTAATTTAGCGAGCCCGGAGGCACGATCTTCCCTCCCCGGCACTGACGGTGGGTTCGTATAACTGGAGTTATACGAACCCGAGGACTCCCGGCGTAGCAGAGCCCGCGCGGGGTGACGGGAGGTGTCGCTGGCCCCCCCGGCCCAAAGGTTACGATCCGCCCCGAAGGGGCCGAGGAAGTGACTGCGAGAGCTGGTCGGAAGGTCGACGCGGTCGGGCTCCTCAAGGTCGAAGGCGTGACGGGAAGGTGAGGTCCCCATTTCGCCCTTTGCCAGGCGTTCAGAGTAACCGGCGAACTGGGCGGCTTTGCCACGGGTAACGGTATTGACTTTACTTAGTCCAGTATTCAACCCGACTGGAGTGACTAAGGTCCGATTCTCCTTAACTCGGGGCGAACCCGCCGAGGAGGTGTTCGCGAAGCTAGAGGGGGGACAGGGCGCTCCCGGTGAGAAGGGTAGGACCATCTAATGGACGGGACCGAACACCCACCCGGGTGGAAGGAATCACGGAGTCTGCGAAACTATGCATATGCATCTACATATGTAGGCTTGACAAACGTCCCGTACCTGCCGATCCCCAAAATTTGGTTTTCGGCTCCGGACTCGAGAAATCGGACGGTGCAGCTTTCGCCGCGGCTTTGGCACCAATCCGAAGGGGGTGGAACAGAACCCCCAATACTGTCACACAGCGATCGAAGGCAGTCTACTAAGGACCCAATTCTTGATCGCGATCCTCTAGGGAATCCAACAGAGCATCGAGCGCCTGCCCTCGGCTCATTGATCCCCTTCGCGAGGACGAAGCGTCTTAGGTCCACGTCACCGGATGCTCGAGCCAGGGCTCGGGGCTAGACCACGGAACTTACCGGGATTCGTGACGAGAATCAGCAAGAGAATCCCGGCGAGAAGGACGCAAAGATTCCCCAATGCGAATAGGATCAGTGGAGCCTGCACGGGTGAGCAGGTCGCAGCACCAGCGTTGCAGTCAGTATCGCATGAAGGACCTCCAGGATTGGGCGCGCATGCCGACCAAACGCTGTAGTCGTACACGCCCATTACGACGATTCCGATAACTACCAGGATTCCAAGGACTCGGACGAGGG
>JAKIWQ010000013.1 GCA_022749935.1 Thermoplasmata archaeon | reverse complement strand
TAGTATGGTGGCCGGGAGGGAGGAGAGGCTTTCCACGTTCACGCCCGAGCCGAGGCTGGTCCCGGAGGTGGTCGTGACCGCCATCAACGACGGGACGGACGAGCCGCCGGGGATCCCCACGTAGAACGCGAAGACACCGACGTAGTAGGCGCTGCCTCCCGGTACGGAGTAGAGGATGGTGATGTTGAGGACGATGGGGTTGGCGGTCGTATTGAACTGGAAGGCGAGCAGGTTGTTCTGGTTCGTGAGCGACGACCACGCGAGCGGGGGACTGGGGAAGCCGCCGGTCCAGTTGAACCCGGAGGCGACGCCGACCTGGATCTCGGCGTACCGCACGGTGGAACCGAGGGCCCGGAGGTAGAAGTTCGTGACGTTGGAGGTCGAGACCCGGTCGACGATCAGCTCCGCCTGGGTGAAGATCGTGCCCGCCGCGGGCTGGCCGTTCGGTACGAGGACCGGCGTCAGGAGGATGAGGAGGATCAGGAGCAGGGCCGTCGCGACGAGCGGGGCCGGCAAGAGTCGTTGGAAGAGCTCCCGACGGTTCACGCCCGCTCCGACCTCCAGCCCCGGTAGAGTTCGTGGGGGACGCCCAGGTGGTCGAGGACCTTCCCCGCCAGGTACGACGTCTGGTCGTCGACCGACTTCGGGTGCAAGTAGTAGGGAGGGGCCGCGTCCAGCACCACGACCCCGAGTTCGCTCAGGGTCGTGAGGTGGCGCAAGAGCGTCGTCGGGAGGGGGGTTTCCCGGGGCACGACGATCAACCGACGACGCTCCTTCAAGTGGACCTGAGCCGCCCGGGTCAGGAGCGTGTCCCCGAGGCCGAGGGCGATGCGCGCGGCGGTGTTCCCCGAACAGGGGACGACGACCATCCCACCCGTCGCGCGCGAGCCGCTCGCGATCGGCGCCCCGAGGTCGTGGTCGGAGTAGGCGACGGTAGCGTACGCCGCCAGGGCGTCGGGGGCGAGGTCACACTCCTCCTGCAGGACCGCGCGCGCTCCGTCCGAGACGACGAGGGCGACCGGTCGGCGGGCGGTGCGTAGCGCCTCGAGGACCCGGACCGCGATGGGCGTGCCGCTCGCCCCGGAGACTCCCACTACGATCGGCGGTTCGTCGCTCACCGGGGCTCCCTCGTTAAGAGGCTCGAGGGGCTCGGGCGATAAGACGGTTCGTGGGTGGGACACGGTGACTCATCGAGCGGCGGTCGTGGGCGCCGGCCACACCCGGTTCGGAGTGCTGGCGGACGGACCCCGGGCGCTCCTTCGGACGGCGGTCGACGGCGCGTTGGCGAGCATCGACCGTGGGGCCGACCGTTCGTCCCTGGGGGAAGCGTTCTTGGCGACGCTCGGGTTCGGGGGATGGCAGATCGGGAATTCTTCGGCCGTACTGGCCGAGGAGATCTCTCCCGCGGGGATCCCCACGGTGCGCGTGGAGAACGCCTGCGCCTCCGGAGGATTCGCCGTGCGCGAGGGAGTACGTGCGGTCGAACGAGGGGAGGCCGACCTCGTTCTCGTCGCCGGACTCGAAAAGATGACCGACCTCCTGAACGCTCGCCGGCGGTACTGGCTCGGGGTCTCCGGGGATACCGAGTGGGAGCGGCTCGCGGGCTTGACGTTCGCCGGGGTCTACGGCCTGATCGCGTCGGAGTACGTGGCGCGGTACCCCCATGCGCGCGACGCGCTCGCCGAGGTCGCCTCGAAGAACCACGAGAACGGCACCCGCAACCCCAACGCCCACTTCCAGAAACGGGTCGCCCGGGAGGACGTCCTGCGGGCGCCGCGGGTCGCCGACCCGCTCGGCCTCTACGACTGTTGCCCCGTCAGCGACGGAGCCGCCGCGATCGTGCTCGCCTCGGCGGAACACGCACGGAAGTACACCGACACCCCGGTGTTCGTGGAAGGACTGGGCGCGGCTTCCGATCGGCTCGCCGTCCAGGAGCGGGCCGAGCTCACCCGATTCGACGCGAGTCGCCGGGCCGGGGACGCCGCGTTCGCGATGGCGGGGATCGACCGTTCCGCGGTCGACTTTCTGGAGGTCCACGACTGCTTCACCATCGCCGAGCTCCTGGCCCTCGAGGACCTCGGCTTCGTACCGCGCGGTGGGGCCGTAGACCTCACCCTCTCCGGGGCCACCCGCCCCACCGGCCGCCTCCCCGTGAATCCGGACGGCGGACTGAAGGCCAAGGGACATCCGATCGGCGCCACCGGCGTGAGCCAGGTCTACGAGATCTTCCTCCAACTCCGGGGCGGGGCCGGCGCGCGGCAGATCCCGGACGCGGAGACGGCGCTCGCCCACAACGTCGGAGGGGCCGGAGCCACCGCCGCCGTCGCACTCTTTGCGCGAGGCTAGCATGGTTCGAGGGTTCGAACACGCCGCGGTCTACCTACCGCGATTCGTCGTACAGGGCCGGCATGTCGCCGCGCCGGACGAGGACCCGTTCACCCTCGCGGCGACCGCACTCGAGGCGCTCGGCCCGGCCGGCCCGGCGGGTCCCTCCACGCGCGTTTGCTGGATCGGAGCCATCCCGCCCGTCGCCGAGTGGGGGTTGGCGGCGCTCCTCGGGGGCCCGGTCGATCTCAGGCGGTTCGAGGACGGCCCGCTCGCGCTCGCCAGCGCCGTGACGGATGCGCTCGCCGCGCCGGCGGAGGGGCCTTCCTACGTGATCGTGGTCCCTCCCACCGGCCCCCGCGGGACCGAGGCATTCGCCCTTCGAATGGGTCCGCACCCCGCGTCCGCGCCGCCGGATTGGGCGGCTGGCGGAGTCTCCGAGGATGCCGCCTCGCGCGCGCGGGCGATCCTTCCGGTCACGACCGTCGGAAGCCACCCGACCGCTCCCCCCTGGACTCCTGAGGCGGCCGAAGGTTGGGCGGGGACCGCCACCGGTCAGGTCTCCGAGGGGGCGTATGTCCCGAGGGCCCGGTACCTCGAAAACCTCCCGAGCCGATGGCGACTCGAGGCCGACCGTTGCGCCCACTGCGCTCACCTCACCTTTCCTCGGCGCGGAACCTGCCGCGGATGCGGTCGGAGCGATCGCCTTTCGGTGGAGTCCCTCCCCCGCGACGGGGGCCGGGTGGTCGCCGCGACGGTGATCGGCCAGGGAGGCCAACCCACCGAGTTCGACGCGCAAGTGGAGGCACTCGGGCCGTACGGGGTGGTCCTGGCCGAGCTCGCGCCGGGGGTGCGTCTGACCCTGCAGGTCACCGACGCGGTTCCGGGCGAGATCCAACTCGGTTCGAAGGTCGGGACGAGGCTGCGCCGCCTCTATCCGATGGAAGGCGAGTGGCGGTATGGCCGCAAGGCGGTCCCCCTACCTACCTAGGTACTAGGAGGGGGAGGCGCCGGGTCTTTCCGCGCCTCTCCGGCCGGCTTGGAGGGTTCCCAAGGGATCCCCAGCCAGCTTTCGTGGACCTTTCGGGCGACGTCTGTCGCTCGCTCGAGGGGGGCGAACCGGTACTTTTGGGGAGGGGCCTTCCCCGTGGTGACCGCGACGTGGCGCAAGTACCCCCGTCGAAACACCGCGAGGTCCACGGAGGTCCCCGGTGGGTAGGACTCGAGTTCCTTCTCGAACTTCGCATGCGACACCCGGGTCGAGTTGATCGCGACGATCTCGTCCCCGGGGCTGAGCCCCGCCCGATGCCCGGGTGTGTCGAGCAGGACCTGATTGATTCGGACCGACCCGCCCCCGTCCTCGAACCGGATCCCCAGGTACCCGGGTTCCGGAGCGTCGTCGTCGGCGGGCTTGGGTTTCGGACCGAAGGTGAGTCCCGCGAACCCGGCGAACCGGTCGACGTCGACCTCGGCGGTCCCCCGAACGTAGCGGTCGAACCACTCGGCCAGGTCGAGTCCGGTCGCCCGTTCGGCCACCGGCTGGAGTTCGTCCTCGTCGAGCCCCCGGCCGGTCTTGCCGTACTCGTTCCAGAGGAGCCGGATCACGCTCTCGAGCGAGGCCTTCGTCTCGGTCCGGTGTCGGATTTCGAGGTCGAGGCAGAGGGAGACGAGGTACCCTTTCGCGTAGTAGGAGACCGACTGGTTCGGCGTCTCCTCGAACGGTTGGTAGAGGTCGACCCACGCGATTCGGGAGAGCTCTTCGAGCGAGAGGGAATTCCGACCGGGCGTCAGGAGGACCGCGCGCGCAATCTTGGCCGCCTCCTCGAGGTACTTGGCGGGGGTGTAGAGTCCTGCGCGCCGGAGGACGAGGTCCGAAAAGTAGTCGGTCGTTCCCTCCATCCACCAGAGCTGGCCCGTGTAGTTCTCCTGCGTGTAGTCGAACGGCCCGAGGACCTTCGGACGGATCCGCTTCACGTTCCAGAGGTGGAAGTACTCATGGCTCTGGGTCGATAGGAAGCGCTGGTAGCGCTCCAGCGGCTCGAAGACGGTCCGTACGAAGACCGACGAATTGGACGACGCGTGCTCGAGGGCCCCGTCGGGGATGTCGCTCAGGTGGATGAAAAAGGTGTACCCCTTCAGGGGGGACTCTCCGACGAGCCGGGTCGCCGCCTCCACGATCTTCCCCAGGTCCTCCTCGAGGCGATGGGCCTCGTAGTTTCCCCCGTCGCCGCAGATCGAGATCCGGTGAGGGATCCCGAGGGGACGGATGGTCAGGACGAGCGGCCGGCCGGCGTCGATGGGACTGTCGACCAGCTCGTCGTAGTTCCGGGCCCGGTAGGTCGGAGGGTGGGTGAGGACCTCCTCGAGCTCGGTGACGACCCGCCACTCGGGCGGTAGGTGGAGCTCGACCGTGACCGGTTCGTCCAGGTGTCCGTCCACGTAGACGAGCGCGAGGGCGGCGTTGAGGAACATGTGGTCGGAGGTCAGGTCGAACGCCTCATTCACCATCTGGTGGCCGTACACCGTGTACTGTACTCGGACGCGCGGGATTCCCGCGGTGGCCAATCTCCACCGGTCTGCCCCAACCCGTTGAACGCCTACGGCCGGGCCATCCTCGGCCCCACGCGCGGCGAGGTCGCGGATTCCCCGGACGTAGTTGACGAGCTTGTAGGACCCCGGAACCCAGGACGGGAGCACCAGGTCGAGCGTCGGTTGCTCGACGCCCTCGAGATCGAGGGTCACCCGGCCACGGTGACCAACCCGGTCGAGGGCGTCGACCCGGTACTGGATGCGCACGACGACCCCGGCCTAGGCGAACCCGCGGAGGTCGCGGTCGTTCGCGGTCTTGCGGGAGTACGGCTCGGAGGCGATCCCGAGATGGGTGGCGAGCGCCCGGAACGTAGTGACGAGCTGGTTGATCGCCGTCGCCATCTCCTTCTGCTCGGCCCGGAGCTCTTGGAGTTCCTGCCGCAGCATCCGAAGCTCCGCTTCCCAGTGGTCCTTTCCCGGTCCGTCGGTCACCTACTTCCCCAGCGAAGGGTCGAGGGCCGCCGCCTTGATTAGGTTCGCCCGAACCGCGGCGCCGCCTACGTCCGGGTGCCGGTGGGACCGAACGGGGAGTCCGACGTGCCTTTCTCGACGAACGGAACCCAGGTCCGGTCTCCCGGGGAGAAGTCGACCCGTTCGAGGTCGACGATGAACCCCTTCAGGAATTCCGAGGGGGCGGGTCGGACGGTGATGGCGTAGACGTAGATCCCGAACCCCATGAACTCGGTCACCCTACGGAGCACCTCGGCAAGGTGCTCGATGGGGACGGTCACTCGGACCGACGTTTCGCCGAGGAGGCTCGCGAACTCGTCCACGTCGAACTGGGGTTCGAGGGTGATGAGGGAGACCGCCGCCGGTGGGGACATGGACGGGGGCGTGGGGGACGCGGACGATTTGGAGGAGGCGGCAGGGGGCGAGAGCGTCCCGGCGTTGGAACCGCCGGGGGGGCCGCGCGGGGCGAGCTTGGGGTCCTTGGGCGGGTACTTGTCCAGCACGGGGGAGGCGTCCCGGCCGACGAACCCTTTCCGGGCCGGCGGCGACCGGGGTCGCGACGGGCGAGGGGAGGGTTTCTTCTTCCGGGCCATGAGGACCGGGAGGAGGCGTACGCCCCCATAAGTTGTCCGGCGGAGGTCGAATCGGACCGAAACTTCCCCGACGGCGAGGGGGCTCGCTCCCGACCGTCTTTACCGGGTTATCCGGCGCTTTGTCGCGATTCTAACCGTGCGAATCCTCCTCACGGGGGAGGGAAAATGTCGCATCTTGGACGACAATTTGATTAAGTAAGCCTGGGTGGGTGGGGCCAGTGAGGCTCCACCCGAGCAGGTGGGCCCACAATGAGGTAGAAGAATGCCGGCACGCGTGATGAAGGAGTTCCAGGCCCCGCGGGGCCTTCCCCGTAAGACCGCCTCGGTCTGCCCCGAATGTATCAAGGTCATTCCCGCCGTCGTACGGGAAAAAGATGGGCGGGTCATCATGGAGAAGACCTGCCGAACCCACGGGTACTTCTGGGACATCATCTCGAACGACGTCGATTTCTATCTCCGGATGGAAGTCTACGCCCACGACGGGGTCGGATACGAGAACCCGTACTACGACAAGTTCCGCGGCTGCCCTACGACCTGCGGCATGTGCAGCCACCACAAGTCCCACACGGGACTCGCCCTGATCGACCTTACGAACCGGTGCAATCTGAAGTGCCCGGTCTGCTTTGCCAACGCGAACGCGGCGGGGTACGTCTTCGAGCCCACCCGCGAGCAGATCCACTTCATGCTGAAGACCCTCCGGGAGCAGAAGCCGGTGGGTACGGTCGCCGTCCAGTTCTCGGGGGGCGAGCCGACGCTCTCCCCGCTGTTCCTGGACGCGGTCGGAATGGCCCGTGACCTCGGCTTCAAGCAGATCCAGGTCGCGACCAACGGCATCCGGGTCGCCAACGAGCCCGGCTTCGCCCAGGCTGCGCGGGACTCCGGGCTGCACACGCTCTACCTCCAGTTCGACGGTCTCGATGACGAGATCTACCGGAAGGTGCGGGGCGTCCCGCTCCTGAAGGTCAAGCAGAAGGCCATCCAGGCCGCGCGGGAGACCCACTCCCCGGCTTCGGACCTGGCGGCCGGTAAGCCGGACAAACCCCTCTCCGTCGTCCTCGTCCCGACCCTGGTCGGCGGGTTCAACGAGAAGGAGATCTGGCCCACCGTCAAGTTCGCGATCGACAACATCGACGTCGTCCGCGGGGTCAACTTCCAGCCCGTCGCCCTCACGGCCCGTATCCCGGACAAGGACCGCTTCCAGATGCGGTTCACCCAGTCGGACCTCGTGCGCATCCTCTGCACGGAGGGACCGTTCGAGAAGTCGGACTTCTTCCCCGTGCCGTCGGTCGCCCCGATCTCCGAGCTCGTCAGCATCATCCACGGCGAGGAAAAGATGACGCTCACGACCCACCCGGGCTGCGGCTGCGCGACGTTCGCCTTCATCTCGAAGGACGGACAGAAGATCACGCCGCTCCCCCGGTTCATGGACGTCGACGGGTTCTTTGAGAACGTCGAGTCGATGATCGAGAAGTACCGCGACTCGCGCTTCGCGCGGGTACGGACGGCCGTGGCGGGCGCCCGCCTGCTCCACGACGTGTCGAAGTATTTCGACTTCTCCAAGGCACCGGAAGGGCTGTCCGAGAAGAACTGCGTGAAGGTCATCGCCTCGATCTTCACCGAGGGGAACAAGGAAGCCGTCGCGAAGTTCACTTGGAGGACGCTCTACATCGGCAACATGCACTTCCAGGACGCGTACGACTACGACATCCAGCGCCTCATGCGCTGCGATATCCACTACGCGGTCCCGGACGGACGGATCATCCCGTTCTGCTCGTACAACTCGGGCCCCATCTACCGGACGGAAGTCGAGAAGAAGTTCTCGATCCCGATCCCCGACTGGCAGCGGGCCAAGTCCCAGGGCGGCGCCCAGTTGAAGACCATCGAGACGATGGGAATCAACGGGGAAGTCGTCGTGGACCCCGAGTACTACCGCGTGCGGGCCCTCAAGGGCGCGCCCGGGATGGCGTCGATCTAGATCGACCCTTCCCGCCCCCGCGACCAACCTCTTCCTTCTTCTCTGGGTCCGGTAGATACGCCGGGCCCGCCCGCTCATAGAGCACGGCGCCAGCCTCCCTCCACCGAAGGCTGTCCGGCACCCCCGGCGGGACGGGGCGCTCGAGCCGCTGGTCGATCTCCTCCCAGACGGGGGCCGGGTCGAAGGGGGGAGCGGGCGCGGACGGAGGGACCTGCGGGTGCCGCTCGAGCCAGCGCCCTCCCGCCTCGATGTGCTTGCAGGTCCCGAGACCGCGACGGGCAAAGTCGGTGCACGTGCAGAGGGCGACCGACCGGTCCGGGAAGGTCGGTAGCATCACCCGATAGGAGGTCCGGTGGAGCGGGTTGCGGACTTCGAGGAGGGGGAACGGCTCGTTCCGGAGACAGCGCACGTCCAGCGGCTCTTCGATGGCCCGGCTCCGACGTTCGGCCACCGCCCACGGGTCGTCGGTCGGTCCCGTTCGCTCGGTGGGGGCGTGTTCGCGTTCGGGCATTCTCGTTCGAACGGGCACGTATATACCCAGCCTTCAAAGGGGTGTCCGTGGCGGACGCGACCACTTCGTTCCTCATCGCGCTCTTCCTTCTCCTCACGCTCGCGGTGCTGGTCGGCGAGCTCTGTAACCGGATCGGGCAGGTGGCCCTGGTCGGCCAGCTGATGGTCGGGGTCGTCCTCGGACCGACCCTCCTCGGACCGTTCCTCGGGATCTCGGGGACGAGCGCCTCGTTCTCCGGCTTGCTGACGGTCGCGACGTTCTTCATCCTCCTGATGGCGGGGCTCGCCGTCAGTCCCGAGCAGATCTGGGACACCGGCATCTCCTCGCTCCTCCTCGGGATCGCGATCTTCCTCGTCCCGTTCTTGAGCGGGGCGGCCGTGGTCTACGTGCTCTACCCCAACCTCAGTACGACGACCTCCCTCTTCATCGCCCTCACGATCTCGATCACGGCCCTCCCGGTCCTCGCCATCATGCTGCGAGAGTTCGGTCTGATGAAGACCCGGTTCGGGACGTTCCTCCTCAACTCCTCGGTGATCAACGAACTCGCCGCCGTCACCGCGTTCGCCGTCCTCCTAAGCATCACCACCAGCGGGGACAGTTCGTTCAACGCCGTCGCGATCTCGGTCGCGACCGTGGCCCTGTTCCTGACGACGGTCCTGTCCATCCACATGGCGCTCCGGACCCTCCGCCACGTGCGGCTCTGGGACCGGCTGGTGAACCGGTTCCGGGAGACCTGGAGGTCCCGGGAGGCCGGGTTCGCGCTCCTCATCGTGATGGGTCTCGGCGCCGCCCTCTACTCCCAATTCCTCGGGCTCACGTTCGTCGTGGGGGCGTTCTACTCCGGACTCCTCGTCACGCCCGAGAGCGCCGGGGCACGGGAGCACCGGTCGATCAGCTTCCTCTTCGAAGCCGTCACCTGGGGGTTCTTCATTCCCCTCTTCTTTGCCTTAGTCGGGTTCAACACCGACTTCCGAACTCTTTTTTCGACCCCGCTCGCCGTCGTCCTCTTCGCCTCCCTCTGCCTCTTCGCCCTCATGTCCAAGATCGCGATGGGCGCCCTGGTCACGCGGAGCCTTCGCTGGTCCCGCCAGGAGTCGCTGGCCGCCGGTTGGCTCCTGACCAGCCGGGGCGCCGTCGAGCTCGCGATGGCGACCATCCTGCTCGGCCTCCACATCTTCACCCAGCCGATCTTCACGATCGTCGCCGGAGTCGGTCTGGTCACCACGTGCCTCTCCCCGATCGGGGCCCGCCCGTTCGTCCGGGGGCTCACGATGGAGCGTCTCGTCCGGGAGGAAGCGGGCCACCAGCCTCCGGTCGGGTCGGCCCTCCCGCCCCGCTCGCTCCTGCCGGACGAAGAGCGCGCGATCCTCTGAGGGTCCCGGCACGTTATCTTCCGGGGTCCCTCGCCGGCCCCGATGGACGTTCCCTCCCCCCCACGAGGGGGTCGTCGACCGCTCTCCAAGTCGGCCAAGATCGGGCTCGGCCTCGTGCTCACCTTCCTCGGCCTGTTCCTGCTCTCGATCCTGCTCCCCACCGCCCCGGGGCGTTTCGGAGCGGTCCTACCGGTCGCGGGAGCCGGGATGCTGCTCCTGTGGCTCGGAGGCATCTGGATGGGCGTCGGCAGTCGGTCGTAGGCATCGATGGCTCGGCCTCCCTGGCGCCTCGTGACGGTCGACATCGACGGGACGCTCACGCTGGTTCATGGGTGGCGCGCGCTGGCCGAGCGGTTCGGCCGTACGGAGCACTACGAGCGGACGATGGCCCGGATCCGGTCCCGGGCGGCCGGAGAGGACGAGACCATCGCTTCGCTCGTCGAGATCGCGATGGGTCGAACCATCGCGGAGGTCGAGACGGTGCTCGCCCAGACCCCGAAACTCGCCCACATCCCCGAGGGAGTCCGACGGCTCCACGAGGAGGGGATCGTGGCGGCGCTGCTGACCCACAACCCGCCGTACGTGACCGCGTGGTACCGCCGTTTCGGCGGGTTCGACGACGCGGCCGGCCTGGGAGGGACTCAGGCGACCGAACCGGTCATCGGGCCCCCGGTCGGCCTGCGGGCCGACAAGGCGACCGGGCTCGCCGAACTCCTCGGCCGCCAGGACGTTCGTGCGGAGGACACCGTCCACGTGGGCGACGCCCGCCCCGACGTGGCCGTCTTTCCCCGCGTCGGGGCCGGCGTCCTGGTCAACGCGAAACCCCCAGAACTCGAGTCCGACGCCGACCTCGCCCTCCGGACGACGGACTTCCTCGACGTCGTGGTCGGGATCCTCCATCTCCCTCGTCGCAGGGTGAACGGTGCCCCCGGCCGAGCAGCAGTATTCTAATGGGACCGCCTTACCCCGGCCGCTCGGTGCCATGGAATTCGTCATCGTTTGGGCCTCCCACCCCTCCTGGCTGACCCTCCAGCTGCCCAAGGACGTCGCCGAGCTGATCGGGTACCGTCCGGAGGAGGGGAGCGAGCGCGATGCGAGCCGGACGATCTCGTTCCTGGCTCGGGGTCCCCGGATCGCCCGTGTGGTCGCGACCCGCCCCGCCCGGGAGGTCCTCGCGATCGAGACCGTTCGGGGGCGGCTCATCGCGTCGGCCCGGCCGGGCGACCGAAGGATCTTCACCCTGCCGGGGGCCCTCCTCGACCACCTCGGCGTGCGCGTGCTCCAACGGGGGCCCCGGGCCCACCGGGGCACGGACGATGGGCTCGTCTGGTTCGCCCCGGCCCCGGAGTTCTACGAATTCCGGTCGCTGACGGCCGAGGGAAAGCCGTACTCCCAGCCCTCGAACGGGCCGTTCGGCTCGGTCTACGTGACCAACGCCCTCTACCCCTTCCCCCGCGGCCTCGCCGAGCTGCCCGAGCGGGAGAAGGAGATCGAGGAGAACGAGTGGCGCCCGGCGGTCCGCATGGTGCAGCGGGTGATCGGCCGGGGCCGCCGCGACGGGACCTCCTAGCGCCCCCTCGAGGCCGGACCGAAGGAACCATCTACCGGAGCGCTGCTATACGACCTGAGAGGACCACGCCGGACCCCGGTTCCGGCCCCGCGGGGAGAATTCCCAACCTGCCGCTTTCCGAAGTTATTTATACGATACCCTCGAATTGAATCCCATGCGGGACGGTGCGGGCACGCAGCCCAAGAGCCCGGTGAAGCAGTACACGCTGCGGAACCCGGTCCCCCTGCGTACCGCCGCCGATATCACGACGACCCGGTCGGGGATTCCGACCGACTCGATCCTCTCCGACATCGCCGGCCCGGTCGACTTCGACTCCCTGGCCAAGGCGATCCGTCGGTCGGTGGGCCATGAGGGGATGCGCCCCGAGGACGCCCGCTCGATCGCCGCCCACGTCCTCAATTTCTTCGGGTTCAACGAGCGGATCATCGACAACGTGCTCGAACCGGACGACCGGGACACGTTCTACATGCTCGAGGACACGGGCATCCTGGAGACCGAGCGGGACGAGACCACCCTCTACGACGGCCGGGAGTGGCGGATCCACTACTGGATGTTCCGCAAGGACCGTATCTTCGACCTCGCCCGCGAGGAGTCGGCCGCGATGGCCGCCGCGGGGGAGCAGGAGGTCGTCTACTCGTCCAACGCCAACCGGTCGGGCGCCTTCCTCCTCCCTCATGGGGAGCGGGGAACGGGCCTCGCCGCCCACGCCGTCTACCACGAGCTGGGGGACGAAGTCTGGCTCGAGCGGAAGCAGCACCCGATCCCGGGCCCCACCCCCGCCGCAGTCCCCAAGCCCCGCCGACCCCCCCGCACGCCCTGAGTCGGGTCCGAGACCTTTAGCGGGCGGACGCCTCGTCCGCGCGTGCGTCGCTTCCTTCTCCTGGCCCATCGGGTCCCTCCGAACGGCGCGTTCACCCTCAACGACCTCGCCGGCGGGGCGGGACGGATGGACGAGGTCGCTCGGGCCGTCTCGACCGCCTTCACCCTCTCGAACGACCTGCGGAGGGACACCGAGGTCTCGATCCTGTTCGTGGCGGAGCCCCCGCCCGTGGCCCGACGGATCGATGTGGTCGGGGCCCGGGTCCGGTACTTGAATCCGGACGAGCGGTCGACCGCGGCGCTCCTCAAGAACGCCCTCGTCCGTTCGGCCGGGTACCCTCGGGAGCTCGAGTCGTCGCCGGGCCTCCGGGTGGGTCCGGTCGACCCGGCGACCGCTCTCGCGGAGTTCCTTCGCTCGCCGGGCGCCGTCTGGCTCACGGAAGCCGGGAGTCCGTTCGCCGGATGGGACTCTCCCGAGGGGGCGATCGCGGCGGTCGTCTCCGACCCGTATGAGCCGAACGAAGCGGAGCTCGAGATCCTTCGGGGCTCGGGGGTCCCCCAGCTCTCGGTGGGGCCCCGGAGTCTACGCACGTCCCAGGTCATCGACCTCGTGCATGCTGCCCTCGACGGCCGGGAGCCCCGGCCCGTACCTCCGACGCCCGCTATCGGGCCGGCATCGGGTGGGTCGCCGCCGACTTCCGCGTGAGAGCATCCCGGACGGTCCGGGGTCGGAGGCCCCCGACGACCGCCGTGAGGCGCACGACCTCGCTCGGCTCCGAGCGGACCCGGGTCCCGAGGACCAGGCGGTCCGGGTCGCCGAGGCGGTGACGAAGCGCCTGGAGGACCCGGTCGAGCGTGTCCAGGGTCATGTTCGAGCCCCCGTCCAGATGGACGAGGACCGAGGGTTTCTCCGAGATCCGGTAGTCCAGCAGGGTCTCGTTCAGCGCCTCGTGCACGAGACGTTCGGGTTCGGAGATGTGGTACTCCCCGACCACGAGGGTGGAGAGGTCGGACGCCCTCAGATGGTTCTTCAGGCTCGCGAAGTCCACCGAGATCTGGGAGGGGTTCTCCACCATGTCGACCAGGCTGGTCACCAGGGAATGGACGTAGGCGTTCCGGACTTGGAACACCCGATGGATCGGGAGGGACTCGAACCGGCGGAGCTTCTCGTTCGCGAGCGCGAGGAGGAACCCGCCCATCCCCTCCAGGTCCGCGACCGTCGCCTCGACGTTGTCGCGCCGGCCGGTGTTGGTCTCGAGCTCGATCTGGAACGGAAGGAACGCCACCGGGATGGGGAGGGTCTCGGTCTCGCGGAGCTCCCGGGAGAGGAAGGGAAGGAGCGCGCTGCCGGTCCCCCCTCCGAGCCCGGCGAGGAGGAAGACGATCTCGAACGGTCGCAAGCGTCGCAGGAGCTCCTCCTTCCCCTCCTCGGCGCCTCGAAGGACCGCGTCCCGGTCTCCGCCACTGCCTCGGCCCTTCAGTTCCCGGTGGCCGAGGAGGATCCGTTCCTCGATGCCCATCCGAAGCAGGTGGGCCGCGTCCGTGTTCACGGCGAAGGCACGAACCCCTGGGATCCCGAGCGCGAGCAGGTCCGAGACCGACTCGCATCCGGCGCCGCCGAGCCCTACGACCGCGATCGAGGGGTTGTTCGCGAGCGACGCCCACGAGGCAACGTCGGATGCGTTCGTCATCGGCTCGCCTCCGCCCTCAGGGCGGCGGGGAGCCCTCGGTGGCGAGCGCCTCCCCCTCTCGTCGGTGCGCGCGGAGGGCGCCGACCTGCTCGAGACGACCGCGGATGTACTCTCGGACGGCCGAGCGGACCGCGTCGTCGACGCTCACGGAGTTCCCTTCCCGCACGAACGCCTCGAGGCGATTGTTGTCCTGGCGGGAGAGTTCGACCACGACCTTGCGGACGTTCTGCGGTGGGAGATGGAGCTCGATGTACTGCTCGAGTCCCTCTCGGATCGTGTCGGAGATCGTGGGAGACCCTCGCACGTCCTGGATCTGCTTCAGCTTCTCGATGAGTTCCTGCGGGATGCGCACGGTAACCCGCTCGGAAGTGTCGACCATGTCTGTCAGACAATACCCCTATCTTTGTCTGACGATTGACATATCGTCTTGCTTCTATTTGAATCCCGTGGGTGGTGGAGGGAGGTCGGGAGTCCGGGAATTATTTCCACCTCCGGTCGAACCGTCGGACATGGGCCCCGCCGGTTCCCCTAGCCCGATGCGCCGGGGGTCTAGCGCCTCGACCGGGTGTGGGCCCGCACGAAGGAGACGGAACGAAGCCGTCGTACATACCGACGGGCCCTCCAGTGCGAGGCCCGTCCGAGGTTCAAGCGCGTCGCCCGGCCGGTCTTCTGCGACTCGTAGGACAACGCCGCCCCGAAGAGATCTCGACCGAGCGCCGGGAGCGGGGTGAAGACGGCCTCCAGGAGGCCCAAGCGTGGGAGAGGAGGTACGGCCACCCGGGGCCACTCCGCGGGGGGTCGCGGGGTCGAGCGGGTGAGCAGCGGAGCGATGTCGGCGGCCACCGCATCGCGCCCCGTGAGAGGGGGTCCGAGCGACCAACGCTCCCGCAGCGTCCGGATGACCGACGTGGCCCGGTACTCGGCGTTTACGACCGTGCGCGGGTCGATCCAGGCCGAGATCGCGATCGTCGGGACACGAACTCCCGAGCGGTCGAATCGGAATCCCATCTGGCCCGCCGTCGCCTTCGGATCCGGAGGCGGGACACGCGGCGGGGGGACATGGTCGTACGTCCCCCCGTGTTCGTCGAAGGTGGCGAGCAGGAGCGTGTTCTCGAAGTTCGAGCCGGTGGCCGACGCGGAAGTCCGGATGGCCTCGTAGATTCTCGCGAAGAGCGACTCGCCACCGTGCACCGACGTGGGCTTGGGGAGAAAGGAGAGGAGTCGACGCAGGCGGGTATCGCCGGGCGGGTGCATGTCGGTGTGGGGCGGGATGAGGCTGGGCTCGATGAACGCGTACGCCGGCAGCTTCCCGCGAGCGGCGTCGACGATGAAATCGTCAATCGAGAAGAAGTGGGTCGCGAAGTACCGGGCGAGTCGGGGTGCGTGGATGAGGCCGGTGGCCGACACGCACTGCAGCGGATGGAAGTAGACCCGCCAGCTGACGCCGGCCGCTTCCAGGCGCTCGAAGATCGTCTCGGCGTCGTTGTGGAGCGGGAAATTGCCGATCGGCCCGTTGAGAACAAACCCGGAGGACGAGGCGGCGTGGAAGAACGAACGGTTCGCGTACGTCTGGGACGGAACCTCGCAGAACCAGTGGTCGAAGCAGGCAAACCCCTTCGCCAACGTCGAGGTCACCGGAAGCTGCGCCGGGGTGTAGCACCCCATGATCTGGGAGTACTCGTCGAATCGCGGGGGCCGCCCCCGCGTGACCTGTAGGGTGTTGATGTAGTCCGCGACGAACCCATCCATCGTGGGGGGGACGCGCGGATCGGAGGGGGCGTTGAACGGTGGCTCCATCTCCTCGGACCCCTTGAGCCGATTCGCCTCGGGCGTGACGCCTCCGTAGATCTGGGTGTTGACGTGGGGGTACTCTTCGCCGGGGTCAGGATCTGGAGTACCCATCTTCTCGGTGGGGTGGACCGGAACTTGGTGTCGGTCCGCGAGCAGGGCGTATTCGGGGATCGGGTTCGAGAGATTCCTCCCGACCACGCCTTCGAAGGCCGGCACTTCGCCGGGTCGGTACAGGTACCCGAGCAGGTTGTCGAACGACCGGTTCTCGAACATCGCCACGACAATATGGTCGACGCGGTGCGACCCCTCGGAATCCGACATTCCCGCGATGCTCCTAGAGGGGGCCAGGTCCCCGGCCCATCGCGTCTGGGGGAAAAACGTTCGGGGTGAGCGGATCCTCCGGGCCGACCGAGGGCCCGAGGGGGTTGGCTCGCCGTGAGACCTCCGTGACCCCGCGGGGGCTCGGTCCGCCCGGTGGTCTCACGGGGTTACCACACCCGTTCAAGTGGACGGACCTCCCTCGGTCGCACGATGAGCGCGAATCCGGAGGAGATCGCGGGGCCGGGTCTCCGTCGGCCGACGGACCTCTCCCGCCGAGGGATGTTGGCCCTTCGCCTCGGGCTCGGAGTCCTCTGGTCGTTCAATCTGGTGTACATCTTCGATCCGGCCAATCAGTACTGGTCCACGTTCCGGTCGACGGCCCAGGCGTACGGGGGACTGACCCTCGGAGGGAATGGGTTCGCGGTCTTCGTTGCGGCCCACTCCACCTTCTTTGCGCTCGCCATCGCCGGTGTGACGCTCTACCTGGCCCTCGCGTTCCTGCTAGGGCTGAGTACGCGCGCGGCGTGCCTCATCGGCGGAGCGTTCAACCTGGCGCTGTTCGTGACCCAGTGGGCCCAAATCACGACCCTTCCCGGGGCGACCGACGTGGGCGCTCAGCCACTCTACCTCGCCATGTACGCGGCCTTGTTCCTCGGTTACGAGGCACCCCGCCTCTCGTTGGACTCGCTCCTCAGCCGGACCCTGGCGCGGAGGTCGACGCGCCGACCCGGAGCCCGCCCGATGCGATCGGGAGCCGTTCAACCCTCGTCTCGTACTCTCTGAGTCGGCAGGAACCCAGGGTACACCCCCACCCCGCCATCGTAAGGGCGGCCGGCCCCGGCGGTTCTTCTCGCCCCCAGAGAGACCTGCGACGAACCCATGAACCGGACCCACGTGCCGGAGCGATGACGACCGACCCTCCGGACGTCGAGCTCGTACCGCTCGCCTCCGACGTCTCCGCCGCCCTCGCGCTCAGTCGACCGGCGATCACGGCGGCCTTCGCCCGGACCGGCAACGCCCCGGACGCCGAGCCCCGCATCGCGTCGGTCAGCGACCGGATCCGGTCGGGTGCGATGACCGAGGGCCGCCTCTACCGACGGGAGGGGAAGGCCGTAGGGATCGCGCTCTGGGAGACCGGGCATCCCTCCGGGATCGTGGTGCAGACCCTCTACCTGGCGCCCGGCGAGGGTGGAACCGAAGCGTACGATCGTTTTCTCAGTCTCCTCTCCGCCGAGGTAGCCGCTCCGGTCCTCTCCCCCGGAGGACTCGTCGGACTCTCTCCAGATGAGGAAACCGCCCTCATGCACCGGCGGGGGTTCGGTCGATACGCTCGATCCGAGATGCGGTTCCCTCCCGGGGCTCCCCTCCCGGAGGTCCGCATCCCCCCGGGAATTCGGATCCGCCCCCTCGGCGCCGAGGACGAGCCCACGGTCGTTCAGCTCCACCGTGCGGCCTTCGACCGCCAGTTCGACCAGTATCTCTTCTTGGGCGACCCCGATCCGGCCGTCGATTCCGCCCGGGAGGTACGCGAGATGCTGGGCGGCCACTACGGGGAGTTCCTCGGCTGGGCGTCCGCCTTGGCCTCTCTCAACGGTCGCGCCGTGGGAGCGTCGCTGGCGGTACGCGCGCCCTACGGCCCCCTGCTGATCAGTGTCATGGTCGACCCCGCGGACCAGGGTCACGGGGTCGGCCGGGCCCTCGTCGTAGCGAACCTTCACGCCCTCCGGGGGCGGCGCGAGACGGTAGCCGCCCTCAACGTGACGGAAGGGAACGAACGTGCGGTCCTCCTCTACGAGCACCTCGGGTTCGTTCGCACCATCGGGCCGGAACATGCGTGGTACGCCCGGTCCGCCGTTCCGGTCGGGCCGGGGGGCGAGGGCGTCAGGACGTCGGAGCCGCCGACGAGCCCGGATACGACAGGTTCCGCAGCGCCCCGAACGCAGCGAACATGAACACACCGAAAACGAGGATCGTCGCCCCCGCGAACAGATACGTCCCCTCGACCCCGGCGGCGACCGTGAGCTCGCCTCCGGCGTACTGGCCCACCGGTACGAGGGCGTAGCTGCCCACCTCGTCGGCCGAAAAGACGCGTCCCATCATCTCGTCCGGGACGGTCGACTGGATGGTGGAGAGGAAGATCGTCGTGAACATCCCGGGGATGGTACCGAAGAGGAAGATGATCGGGAGCGCGAGCCAGATGGTGTGGACGAGCGCGAGTGCGAAGAGGGTGAGCCCGAGGGCGCAGGTGAGTCCGATGAGCGCACGCCCGGCCCAGGGCTCGAACCGCACGTTGGCCACGAGGACGAACCCGACGGACGCTCCCACCGTGGCGGCGGCGACCATCGCTCCGTACCAGATCCCCTGCGTCAGGCCGAGCCAGGTCGTCACGTAGAGCGCGAGCTCTACCGTCGCGAGGGCGACCAGGAAGTTGATCACGAGCCCGGCGACCGTGATCTGGAGGATCGCCCGATGGCGTCCGAGGTAGGTGAACCCGTTGCGGGCGTCCCGAAGGAGGGAACGGGTCGGACCCGTCCGCGTCACCGAGAGGTCGACGTCCACTCCCCGCAGCGCCGCCTGCGTGACGAAGAACAGGGCGAACGGGACGGCGAAGGCGTAGGCGGCCGGTGCGACGGTGAGCAGGATGCCGACCCCGATGGTGCCCGCCGCGCTCACTCCGCCGGCGATGGCGTAGATGGCCCCGTTCGCTCGACCGAGGAACTCCCGCCGGACGACGCGGGGGACGGACGTGTTGAACGCGGGCCGGAAGATGGTCGAGGAAACGATGACCGCCGCCCACAACGGGTAGACGAACAGGATCCAGGTGGGCAGATAGAACCCCGGCGGTCCGGGGAGGTGGATCTGCCCTCCGGGCGGGAGGACGAACACGGCGGCGAGCCCGGCGATCGCGACCAGACCGATGAGGTTGACCAGGCGCATCAACGTCCCTCGGTCGTGCCGGTCCGCGAGGGCCCCGGAATAGAAGGCGGCGATCAGCGTCGGGACCGTGGAGGAGAGGCCGAGGAGGGCGAGGGCGAGCGCCGCGTACGCTACCCGGTGGTCGGCGGGATAGGCGACCGCGACCGAGAAAAAAAGGATGACCGAGGCGGTGCCCGGTGCCGCGAATTGGAGCGCCCCGGCCGTCAGGAAGGAAGCGAACGAGCGTTGGCGGAACAGCTCGGCATACCGACCGTTCAGGGGGTACCTCCTCCCGATGGCGGCGGGACCAGGCCCTCCGCATTAAGCCTATCGACGGCGACCTCTCGAGAGCGAAAGCCGCTTATGGGCCGGGCTCGTCGGGAGGGCTCCGGAGTCGATCGTGCGCCTCCTCCACCAAGACCGGGTGACGGGGCTCCTCCGGCTCCGGCTCGAGAGCCCGAGCGACCTGTGGCGGATCGCGCGGTTCGTTCGGCCGGGGGACATCGCCGGCGGGTCGACCACTCGAAGGGACCCGGAGGCACCGGCCGACGTGCCGGGCGCGGAGCGCACGCGCCGGCGGGTATGGATCGTCGTCGCCGTCGAACAGGTCGAGTTCCACGGGTTCACGAAGCACGTACGGATCACGGGTCCGATCCGGGAGGGGCCCTTCGACATCGGTCGCCACCACACGCTCGACCTCGCCGAGGGCGACGAAGTGACGGTCCTGAAGAATTCTACCTCGGCCGGGGACCGCGTGCTCCTCGAGGAGGGGCTCGCGGGAACGGGCGAGCCGACCATCCTGCTCGCGGCGGTCGATTGGGGGGATTCCTCCATCGTGCGACTCCGCGGGCGGGCCATCGAGCCCGTGGCCGACGTGAAGCGGACGATCGCCGGCAAGCGGTACGAGGGCGGCCAGAGTGAGAAGGACCGGACGACGTACGCCGACGAGCTCATCGCCCTCCTCCGCCGGGAGGGAGCCCCGGCGCACGCCGTCCTCATCGCCGGACCCGGGTTTCTCAAAGAGGAGCTCGCCCGCCGCCTGCACGAGGAGGACCCCGTCGTCTCGTTGAAACTGAAGGTCTACGCGACCGCCGAGTCCGGACGCGTCGGGATCGACGAGCTCCTCAAGTCGGGCAAGGCCACCGAGGTGCTCCGGGGAAGCGTCGCCGCCGAGGAGGCCCACGTCGTGGAGCGACTCGTCCGCTCCCTGGCGACCGGCACACGGGCGGCGGTGGGGCAGGCGGAGGTGAGCGAAGCGGTCGACGCCGGAGCCATCGAGACCCTCTTGGTGTCGGAGCGGCTCCTCACCGACCCGGTCGTGATCCCGATCCTGGACCGCGCTCGGAGCGCCCGGGCGAGACTGTTCGTGGTACGGGACGAGGGAGAGAACGGAGCCAAGCTGGACGGGCTCGGGGGGATCGCCGCGATCCTTCGGTACGACTGGACGAGCGCCGGGCGACTTACGGGATCGCCTGGATCGCTTCGCGGAGCTCCTCGAAGCGGCGCTTGAGGTCCTTGAGCGCGAACCGCAGCGCCTCGCGGGGCGTAAGCGAGCCGTCCGTCTCGAAGCGGAGGAAGAAGTCCGCCGTATCCGGGACGATCTTGATCGACCCGTGTTCGCACGTCTTCTCGCACGCGCCGCAGTCGATGCACTTCAACTCGTCCGTGACGGAGAGTTTTCCGCCGGCGAACTCGAGGATGTTGACCGGGCACGAACCCGCCGTGCGCTTGAGGCACGCGTCGGTGCAGTCCGGTTTCTTGGCGATCTTGACGTGGGGACGGGGGAACATCCCGACGCCCTGGGCGACCTGCCACTTGGCGTGTTCCCGGGCCGTGCCGACCACCGCCGTCGCGTAGGCGAGCAGCGCCTGCCGGGCGCCGAGGCGGACGATCGGGATCTCGGGTTCGAGGATGGCCAGCGTCGCATCGCCGAGCGGGACCACGTCCCGAGCATAGACGGTGCAAGGGCCCTTCCGGTCGATGGAGAACATCACCTGGCAGTGGGGACACCCGGCCCCCGCGCAGGTGCACTCGGACTTGCGACGGAACTCGGAGAGGTCGGTCGGGATGGGGAGGAGTCCGAGACGAAGCGCGATCGCCTCGTCGAACATGCTGGTCGAGGAGTCGTAGTCCTTGCCGGTCGCCTCGTCCCGGATGGGGCCGAGGTGAAACTCGACATCCTCGATCGCGAGCTTCGGAAGGTCGGCGAGGAGCGTGCGCCGGATCGCGTTCACCTGCGACGCCGTCGCGTCCGCCACTTCGACGACCGCGGAGCGGGGCTTCAACTCCTGGAGCATGACGGGCATCGGACTACACCCGCCGACCGCGTCGGCCGCCCTTCGGCTTCGTTCCGTCGTGCGGAACGGGAGTGACGTCCTCGATCCGCTGGATCTTGACCCCGGCCCGGGCGAGGGCCCGGATGGCCGCCTGAGCTCCCGGTCCGGGAGATCGCGACCGGTTCCCTCCGGGCGCCCGCACCCGGACGTGGAGCGTGTCGTACCCCTTTTCCTTAATCGCCGCGGCGATCTGGTCGGCGGCCTTCATCGCCGCGTAGGGACTCGACTCGTCGCGCGCCGCCTTCACGACCATCCCACCGGTCGCCTTCGCGAGCGTCTCGGCTCCCGTGATGTCGGTGACCGTGATGTGGATGTTGTTGTAGCTGGCGTAGATGTGGGCGATACCGATCTTCGCCATGGCCTAGGCCTCCTGCGGCGGGGGCGGGGCTTCCTGGGGCGCTGAACGGGCCGTGAGGCGCTCGCGGAGGGCGGAGCGCTGGGAGTGGTCGTCGTCCGAGAGCGGGCTCGTAGGGGTGTAGCTGATCCGGGTCTCGTCCGCCGAGGGGACGAGATACCCCGGGCGGGTCACGCGATGGTCGCCGATCGAGAAGTGCCCGTGGACGATCCACTGACGAGCCCCGCGGGGCGTCGGGGCGAGCTCACGATGGAACACGACCCACTCGAACCGGCGTCGGAGTACATCTTCGGTCGTGAGCGCGAGCACATCGTCGATGGAGGGCGTACTTTGGGAGAGGACGCCGAGCCGGCTCAGGCGCCCGAGGAGACCCGCCGTTTCCCGCTCGGCCTGCGGCTCGCCGGCCCGTAGACGGGCTTGGAGGTCACGGGCCTGCCGTCGGAATCCACGAAGGATCGACTGCGCCTTCCAGAGTTCGCGCTTGTTCTTGAGGCCGTACTTTTCGAGCAGCTTCCGCTCCTCGTCCATCCGGCCGGCTTCCCAGGGGTGCTTCGGGGTATCGTAGGTACGGCGCAGGAATTTTGGATCGCCCATCGGTTCAGCTCTTCTTGGCCGGTGTAGCCGCGGGGGCCGTCGCGGCGGCGGCGGCCGGTGCCGCCGCGGGTGCGCCGGGGGACCCGGACTCTTCCTTGCCCGCCGCGGCGGCGGCCGCCTTCGCATCCTTCTTCAGGACGCCGGCTGCCATCCCCGTCCTCCCGTTGGAGCGGGTGCGTTGGCCGCGGACCTTCTGGCCCCTCTCGTGCCGCACTCCGCGGTAGCTGCGGACCATTCGCATTTGGTTGATGTCGTCCCGGCGGCGGGTCATGAGCTCGGGACCGATGTAGTGGAGCGTCTCGCCCATCATGGGCTCCCGGCGGTGGTTGACCATCCAGAGTGGGACTTTGGTCGGGAGGGCAGCGAGGGTGGCCTCGATCCCTTCGACGGTCTGCTCGGAAAGGTTGCCGAGCCGCTCCCCCGAGGGAACGTTGGCGAGGAGGCAGGCGACCTCCGCGAGGCGAAGTCCGACACCGCTCACACCCGTAAGCGCGAGCGCGGTCGGTCGGGTCCCGTCCAGGTCGGTGTTGACGACTCGGACGATGTATCGGAAATTGGGATTATCGGAAACGAACTTGGGTGTCTTGGCGCCCGGCCCCTTGCCCTTCGACTTGCCCTCCTTCCCTTCCTTGCCGTCCTTGGACTCCTTCGAATCCTTCCCCTTCGCACCCTTCTCCTTCTTCGGGGTTTTCTCGGTCGAGGGCTCGGCCTCGGCGGGCGGGGCGGGAGCAGCCGCGGGGGCCTTGGCGTCCTTCGATTCCTTGGGCGCGGGACTCACTCTCCTGGATGTACCGGGACCGGGTACCCGAACGGCCTCGCGGCCGTCCTTCGTTCCCCCGGACCGAGGGTGCGGGCGCCGAGAAAACCGCCCCTCTTAAGCGCTTCGCAACTCTAGACTTCGGAGCCGTCGGGCCGGACGATTCCGCGTCGGGGCGGGGCCCCGGTGGGGAGAAACCGTTGCGAACGCGTGCGCCAAGGAGTATGTAATCGAGCCTGTCTCCCTCCCTAGTGTCTCCGGCCCCGTTCCTTTCGGTCATCATACCGACCTTCAACGAGCGGGACTCGCTCACGAGCCTGTATCCGGAACTCTGCGCCGCCCTCACGCGGTATGCGAGTGAGCTTGTGGTCGTCGACGATGGATCTCCGGACGGTACGGCCGCGTACGCGAGAACCCTGTCCGGGGCGATCGGCTGCACGGTCCTCGACCGGGGACGAAAGCTCGGCCTCGCCTCGGCGGTCGAAAACGGGTTCGCGAGGTCTAAGGGCGAGGTCCTGGTCGTCATGGATGCGGACGGGAGTCACCCACCGGCAGCGATCCCGGCCCTGGTCGAGGCCGTGACGAGCGGAGGGGCCGAATTCGCGCTCGGGAGCCGATGGGTCCCCGGGGGTAGCGCGTCGGGGTTCTCGCTCGGACGTCGGCTCATGTCGGGCATCGCTACCGGACTCGCGCGGCCCCTGGTCGCGGTCGCGGACCCGATGTCCGGTTTCTTCGCCTTCCGTCGCCGGATCCTCGACCGGGCCCCGCTCTCTCCGCTCGGGTACAAGATCGGGCTGGAGATCATGGTCCGATGCCACCCCTCGCCGATCGCGGAAGTGCCGATCTCGTTCCGCCCACGAAGGGCGGGGGAGAGCAAGCTCGGTCGCGGAGAGGTCGGCCACTACCTCCGGCATGTGGGCCGGCTCTACGGTTTCCGATTGTTCGGCCCGAGTCGTGCTTCCAGGACCCGGTAGCCGGACCTGCGTCCGAGCACGGCGATCGGGCCGGACCAGTGGCTCTCGAGCCACTCCTGGTAGAAGCGAATCCCTTGGGTCCCTTTCCCTACGATGAGGAATCGGCCCCCGGCGGTGAGGTACGCGGAGGCTTCGGCCAGCAAGTCGAGGATGAGAGGTCGCCCGGCCCGGTAGGGCGGGTTGGTCGCGATCACATCGAACTGTTCCCCCGCTACGGGTTCGAACAGGGGACCGACCCGCACCTCCGCATTGCGCACTTGGTTGCGTTCGAGGTTCGAGCGGGCGAGGCGGGCGGCGCGCCGGTTCACCTCGGTGAGCACCACGTGGCCGTCGCGCGCCGACCGGGCGGCGGCGATGCCGACCGGACCCCATCCGCATCCGAGGTCGAGGACCCGGTCGTCCTTTTCGACCGCGAGATTTTCGATGAGCAGGGAGGTGCCGGGGTCGAGGCCGTGGGATGCGAACACGCCCCGGTCGACGTCGAAGGTCAGCAGCTCCCCCCGGTAGAGGAAGCGGTGCTGGGAACGCAGGGAGGCCGAGCGGGGACGCTCCGCGAAGTACTGGTCGGGGGAGGGCGGGTCGTCCGGTTCGTCGACGTTCACGAGTTCCGCCGTCGGAAGATCGATTCGCGTCGCGGCGCCCCGGGGGCCGCTGCGGGGAGAAGGAGCTCCCGCAGCGTCTCCTTCTCGTGGCTGCTGAGCGAACGGGGGATCTCGACGTGAACGGTGATGATGAGGTCTCCGCGGACGGAACCGCGGAGTCGGGGGAACCCGTTGCCTCGGAGGCGGAACTGGGTCTCCGGCTGGGTGCCGGGCGGGATCTTGAGCGCGGCGTGACCGTCGATGGTCGCCACCGTCACCTCTCCGCCCAGGAGGGCGACCGCGAGCGGGACGGTCGCCTCCCCGAACGCGTCCTCCCCTTCTCGACGGATATGGTCCGAGGTCTCGAACAGGACGTGCACATACAGGTCTCCCGACCGCCCTCCCCCGTCGGAGCTGAGCCCGTGTCCGGCGACCCGGAGCACGCTTCCGTCCTCCATCCCGGGGGGAACGGTGATCTGGATCCGTTCGACCGAGCTGCGGATCCCGACCCCACGGCACTCCGGGCACCGCTCGAGGATCCGTTGGCCGGCGCCGTGGCACCTCGGGCACTCCCCGATCGTGATCAACTGGCTGTGACCTCGGGTCTGGACCCGACGGACCTGGCCGGTCCCGTGACACTCGGAGCACGTCTCGAGCGCCGTGCCGTCCTTGGCACCGGTCCCCCGGCAGTCCGGACACGGCTCGGTATGAGGTACGTTGACCATCGGTTCCGCGCCGTGGACGGCGGCGACGAGCGGGAGGCGAACCGTGACCTCGACGTCCCGTCCGCGGGAAGATACGGCCCGTCGGCCGCCGCCCCCGAACGATCCTCCCAGCCCGCCGAACAGTTGCTGGAAGAACGGGTTCGACCCGAGGAGGTCTTCGAGGTCGGACGCGTGCGTGAAGTTCTGCCATTCGAAACCCCCCGGGCCAAAATTCGGCTCGACTGCCTCGAACCCCTTCTGGTCGTACCGGGTTCGGGTCTCGGGGTTGGCGAGCACCTCGTAGGCCTCGGAGATCTCCTTGAATCGCTCCTCGGCGACCTTCGGGTTCTCCTTCGCCACATCCGGGTGATACTGGCGGGCCAACTTTCGGTAGGCCCCCTTCACGTCGTCCGCGGAGGCGGTGCGCGGAATACCGAGCACCTCGTAGTAGTCTTTCTTCGCCATGGAGGGGACGACCGATCGCGGGCCGCTACCGGCGTCTCGCTCGAAGACGACGGCCGGTATTTACCGTAGCAGTCGCCCCCGCACCACTCCGACCCCAGCGGAAGACGACGGGCGTGCCTGTACGACCGCGAAAGCGGGCCGAGGCGCTGCCATCGGCCACCGCGACCTCAACGGTCCCGAAGCTCGACCCGAGGCTCCCTGCGCGTCCCCGTCCCAGGGTCTCGTACGAAGCCACCCAAGGGACGGAGGTCGAGCGACGCGGACCGATCGCGACCGAAAGTCGGGGGACGCCCCGAGGGATCCAGGGGGTGGGGACGTTGGTGATGAGGTTGCCGAAGTGATCGACGTGGACGACCTCCCCGCTGACGCCCCCGGAGATCCGGGTGGCTACCGGGAGCCGTAGCTCCTGGAACTCGGCCTTCGTTCCGAGACTTGAGAGGGACTCCCCGTTGGCGATCCGGCCGGCCGCCGGAGCGAACAGGTCGCGTCCGTCGAACGTGGTGCCGACGCGAGGGCCCGTCGCTACGCGTTCTGGATCGAGCCGGAACGCCTGCGGTCGGCCGAGGGCGCTCGCGAGGGGCGAGAGGACCCCGTTGTCGGGCCCGATCAGCACGCTCCCCTCGCCGCAACGGATCGCGACCGGGAACCTCGCCCCTCCGACCCCGGGGTCGACCACGGCGACGTGGATCGTCCCCGCCGGGAAACTGGAGGCCATCGCCCGGAATACGAACGCCGCTTCCGAGATCTGGTGCCGGGGAAGGTCGTGGGCGAGGTCCACCAAGGGGATTCGGGGAGCGGTGCGGAGGAGAGCCCCCTTCACCTGGGCGGCGTACGCCCATCCCAAGTCGGAGGTCAGGGTCACCAACCCGGGAGGTCGGCGGCGCCCCGCACGCGGAGGCGCCACGGCCCGCCGACGGGGAGGTCTAGGACTTCATGATCGCGACCAGGAAGATCCCGATGGCGATCAAGGCCCCGATGACGGCTGCCAAGATGACCAGGAACGAGCCGAGGATGAGGTCCCCGAGCTGGTCCTTGGGCGCGTAGAAGCTGCCGTTGTGGTAGAGGTACCCCACGAGCAGGCCGACCACGAGGCCCACGACGAGGAGGGCGACGCCGATGGTGCGGCTCTTCCCGCTTCCGAAATAGGCCGTGAAGATCCCGGCCAGGATGAGGAAGAGGCCGAAGACCAGGAGCAGGATCGCCAAGAATTGCCAGAGGCCGATGTCCACCGCCGTACCCACCAGATCGAACATAGGTGACCTTTCAGAACTTGATTCCCGTGAGCGTCTTCGTATCGATGACGCCAGGGACGGAGCGGATCTTGTCGACCACCAGTTGGCCGAGCGCGTTGAAGTCCTCGGCCTCGACCTTGGCGATCAGGTCGTACTCGCCGAACAGGGGGTGCAACTCGACGATCCCCTTCACCCGGAGGAGCTCGGTGTACACTTCGTGCTCCTTCGCGGGGGCTGTGCTGATTAGGACAAAACCGATCGCCACGCGAGGAGTCGCCTCTCGAGAGAGCGGATGAACTACCTTCCCTTATAAGCGTTGTCGGACACGAGGGCGACGCAATAGCGCCGGCGCGTGGACGCCGCTCCCGAAGACCGCCAGTCGACGCTACCCCATTTTAATCCCCACCCACTCAACGAGCGGTCGAACGATGGTACTCACCGTGCGGACCTGGCCGCGCCGGCTCGTCGCGCGCCCCTGGCTCCTCGGATTCGTCCCCATCAATGCGGCGACGTCCGGTTTCGGGGTCGCCCTCCCGCTCCTCATCCTTATCGTCCTGCACGGGAGCTGGACCGACGTCGCCATCGCGGCCACGCTGTTCAACGCCGCCGTCATCCTGTCCTCCGTAGCCTGGGGTCACCTCTCGGACCGGTACCCACTGCGTCGCCTGTTTCTCGTGGTCAACTTCGGCGGGTACGCGCTGCTCTACCTCCTCCTCGGCCAGATCCACTCGCTGCTCGCCCTCTACGCGATCTACACGGTCATCGGTCTCATCGCGCCCGCCGGAGCGAGCGCGTCCAATCTGCTCATCCTCGAGAAGTTCACCGAAGCCGAGCGGGCGACCGCTTTCGCGTCGTTCCAAGAGATGAGCATGATCGGTTCGGTCGTGGGTCTTCTCGTCGGGTACTTCTGGACCCTGGCGAACGATGCGCTGCTGTCGCTCCTCTACGTGCTCGCGGCGATGGCCGCCGTCAGCGCGGTCGCGATCTGGTTCGGGGTCAAAGACCCGACCCGGTCCCTCACGACCGCCCAGGTGGCCCGGCACCCGGAGAGCCTGTTCTCCCGGATCCGAATCTCTGCGTCGTTCCACATCGCCATCCCCTTCTTTCCCCGGCGTCCCAGTCTCCGGGGAGGCCCCATCCGGCGCTTCCGCGTCTGGGCCCGCGAGGAGTTGCACCACGAGCTCCCTCTCGTCTTCGCCGCGTCGTTCCTCTTCAGCCTCTCGGGAAACCTGTTCAACATCTCCTACACTCCCTACCTCGTCTCGGTGGGCTTGGCAGCGTCGTCCATCTTCCTCGTCAACTTCTCGAACAATTTCGTCCAGACGCTGCTCTTTCCCCTCTCGGGGGGCCTCGCGACTCGGTTCGGTTCGGACCGGCTGGTGCAACGTGCGACGTACGTGCGCGCCCTCGGGTATCTGGCGACGGCCGGGTTCACCTTCTTCGTGGTGGCCCGTAGCGGGGCATTCGCCGAGAATCTCGTCTTGTTCGGGGTACTCGGAGGGGCGATCGCGGTGTACACCACCGCGAGTTCGCTCATGCTCTTCCGGGGCCTCGAGGGGCGGGACGCCGGGAGTCTCCTCGGGGTGAACAGCGCCCTCGGGGGCGTGGCGGCCGTCGCGGGGGCGGGTTTGTCGGCCGTGTTGGCCGAATTCGGCAGCTTCCGCCTCGTGTTCCTGGTCGCGGCGGGCTCGTTGCTCGTGTCGCTCCCCCTCTGGACCGCCGCGTCGGTCGCCTACGTTCGACGGAAGTATGGCCGCGGAACACCGCCCGCACCGCCCTTGCCCGGCCCCCAGCGCGCGAGCGAGGCATCGGCGGTCGCGAAACCCAATTAAGGGAAGGGCCGTCTCGCGGCCCGAGGGCCGCACCGGATGGTCGAGTCGTCGGACGAGGTCCAACATGGGCTCCAGGACGTCGTCGCGCTCGAATCCCGGATCTGCTTTATCGACGGCAAGGAAGGTCGCCTGATCTACGAAGGATACGACATCCGCGACCTGGCCGCCCGGTCCACCTTCGAGGAGGTCGCGTACCTGTTGTGGTACGGTCGTCTCCCGACGACCGACCAGCTCGCCGTCCTCCGTCACCGGCTCTCCCAGCTGAGGGAGCTGCCGCCCTCGCTCGCCGCCCGGATCGATTCGGTGCCGGAGACGGCGACGCCGATGGACGTATTGCGAACGGCGGTGAGCGAGCTCGCGCTCTTCGAACCGGAGGAGACCCGTCCAGGGCCGAGCTCGATCGGGGGAGCCCAGCGGCTGACCGCGGTGCTTCCCTCGATCCTCGCGCAGTTCCACCGGCGACGGGCCCGTTTGCCCCGCCTCGAGCCGCGGCCGGACCTCTCGCACGCCGCCTACCTGCTCTACGCCCTCGTGAACCGGGTGCCGACCGAACTTGAGGAGCGGGCCCTCGATGTGGCCCTCATCTTGCATGCGGACCACGAGCTCAACGCCTCGACCTTTGCGGCCCGGGTCACCGCCTCGACCCTGAGCGACCTCTACAGCGCGGTGACGAGCGCGGTGGGCACCCTGAAGGGCCCCCTCCATGGCGGCGCGAACGAGCGCGTCATGGAACTCCTGGACGAGATCGGGACGGCGGACCGGGTCGAGGAGGTCGTCCGGGCCAAGCTCGCTCGCCACGAGCGGATCATGGGGTTCGGCCACCGGGTGTACAAGGTCGAAGATCCGAGGGCGACGATCCTCCGCGAGTGGTCCCGGAAAATCGGGGAGGCCAAGGGAGATCTGCGGTATTACGAGCTCCTCTTGAAGGTCGAAGGCGTCGTCCACCGCGAGAAGGGGCTCTACCCCAACGTCGACCTCTACTCGGGGTCGGTCTACTCGCACATGGGCATTCCGCACGACCTCTTCACGCCCGTCTTCGCCGCGAGCCGGGTCGCCGGTTGGACCGCCCACGTCCTCGAAGAGTACCAGGACCTCCGCCTCATCCGTCCGATGGCGAAGTACATCGGGCCGACGGACCTGCCGTACGTACCGATCGCGAACCGGGCCTAGCGCGTCGCCGCGGCCCGCCGATGGGCGATTCGGCCGACGGCCCGTACGCGGACGACGTTCATCAACGGATAGTGAAGGTCGGCGCGATGGGCGAGGTGGGCCTCGACTTCGACGTGCCCGTCGGAGAGACGGACCCGAACGTCCAACATCTGGGGCACGAGGTAGCCGTAGGCGAATCTTCCCTTCCCCACGGGCGTTCCCCGTTTCGGGTGGATCGTCACCCGCACGCCCACCACGAAGGGTTGGAGCCCGACCGCCGCCTCGATGGTCCGGGCGAGGCCGGCGGCGGTCCGAGAGGAGACGGGGGTGCCCACGTACTGGTGGAACACGCCTCCGAGTTTCACTCCGGCCTCGAACAGGAGCGCCTCTCGGGCCGTGAGCGGGACCTGGTGGATGGACCGGGCTGTCATCGTAGGATCAACCTTCCTTCGGTTTCGGTCGAACCGTGAAGGGTCCCAGGACGAGGTAGCTGGCCACGCCGATGAGCAGGCCATACGAGGCGATGAGAGCGACGTCGTAGGGTCCCGTGCCGGCCGAGGGGTGGAATTGGAAGAGCAGCAGGCCGAGGCCGGCGAAGATCCCGGTGAGGATCATCGGCACCCGGAGCGGGGAGGCACGACGAATCTTGGGGTACGGGATGGGGACCACCATGAGCAGGGCGAGGACCGCGACCCCGACGAACACTCCCACCGGCTGGACTCCCTGGAGCGCCGGCGTGTCGTGAAAGAGCAAGGCGACCACCACCGCGAGGGCCGCCTGCGGCGTCGGAACCCCGAGAAAGTCGGACCGATGGTACGCCCTCGCGGTGAAGTACACCAGACGCGCGACCGCGGCGGCGAAGTACGCCGCGGCGACGACGAGGGCGAACGTCTCGACCGGATCCCACGCCGAGGAGTCCGATGTGTGGACCGCGATCAGGAACGCCGGCGCGAGACCAAAGGTGATCGCGTCCGCGATCGAGTCGGCGACGCGACCGAACGACGAACCCGAGGTCCGGCTCCGTCGGGAGAAGATGCCGTCCAGTCCGTCGAACCCGATGGCGGAGACGATGAGGAGCATCGCCCACAGTTTGTTGCCGGCCAGGACGTAGAGGATGGCGCCGACCCCGAGCAGGGCGTTCGCGAGGGTCGCCAGATTCGCGAAGACCCGCCACCGGTCGGTCATGCCCGCTCCTGGGCGACGGTGGTACGGCCCGCCTGCACGCGGTCCCCTTCCCGAACGACGGGGGCCAGTTGGCGGTTCGGGAGGACGAGGTCGACCCGCGAACCGAGGACGATCATGCCGAAACGGTCCCCCCGGCGACGACGGTCACCGACCCCGACGAACGAGACGAGTCGGCGAGCCAGGATGCCGGTGACCTGAACGACCCGAACCGGGCCATAGGCCGTGTCGAGATCGTACGTCCGCGCGACGTTGTGGTCGGCGTCGGGCTGGTACGCGGGTCGGTACCCGGAACCCGCCGTCCCGATCTGGGAGAACGTCCCGTCCAACGGCATCCGGTTCACGTGGACGTCGGTGACGTTCATGAACACCGAGATGCGGGTGCGGTCGCCCTCCACGGTGATCGCTCGGACCCGCCCGTCCGCGGGGGAGACGATCCCCTCCCCGACGGGACGCTCGGGATCGCGGAAGAACCACGCGAAGAACGCCCAGAATCCGAGCGCCATGAAGTAGAGGGCGAGGAAGGCGAACGAGGGAGGGAGCACGCGGAGCGCCGCGAGCACCGCCCCCAGAACGAGAAAGCCGGCCGTGATCCCCAAGGGGCGCCCTGCGCCCGGCGCGAACACGCGCCTACCCGGTCAGGACGATCTCGATATTGACGCCGTCCGGGACCTGGATCCGCATCACCTGACGGAGCGCCCGCTCGTCGGCCGCGAGGTCGATGAGGCGCTTGTGGATCCGCATCTCCCAGTGGTCGATCGTGCTGGTGCCGCCGCCGTCGGGGCCCTTACGGACCGGTACCTTGAGGCGCTTGGTCGGGAGCGGGATGGGTCCCGAGATCTCGACGCCGGTCTTCGAGGAGATCTCCTTGATCTGACGACAGATCGAGTCGACCTTCCCCGCGTCGGTTCCGGAGAGGGAGATCCGAGCTTTCTGCATCGATAGCCCCTCCCCCGTACCCGACGTTCGCCGAGGCCTATGCTTCGCGCTTCTTGAGGTCGATGACGACCCCGGCCGCGACGGTCTGACCCATGTCGCGCACCGCGAAGCGGCCGAGCTGGGGGAACTCTTTGTACTTCTCGATGACGAGCGGGCGCTTCGGCGTGATTCGCACGACCGCCGCGTCGCCGGTCTTGAGCGTCTGAGGGTTCTCCTCGGCGGTCTGGCCGGTCTTCGGGTCGAGGCGCTTCAACAGCTCCGTGAACTCGCACGCGACCTGCGCGGTGTGGCAGTGGAACACGGGCGTGTACCCGACCGTGATGACGCTCGGGTGGTTGAGCACCTGGATGTTCGCGGTGAAGCTCTCGACCACGGTCGGGGGGTCGGACGCTGGACCCGCGACCTCACCGCGGCGGATGTCGTTCTTGTCGATGCCGCGGACGTTGAACCCAACGTTATCGCCGGGAATCGCCTCGGCGACCGTCTCGTGGTGCATCTCGATGGTCTTGACCTCCCCGACCTTCCCACCGGGCATGAAGATGATCTTGGCACCGACCTGCAGCTTGCCGGTCTCGACGCGACCGACCGGCACCGTGCCGATACCCGTGATGGTGTAGACGTCCTGGACCGGCAGGCGGAGCGGCTTGTCGGTGGGTTTCTCCGGTACCTTCAGGTTGTCGAGCGCCTGGAGCAGGGTCGGACCCTTGAAC
>JAKIWQ010000012.1 GCA_022749935.1 Thermoplasmata archaeon | reverse complement strand
GGCGCGAGCGACCACGGCTCGCTCCGGCGCCGCACCGCTGGTCGCATTCGAGCGCGCCCGAAGTACCCCTTCCACGGGAGCCATTTCTGATTGGAGGAGCCTCACGATCCCCCACTCGCCCACCCCTCGGTGGGCCGCTCCTCTCGTGTACGATCCGGACCAACACGCGCTCATCCTCCAAGGCGGGTCCAACCCCCTGTCGCTCGGAGCCCAGACCTGGTCGTTCACGAACGGGACGTGGACCAACATCACCGCGATCTCCGGCGTCAATCCCCCAGAATTGTCCGCGATGGTCTACGACCCCGACCTCGCCGTCATCGTAGGGTACGGCAGCGTCGGGAGCTTTCCCATTACGTGGGAGTTCGATCACGGAACCTGGAAGAATGTCACGAGCGGGTCCGGGCCCAGCGCCCGGAGCCGGACGATGATGACCTACGATCCCGTCGACCACGCCGTCCTCCTGTTCGGGGGAGAGATGGGGGGCGCAGGGGCCTCGTTCAATGACACCTGGGAGTTTGGGAGCACGGGCTGGGTCCAACTTCATCCGACCACCGCTCCGAGCACCCGCGCCCGCGGCATGCTGTCGTGGGACCCGCTGCTCGGGTCGGCGGTCCTGTTCGGAGGGTTCTCGGCCTACGGGGTCCCCGATGACGGCGACACCTGGGAGTTCGCGAACAACCAGTGGGCGCCGGTCGTCACGACGCAAGCCCCGTCCTCAAGGGACGGGTCGATGTTCGTCTATGACCCGAACGTGAATGCGATCGTGCTCTTCGGAGGGTTCTACACGAATTCGGGTCTCGGACAGGGCGTCGACAACGACACGTGGTACTTCAACGGGACCTGGAACCAGGTCCAGCCGCTCACGAACCCCAGCGGTCGGGCCTTGCAATCCGCGGCGTTCGACCCGGAGATGCAGCTCCTCTACGCGTTCGGCGGGTACGGTTTCCCGACTCCCATGAACGACAGCTGGGCGTGGATCCAGCCTCTCTCCTCGGCGTCCATCAATGCGAGCGTGACCGTGGGCGAGGTCGGCATCCCGGTGGGGTTCAACGTCACGACGATCGGAGGATGGTGGCCGTTCAACGCGACCTGGACCTTCGGGGACGGCAACGGGGGGTTCGGTGCGATGCCGTCGCACGCGTACCTCGCCCAGGGGACGTACACGGTGAACGTCACCGTTCGCGATGCACTCGGCACTACGTCGAACGCCTCCGTCCCGATCCGGATCCTCGCCTCGTCGCTGCTCCTCGGACCGGTGACGGCGTCCGTGCGCGAGGGCGTCGTCGGCGGAAACGTCGGGTTCAACGCCACTCCGACCGGTGGAGTCACCCCGTACAATTGGACCTGGGTGTTCGGTCCCGGGAGCGGTATCGAGGCGTTCGGTCCCACCCCGAACCACGCGGCCACGACCACCGGCAACGAATCCGTCGGGGTGACCGTCCGAGATGCGATCGGAGTCACTGTCAACGGCTCGCTCACGCTCCCGGTCGGCACGGTCTTGCAGGCGTTCCCGCCCGTCCCCCGTCCGACCCCCGTGGCCGACGGGAATGCGACCGGATTCTCCGTGTCGTTCTCCGGCGGCCTCGCTCCGTACAACTTCTCGTGGACGTTCGGGGACGGTGGGGTCGCCTACGGGGCGACTCCTACCCACACCTACTCCAAGAACGGGAGTTTCTCCGTGAACGTGACCATCACGGACGCCTACGGGTTGGAGGTCAACGCCTCCTTGCGCCTGTCGGTGGCTCCGCACGCCACGGCCTCGACTCCCCCGACGCCCGGGAGCGGTTCCGGCCCCGCACCGCTGCCCCTCTGGCTCTGGGCGGTCCTCGCGGCGGTGCTCGTGGCGGCGGCCGCCGCGGTGGTGGCGGTCTACCTTCGACGTCGGCCCCCGCGGAGCCCCACGGAGGACGAGCCGACTCCGGAGGATCCCTCCTCGGAAGAGCCGCCCTTGTACGGGTCCTAACTCATCCGGAGCCGGCGGACTCGAGCCCGCGCTCCGTGATGCGGAACTCCGCCGAGCCCTCGGGGCGGTCCCGGTGCTTCATCAGGACGACGCGCCGGCGGGGACCCGGGAGACGTTCGAAGAAGAGGATCGTCTTCGCTGCGTGATTGAGGAACGAGCCGCCGAGGGGTTCGAGATGGCCGTCCCGGAGGCTGCGCCACACCTGGTTCGTGATGAGCACGGGGACGTGGGCCCGCAGGGCGGTGAGGACGAGGTCGGAGATCTCGAGCGACAGGGCCTGGCGCGCGTCATCCTCCCCCGGTCCGGAGAGAGAGAGCCGATAGTAGGCCGTGGCCGAATCGACGACCAAGAGCCCGACCGCGCGCCGGCCCTCCCGCGCGAGCGAGCAGGCGGTTCGAACGGCCGCCGTCTGCTCGTCCAGGTCTTTCGGCGTGGAGAGCAGGAACCGCTTGAGGAGCTTCTCGAGACCGTCCCCCGCCATCGAGCGAAGTCGGTCGACGCTCACGCCCTCGGTGTCGATGTAGAAGACCCAACGGTTCTCCCGGGCGACCCGATGGGCCACCTCGAGACAGAAGAGGGTCTTGCCACTGCCGCCCTCCCCGTAGACCTCGGTGACCGAATCGGTCTCGAGCCCTCCTCCCAGCAGCCGGTCGACCGACGGGATGCCGGTGGGCAGCCGGTCCGTCCCCATCGCGCGGCCGAGAGCCCGCCTCGCGCTTAATCTCTCGTCCGTGGGCCGTCAGCCGGCCCCGACGAGCGGATAGCTCCGACCCAGCTCGGGCGGATGCACCGACGGTCCCGCGGCCTCGAGCGCTTCCGGGTTCACCGTGTGGATCGGATAGACGGCTCGGGCTCCGGTCGCCCGGATGAGGTCGACCAGTTCCGGCCCGGAGGCGTGGCCACTGGCGTGCATCTGGTGGAAGGTGAGCCCGAAGTGCTTCAGCCAGTTCCGCATGACCCGGTCGTCCACGTCGTCCTCGCTGAACGGTTCGCTCATCGAGTGGATGAACGGACTCCCTTTCGGGGGCCGCAGGTCGATGAGTTCGGTGAAGTGGCTCAGTTCGAGCGCCAGCAGGTACTTCGGACCGTTCGACCGCACCTCGGCCGCGGGGAGGGCTCCGTCGAGGTACGGCCGCTCCCAGACGAACGAGGTGAGTTTTTTGCGGGCGTACACCCGGATCCCCGGGCTCTGGCCCGGGACCGGTACGGTTCCGGACGGGAACCGGGGCGCGACTTCGGTGAGGAGATGGGCGGTCCGCACCGACACGACCAGGTCCCGGTCGGCGGCCCGGGCGGCCGCGTAGAGCGTGAGCAGGCGGTCGATGTCCCGGGGGTAGGTGCACGCGAACGCGAGCGCTCTCCCTTCCTCGAGGACGTGGTCGACGCCGCGGCGCACGCCGGCCTCCGAGAGGTTCTTCCGGCGGTCCGGTCCCGCCCGGGTTCCCTCGATGAGGAGGGCGTCCACCGGCTCCTTCCCCACCGCCTCGAAGAAGGCGTGGGTGTCGGCGGCCCGGGGGCCGTGGTGACGGAAGTCGCCGGAGTACGCCAGCGTCCCGCCGCTCGTCCGGACGAGAAACCCGTAGGCGAACGGGATCGAGTGGTCGACCGGATACGGGACGACCTCGATCTGACCGACCCGGATCGGGGCCCGGTCGGTGAAGACCTTCCACGGGTGCGTGCCATACTTCATCCGCGTCGAGGTCTCGATCGCGCTGAGGAGCGTTCGGGTCCCCTCGCCGACGTGGACGGGGATGGTCGGGTCGACCAGGTCGAGGTACCCGGCGTGGTCGGCATGGGCGTGGCTCACGAAGATCGCGTGCACGCTCGGTTCCGTGTAGTATAGGTCGGAGTCGGCGAGGGCCTCCTTCGAGTACAACCCCGGGACCCGGGGGAGGAGGTCGAACTCGAGCAGGTCCTTCGCCCTCGAGCCGGACCGGGGCTGGAGGTAGTCCACGTAGTACTCCTCGACGCGCGGGGAGAACGACGGACCGAAGTCGAAGAGGACCCGGTCCGGTCCGTCCTCGATGAGGATCTTGTTCCCCCCGATCTCGCGGACCCCGCCGAGGAACCGCACGGTGGGCCCGCCCATCGGGCGGTGGACGGGGGCTCGGGATTAGAGGGCTTGGACCCGCGGTCTAGCGGGCCTTGAGGACCTTCTTCACGTTCGGGTGTTCCTTCGTGAAGATCTTGCCCCCGCAGTTGTCGCAGCGGACGCCGAAGAGGTTGGCGTCCGAGGGGAGCGCTTCCTGGCAGCGAATGCAGCGGAACATCGCGCTAAAACGGAGACGGGCGGCTTAAGCGTTGCCCGCCGCCTCCTCCTTTTCGGTCCGCATGATCGGGGGCGGCGCCTCGAAGACGTAGGCGTTGGACGCGTAGCGGACGCCGCAGCGTCGGCATTCGAAGATCCCGCTCGCGACCCGGTGCAGGGTCACGGTCGCGCAGCGCGGGCAGGCGGCGTCCGGGCCCCGGGCCTGGTCGAGCTCGAGGACGCGGCGTCGGATCCGGATCCCGTACCGGGGTCCCATCCATCCGGTCGAACCGACCTTCTTCGTCCGCTTGCTCATGTCTTCCCTCCGCGGGCGGCGATCCGGAGCCGGTCCCCGTGGACCAGGGCCCGGCGGACGACTTCCCGCACGTCGTCGGGGGAGAACGCGCCTACAAGACCCTTCTGCATCGCGACCACCCGGCCGGTCTCATCGGTGGCGACCGTGAGGCGGCCCTGGGCCGCCTGCTCTTCATCGAAGGTGGGGTCGACCACGAGGGCGTCGCCGAGGCGGATGAAGGTGCATTCGGTCGGGACGTGCTGCAGGTCGAGCGGGTAGTCGCTCTCGGCGATCCCGAACCGCTTCGCCGGGACGACCGCGTGCGCGAGCGCCGAGACCCCCGCGAGCATCGCCGCGTCGATGAGGTTGCCGGAGTGGTCCAGGACGTGCAGGTCGACGTAGCAGACCCACGTCTTCTCCCCGGGCGTGACGCACAGGCGCGTGAGGTCGATCGCCTCGGCGGCCCGGATGGCCCGGTCGACGACCCGGGAGACCTCGATCGCACCGGGTTGTGGCGGGCCGGGTTCGAAGACCGGCGAGGAGAGGGGGATGAGTTCGGCGTTGGTCGTGAGCACGCCCGCGTTCGGAGTGTCGGGGAACGGCTTGCCCGGTTCGAGCTTGACGCCGGCCAGCACGGTGGTGTTCCCGATCCGGACCAGGGCGGAGCCGTCCGCGGTGGTGACGAATCCGGGCTCGACCACGACCCGCCGGTACTCGTCGGGGCCGCGTCCGTCGAGGCGCTTTCCCTCGGCGGCGAGGTCGAGGAGGTGGGCGGTCCGGATCTCGGCGGTCACTTCTGCCGTCATGCGGCCTCCGCGGGGAGGGGGTCGACCGTGTACCGGTCCCGCAGCGCCTGCTTCATCTTCGCGTAGATCGCCTTGCACCCTTCGACGCCGAGGTCGAGGGCCTTGGAGAGCTCGTCCGGGGTCATGTGACCCTCCATCTGGAGGAGCACGAGCCGGCCGGATTGCGGGACGAGGGCCATCGGGAGGTCGGCCTCGCCGAAGTTGTCCTCCTCCTTCTTGAGGTCGAGGGCGATCTGTCCGGAGATCTTGCCGACGGCGACCGCGGGCACGAGGTCGACCATCGGGATGCCGGCGTCGGCGAGCGCGACCGAGGCCGCGACCAGGCCCGCGCACCGCGTCCCGGCGTTCGCCTGGAGCACCTCGATGTAGACGTCGATGCTCGTCCGGGGGAACTCCTCGGCGAAGACGACCGACTCGAACGCCTCCGCGATGACCTTGGAGATCTCCTGGGACCGGCGGTCGAGGCCGGGCCGCTTCCGTTCGTCCACGGAGAACGCGGCCATGTTGTACTTGCACTGGATGACGGCCTTGTTGTTCTGCTGCAGGTGGCGCGGGTGGACCTCCCGGGGTCCGTAGACCGCGGCCATCACCTTGTTCGCGCCCCACTCGACGTATGCCGAACCGTCCGCCTGATGCAGGGGGCCGGCTTCGATCCGGATCGGTCTCAGTTCGTCCAGTCGTCGCCCGTCGATCCGCAGCCCCTCCGGGCTGAGGAGGACGGGGACGTCCTTGGCTCCTACGCTTCCCATGGTTTTTTTCTCCTTGGAATCTCAGTACTCGTCGGGGCCCGGTCCGAGGGCCTCCGGGTCGGGGCGTTCGTCGGCCGGGCCGACGGGGGGGACCCGGGTCACGGGGGCATCGCGGTGGGCGCTCTCGCGGGCGGCCGCTTCCGGGCCCCGGTCGGTGGACGTGGAGGTGGACACGAGGTAACTCTCGACCCGCTCGGTGAGGCCACGTCGCTGGCCCTGCTCCTCGATGAGGCGGAGGGCTTCGCTCGCCCGAAGGATGGCGTCGGGGCTCCCGTTGATCCAGACCCGGCCGTTCTGGCCGACCGCGACCTGAGCGCCGGTGAGCCGAGTGATGGTCTCGACCATCGAACCCCCGCGGCCCACCACGCGCGGAATCCGGGCGGGCGAGACGGTGACGATGGTCCCTCCCTCGAGCTTCCCGAGACCGTCGCCGAGCATCGTGACACCGATCCGGCCCGTGGGGTCGAGGTTCTCGACCCGGACGACCACCGAATCGCGCACGTGGAGGAACTTCTCGGTCTCCCCGATCTCGACATCCCAGGGCGTCCCGGTCATGTGCAGCGGCGCCCAGCGGGGGGCGCCGATGTCCAGGAGCCAGAACGTCCCCTGACAGTCCGTGACCGTGCCGATGACGACATCGTTCGGCTTGGGGATGTACCGTCCCGAGAGCGGGATGACCTGGACGAAGGGAGGTTGGGGGGACAGAAGCCCGAGGATGCTGGAGTAGACCTTCCCGCCGACGCGGTAGGTACCCGTGCCGGGCTTGAGGCCCTGGCTCGGGAGTTCCTCACCGGGGAGAACTAGTACGCGATCCCGTGAGGGATGCGGGGACGAATCCCCGCGACCACGCCGTCGGTGGTCCGTTCGTTGACCTTGGGACATTGGTTGTGCTGCACCGGGCGGCGCCGACGGGGGGACGCTATTTAACCAGAGCGGTCTCGGCGGCGCCCTTCGAGCGCGCGTTGAGCATCTCGTAGAGTTCGGTCTGGACTCCGGCGGGAATCTCGACCATTCCGGACCACGTTCCGTCGGCCAACCACTGCTCTTCGAGGATCCGACCGAGCCCCTTCAGTTCCCCGATGACCCGAGGGTAGTGTTGCCCCGGGAGGCGGATCCGGACCTTCACGACGTCGAGACGGATGGGGAGGAGCGGACGGAGCTTCGCCAGGACCTCCTGGACCTGCACATCGACCGGCCGGAACGGGTCGACATGGTACTTCGCCTCGGTCATGGCCGCGTCGATCCGGGCCGCCGGGTGGGGCGCCCCGGTCTGGGGGTTCATCGCATTCCGGGCGATCGTCTGAACGATCTGGCGGTGCTTGACCGCCTGGAGCTGGTGGCGCTGCTCGGTCGTGACCTGGACCTCGCCCTTGAGGACGATCTGTTTCGCGATCGTCGCGAGGTCCCGGGTATGGAACGTCTTCTCCAAGTGTTCGTCGGAGACCTGGTCGCCTTTCTTCGCGTCCTTGAAGACCTGGTCGAGCGCGAGCTTGTCGGTCAGGTCGATGTCCTTGCCGTCCTTGACCGCCTGGGCCGCCTCGGGGTCCACGAGGACCTCGAACCGGGACCCCCCGGTCTCCCACCGGGCGATGACCGCGTCCTCGACCTTGACCATCGGGCGCCCGCCCCGAGGGGCCTAGGACCGGCCCGCCCGCCCCGTCGTGGTGGCGGCCGGAAGACGGGCCACGAATTTCTGGATCTCGTCGCCGGAGAGTCGGCTGGTTCCATCCTTCTGGTCGACCGAGACGACTTCGACCTGGGCGAGGCTGCCGCCTTCGTCGAGGCCCGCCCGAAGTCCCTCGAGCGCGAGCAGGATGGCTCCGTCCCGTTCCATGTTGGGCCGATACTTCTGTTCGAAGAGCTCCATGACGGGACCCTTGTTGCCGCCCGTGCTGGAGGCCTTGAAACTCGTGAGCGAACCGGAGGGCTCGGTCTCGAACAAGTGGATCCCCGAGTCGTCGTACCCTCCGACCAGGAGGGCCGTCCCGAACGGTCGCACGCCCCCGAACTGGGTGTACTGCTGCTTGTAATCGCAGATCTTCCGCACGAGGAGCTCGACGGACATCGGCTCCGAGTACGTCACGCGGTTGATCTGGGCCGAGAGTCGCGCGTAGTCGACCAGGACCCGTGCATCGGCGACGAGGCCGGCCGTCACGCAGGCGATGTTCTCGTCGATCTGATGGATCTTCTCCAGGCTGGAGGCCTCGGCGAGCTTCGGGTTGGGGATCCGGCGGTCCGCGATCAGGACGACGCCGCTGGAGTAGACGACCCCGGCGGTCGTGGCGCCCCGACGCACGGCCTCCCTCGCGTACTCGACCTGGAAGAGCCGGCCGTCCGGCGAGAAAACGGTGATCGCCCGGTCGTAGGCCATCTGGCCGGGTTGCATCTCCATCGAAGGGCCTCGACCCGGCCACCCAGGACCCCTTTATAAAAGGCACCGGGGCGGTTACGCCTCCGTCAGCCGATTACGACCTGTCGGGCGGACCGGCACGTGCGGCGCCCCTGGTTGCGACAAGCGTATGAGTCGGTTCGCGCCGCCCCGCCATGGCCGGCGCAAGCGACCCGCCTCGAGCGAGTCGGCTCGCGGGCCGGAGCTCCGCGTACCTCCGGAGCGCCGTAGAACAACCGATCGATTGGCATCCCTGGGGTCCCGAGCCCTTCGAACTCGCCCAGCGCACCGGTCGACCGATCCTCCTCGACATCGGGGCCTCGTGGTGCCACTGGTGCCACGTGATGGACGAAGGGACGTACATCGATGGGGAAGTGGCCCGGCTCTTGGGACAACACTTCATCGCGGTCAAGGTCGACCGGGACGAGAATCCCGAAGTCGACCGGCGGTATCAGCGTCAGGTGGGAGCGCTCACGGGCGAGGGGGGCTGGCCGCTCACGGCCTTCCTCACCCCCGAGGGAGAGGTCTTCCTGGGAGGGACGTACTTTCCCCCGACCGACGGTCAGGGACGCCCCGGCTTCCGCCGTGTGTTGAAGGAGGTCGCGCGTCTCTGGCGAGAAGAGCCGGAAAAGATCCGGGAGAATTCCCGAGCGGTCCAGGGTTCGCTCGAACGGATGCGGGCGGCGCGGGCTCCGGAGGCCCGGGCCCTCGACGCGTTCGAGGCCCAGGTGATCGCGGAAGTCCACTCCGGATATGACCCGGTAAACGGGGGATTCGGGCTGTCCCCAAAATTCCCTCACCCTACTGCGGTCTCCCTCTTCCTGTGGGACGCACGGGCGAACCGTCGGCCCCTGAGCGACGAGCGGGCGCACGAGACCTTACTCCGGATGGGCGACGGCGGGATGTACGACCAGGTCGGCGGCGGATTCCACCGGTACTCGGTGGACGAGGGCTGGCACATCCCCCACTTCGAGAAGATGGGGGTCGACAACGCGGCGCTCCTCGCGACGTACGTCGACGGCGTGCGTCGGTTCGGGGACCCCCGCCTGGAGGAGGTCGTCCGCGGGACCGTCCGATGGGTCCGCGAGGTCCTCGAGGATCCCGCGGGTGGGTTCGGCTCGAGCCAGGATGCCGACAACGCTCCGGGGGACGACGGAGGGTACTTCACGTGGAGCCGACCGGAACTGAAGGCGGCCCTCGAACCGGAGGAGTTTCGTTTCGCTGGGCGATTTTTCGGGGTGGGGACCGATGGGCGGATGCCCCACGACCCGGACCGGAACGTACTCTTCCGCATGCTCACGTTGGACGAGGCCGCCGAGGGTCGGACCGTGTCCGGAGGCCCGGCAGCCCTCCTCGAACGGGTCGTCACCCAGCTGCGCGTGGCCCGAGCCCGGCGGCCGCTCCCAGCGGTGGACCGGGCCCAATATGCCGACATCAACGGCCGCTTCATCGCCGCGTTCGCTCGGGCCGGCTCGCTCCTGGACGATCGGACGATCCTCGCCGATGCCACCCGGGCGGCCGACCGGTTCCTCCAACGAGGGTACGCTCCGGACCGGGGCGTCGCCCATCGCCTCGACCCGTCCGGCGGGCAGGGCTGGGGTCTCCTCGAGGACCAGGTCGCCTTCGCGGGGGGTCTCCTCGAGTTGGCCGGGTCGCTGGCGGAACCGAAGTACGCGCTCGCGGCCACCCACCTCCTCCAACTCGTCGACCGCGAGTACCGCGGGGAGGACGGTCTGCTACGGGACCTCTCGCCACGGCTGTACGACGGGCCCTCCCTGGGGGCGTTGAGCGAGCCGAGCTACCCGCTCGAAGACAGCCCGCACCTCGCGGCGAACTCGGCGGCCGCGATCGCGTTTCTCCGCCTCGGAAGTCTGTCGCACGATGACCGGTGGAAGGCGAAGGCCGTCGCGCTCCTCGCCCCCATGGCCCGACGGATCGGCCACGCGGGGTTGTTCGCGGCGGGCGCCGCGCTCGCGGCCGGGCTGGCCGCGGGCGAGCCAGCCACGGTCATCGTCGAGGGAACGGACGAAGTAGCGCACGGGCTGGCCCGGGCGGCTCAACGGACGTGGCATCCGAACGTGTGGGTGTTCGAAGGGCATCCTCCCCCACCCTTCTCCCTCCCGGACGAGGTGGCGGCTCCCGGCCGGACCGGAGCCACCCGTGCCCTCGTCTGTTTCGGGACGACCTGCGCCCCGCCCGTCACCGACCCCGACGCGCTCCGTCAGTTGCTCGAGCGGGGACCTTCGGCGGCGGCAGGTTGAGGACGCCAAGATCGGTCCCGTCGAGCAGGTAGGCGCGGGCCGTCCCGCGGGAGAGAAACCTCCCGTAGAGGAACGACCGTCCGCGCGCGGGTCGCTCTCGGTTCAACGCTTCCACGCCCGCGAGGGGGTTGAACGCGGGGAGCACGATGAGTTCGTTCGCGCGCGGCGCGATGTGGCGCCGGCGGCGACGGCTCGGTCGGGTCGGTGGCGTGAGTTCCAGTCGGACCCAGCACCGTCGCTTTCCGAGGGGGTCGTCCGGGCTCGGGGCCAGCCGAAACCCCGGGTGGAGGTGCCCGACGATCAGCCGCGGAGCCCGGAGGACCCGGTTGGAGGGCCAGCAGTGACCGTGGAAAATTCCGACCTGGTGAAGGACGACCCCGGTGGCCGGGTGGACGACCACCTCCCGGGGAAGGTGTCGAACGAGGCCGACGTCGTGGTTCCCGAGGACCACCTCGGCCCCGATACCGTTCGCCAGGAGCAGGGAGAAGAAATCGAAGATCACGGATCGGAGGCCGGGCGGCGTCCCCACGATCGGGTGCTTCACGTCGCCGGCGATGACGACGCGCGCGGCGCGTTGCGTGCGGGTGAGGTCGACCAGGTCGAGAGCCAGGGTCGATCCCGACGCCTCGGGCGGTCCGCCCGGGCGATCGCTACTCGCTCCGAGTCCGAGATGGAGGTCGGCGAGGACGAGGGTCCGCTCCCCGTCCTCCTCGCTCTCCAGGAGGAGCGCCGGCGCGTCCGGGACCGGCGTGAGGAGGCTCGCCATCACCCGCGGACTCGAAGAAGAACCATGACGATTCCGGCCCCACCGCCCTCGCCGGCTTCTCGAGAGGACCGACCATATCTATTTATGTAGAAGTTGTAGTCGTTTTCCAGGGGGAAGATGCCGCGGACCCGGGACCGGTGGATCGAGGAGATCCGCACGTTGCTCAGTCGGTCGGGGTTTTACGTCGCCGGCACGCACGGGGTCCGCCCGTCCAGCTTCGACCTGGCCGCCCGCCGGGATGCGACGCTCCTCCTCGTGAAGGTCCTCAAGAACATCGATGCGCTCGGCGCCGAGGAAGCGACCCGGCTCCTCGAGCTCGGTCGCCTCTTTCCGGCGACCGTCCTCATCATCGGCCAGGCCTCGGGCGCCTCCGAGCTCGAGCCCGGGGTCGTCTACACCCGGTACGGCGTGCCCATCGTCAACGAGGAAACGCTGAGAGAATACCTGGAGGAGGGGATCCCCCCGTTCCTCTACGCGAGCCCCGGGGGCACCTTCGCCCGGGTATCGGGAGAGCGACTCCGGGAACTCCGCTTGGGCCGGGCCCTCTCGCTGGGCACGCTCGCCGCCGTGGCCGGGGTCTCTCGACGGGCCATCCAGCTCTACGAGGAGGGAGCGGGGGCCGAGGTGGACGTCATCGAACGGATCGAGGCGTACCTCGGCGAACCGATCGTTTCGCCGATCATGATCTTTGGCGGTTCGGAGGGCTCTCCGAACCCGAAGTCCCCGTCCGGTGGGCCTCCGAGTGCCGAGGCGTCGCCGACCCGGGGAGAAAGCTCGGGAGTCCCCGACCGACCCCGTCCCCGGACCGGCGACGCGCTCCGGGACGGAGTGATCGACCAGCTGGACGGACTCGGCCTCGAGGTCACCGTCACCGTTCGGGCGCCGTTCGACGCGTTCTCCCGGTCCCCGCAGATCCTACTCACGGGGGTCGGCAGCCTGCGGACCGCCCTCCATCGGGCCGAGATCCTGCACGGCCTCTCGCGCGTGGCCGAGGGTCACGCCATGTTCGTGGTCGCGGAGAGCGTCCACCGGCCGTCCATCGATGGCCTCCCCATCCTCAACGTCCGGGAACTCCGCCGCCATCGGGACCGGGACGACCTCTTCGACGACCTCACGGAGCGGGAAGGTCCGTGATCACCGCCCGGATCACGACCGGCGGAGACCTCCTGCTGGTCGCACCGGTCCGGGGACTCGTCAGCGAGGCCCCGGCGGCGGTTCGGGCGATCGCGGGTCACGCCGCCGGCGCGGTCGGGTTCGGGATCTCTCCGGAAGAGCTGCGCGGGTTTGACGAGTACTTCGTTCGGTCCGCCGCCGACCCGGTGGTTCCGTTGACGACGGCGGAGCGGAGCGAGGTGCGGGGCCTGGTGCGGTTCGGAGAGGTCTCGGTACCGAACCCCTCGTTCCTCGAGGTCCTCCGGTGGGCCGCGACCCAGGGGGTCGTGACCCAGGGGCTCGACCCGAGTGAGGACCGTACCGCGACGCTCTTCGCCGAGAACATCGGGTACCTCGAGCTCGTCCGTCGGACCGTGCGGGAGCGGAGCGTTTCCCGGAACCCTCCCACACCAGCCAATGCGGACGAGTACGCCCTGCGGTGGGACCACGAGGTCGCCCGCGGGCGGGGCTCCCGAAAGTTCGCAGGCGCGCGGGACCGGTACCTGGTCCGGTCGGCCCGGGCGATGGCCCTCGGCCGATCGAGGGTTGCCGTCGTAATCGACCGGGAGCGGTTCGAGAACGTCCGCGCGCTCCTCTCCGACCCCGGATCGGCGGATACCGACCCGGCGTGAACCCTAGTCGTCGTCCTTCTGGGCGAGGACCTTTTCGAGGATCGCTCGCGCCGACCGGCGGAAGTCGTCGATCGGTCCCTCGTTGAGCAGCATCCCGTCGGCGAGAGCGAACGCGTTGCCGATCCCCCACTTCAGCTCCCTCCGGTCCCGGTCGAAGAAATCCTGAAGGCTGCCGCCGTCGTCGTTCCGACTGCGGGCCGTCATCCGGTCGTACCGCGTCTCGGGCGAGGCGAAGATCCCGAGGACGAACAGGTCGCCGAAATTGTGGCGGAAGACCGTGACCTCCGTGTCGGAGCGGCACCCGTCCACGAGCATCCGGGTCTCCGTCAGCTTCGGGAGCGCCCGCTGCGCCCAGATCCCCCCTCCGTGCTTGTCCCGCTCCTCCGAGGCGATCCGTCCCACGTTCGGGTTCGTGAGCGGGAGGCCCCGGCGCCGGGTCTCGTCGCGGACCAGGTCGCCCATCTTGAGGGTCGCGAGGCCGATCGACCGGGCGATCTCGAGGAGTTCGTCCTTGCCGGAACCGGGCATTCCGACCGTGACGATGAGTTTCATGGCGGGAGGGGGGGTTGGTCCTGGGAACCGGTCGGCGGGGAGGCGGTCGCGGTGAGGTGTCCGGCGACGTCCGTCTCGCTCACGGTCTGGAGCCGGTCGGCCCGCTGACGGTAGGCGACCGCTTCCTGTTCCTCCAGTCGGGAGAGCTCCGTGTACCGGTCGACCTTCACCTTCAGTTCGGCCGTCTTCTGGGTCTTCTGAGCGGCCCGCAGTTCGAGGTGCCGATGCTTCTGCTGCTTGTCGACGACCTTCTGCTGGAGCTTCCGGACTCGATAGTGCAGGCTCGTGACGTCGCTCGTGACGGCGCCGCCGTGCTGCTGGCCGGTCGAGGCGGCGATGTCCCGCTCGTGCTGCTTCATCATCTGCTGGATCTCGGGGATCTCGGCGAGGACCTTCTGGCCTTTCTCCCGGAGGAGCGTCGCCTGGTGGCGGAGCTTCTCGATCCGGGTATTGAGCCGGGCGGCCCGTTGCTGGGCCCGGACGGAGGACCGGTCATGGCGGGCCGCGATCTCCCGCAGCTTGGTGATGTCGGCGTACTGTTGGCCGATCCACCGGGAACGGCGGGCTGCGAGCGGCGTGGCGGGACCCAGCGCGTCGGGAGGGGTACCGCCGGATGCCATCGGGGAGAACACACCGACCTGCGCGATATATCCGTTGTTACGTCGCGGAAACGGTCGGAGGATGGCTACGCCCGGGACGGCCGGGGCGGCCTCAGGGACGGGGCCATTCGCGCCGCGAGTTCGGAGCGGGGGACCCGTTCCTGGGTGCGAGAGTCCCGATGGCGGAGCGTCACCGAGTCCTTCGCGGGCCCGTCCGCGAGGGTCTCCCCGTCGACCGTCACGCAGAACGGCGTCCCGACCTCGTCCATGCGTGCGTACCGCTTTCCGATCGAACTCCCGTCGTCGTATTGGGCCGTGATCCCGAGGGCCGCCAACTCGTCCGTGAGCGCGAGCGCGTACGGCGCATGCTCCTTGCCGATGAGCGGGAAGACGCCGACCGCGACCGGGGCAAGATAGCTCGGGAGCTTCCAGAGGGTTCGTTCCCCCTCGCGCGAGAGATGGAGGTCGGCGAGCCCCCAGACGTTTCGGTCGACCCCGAACGTGAGTTCGAGAACGTGGGGGAGGAGAGGTTCCTTCCCGGTGGGATGGACCGAGAGGTCCTTCCCCGAGCCCTGACTGTGTCGGGAGAGGTCGTAATCGCCCCGGTAGTGGACGGCGCCGAGCTCCTTGTAGCCCCCCAGGCTGTCGAGGCGGACCTCCACGTCGAACTGGAGGCGGTTGTAGAACGCCCTCTCCGCATCCGATTTCTCGAACAATCGGAGGCGGTCGGCGGGGTAGCCGAGGACGTCGCGGAAAAATCGCAGGGTGTGCACGAGGTGGTACACGTAGAACTCGGGAAGCCCCCCGGATTCCACCAGCGCCCCGGCGCGCACCGATTCCGGTGTTTCCTCGCCTCGCTCGCGTCGGTCGACCCGGAGCATCGGAAGGGTTTCTTCGCGTACCCGGTCGAACGGAACGGGGAAGCCGGCCGGGTCGAAGAAGATCTGCAACTCGGCCTGGGTGAACGACCGCATGCGGAAGAGGACCTGACGTGGGGCGATCTCGTTCCGGTACGCCTTCCCGATCACCGCGATGCCGAGGGGGAGGGCCCGACGGCCGACGTCCCACATCCGCGCGAACGAGAGGTAACTTCCCTGGGCCGTCTCCGGGCGCAGGTACGCCCGCTCCCGTCCCGTGACGCCGAAATCCATCCCGAACATGAGGTTGAACGGTCGCGGGACGCTCAACGCGAGCGAGCCGCACGTCGGGCACTTGAGATGGTTCGCGGAGACGATCTCCCCGATCTGCGCCGGCGAGAGCCCGTCGACCCCCTCCGGCCGCACCTTCTCGAGGATCGTCTCGGCGCGGAACGCCGAGTGGCAGGACTCGCACGTGACTTCCGGGTCCGTAAAATTCTCGAGGTGACCGGACGCCCGGACGACGGCCTCCGGAAGGATCTCCGCCGGCTCGATCACGTGGTAGTCGTGCGAGAGCCCGACGAACCACGCCGCCCAGGCCTCTTCGAGACGACGTTTCAGCGCGACTCCCAGTGGACCGTAGTCGTAGAGTCCCTGGGCCCCTCCGTAGATCTCCGCCGAGGGCCAGAGGACCCCCCGGCGGCGGAGGAGCGCGAACAGCTCGTCGCTCTTCATGCGCGACGGCTCACCGCTCGGGCCGGACGATAAGGTGTTCGGTGACGCGGGTGACGACCTGGTACGCCGGGTCGTCCGCCGGTAGTCGGAGGACGAGCGGGACGGCCGGGGAGTCCGGCGCGATCGTGGCGGCCTCGGGCTCGCCCAGCCAGCGGTACGGCTCGACTAGGGCGCTGCGCGCGAGGAACGCGGCCGAGACCGGCCGACCGCGGAGCCGGGTCGCGATGTAGGAGAATTCGAGCTCCCTCCAGATCGAGGGGGCGTGGAACATCGCGTTGTCCGTACCGAGCATCATCCGTACTCCGGCGGCCTCCATCCCCTGGAGGTCGGGTTGTCGTCCAAAGAGTGCGTTGGAGCGGGGGCAGACGGTGACGGCCACCTTCGCCTCGGCGACCGCACGAAGGTCGTCCCGCGTCGCCTGCGCGAGGTGGATGAGCAGGTCCGGGCGCGGCGTGAGATAGGAGTCGGGAGGTTCGCGTACCGCCTCGCTCGCGTGGAGCGCGAAGCGCTTGCCGTTCCGGCGGCACGCCTCGGCGATGATCCGACGCGTCGCGGCCGACTCGTCCCGAGCGCTGGAAAGTCCCACGCCGTCGGCGAGTGCGAGGAGCTCCTCGAGCTCGTCCGGGTCGACGGGCCGGGCCAGAGGCCGACCGAGGATGAGGGTCCGGATGCCCGACCCTCTCGTGGCCGTTCGGAGCAGGCGGACGCCCTCCACTCCCTCCTCCCGAAAGTCGATGACCGCGGCCGTTCCGTCCCGCCGCATGCGGCGGAGCGCCGCTCGGATCGCCAGGATCTTCTCTTTCCGCGGGCTGGTGGCCAGGAGACGGAACTTGTATCCGTCGGGGGAAACGACCAGCTGGTCGACGGGTCCGCTCGGCGGTTCCCGGGTCGAGACCGCGTCCCCGAGGTGGGTGTGCGAGTTGACCGGGGACGGGACGACGATCCCGCGGATCCGTCGCTCCTCCCTCCGGGCGCGGAGGGTGCCGGGCTGACCCACTTCGGCCACCCGACCGGACGTGATCCGCACCGAGGCCCGTCGGGGCCCGTCCCGGTCCAGGATCGCCCCTTCGACGAGCATCGCCGGAGCGCCGGAGCGTCCGGGCCGTTTAAGGGCGAGCCCGCGGTCCTACCGAAGGTCTATGGGCCGGGACGTCTCGTCCGAAAATCTCCCGATGAACGCGCCCGAATCCGACCGACCCCGGGACCTGCTCGTCGCGGGCCACGTGAACGTCGACCGGTTCCTTCGGGTGGCTGCATTCCCGGATCCGGACCGCACCGTGCCCGTGACCCGGAGTCGGTCGGAGCTGGGAGGGACGGCGACCAACCTCGCCCTCACGGCCACCCGGTATGGCGTGGCCAGTGGCCTGGTCGCGCGGCTTGGGCACGATTTCCCGGTAGCGTTCCGGAAGACGCTCGCCCACTCGGGGATCGACCTGCGGGGCGTCCAAACCTTAGCGCGTCACGCCACACCGACGTGTTACATCGTCGAGGACCGCCGGGGTAGGCAACGGACCCTGATCGACCAGGGGGCGATGTCCGACGGCGTGTCGTCCCGGTTCCGCGTGGGACCCTGGCTCTCCGAGTACTCGTGGCTCCACCTGACGACCGGACCGCCGGACGCGCTCCTCTCGCTCCAGCGGACCGCCCGCGCGCGGGGACTCCGGGTGGCCGTGGACCCCGGCCAGGAGACCCATTATCGGTGGGACGCCGCCGGACTTCGAGAGTTGCTCGCTGGCGCCGAACTGTTGTGGGGGAACCGCTCGGAGATCGCTCGGATCGTCCTCCTGCTCCGACTCGAACGGCCGGAGGACCTGCTCCGGCGGGTTCCTCTGCTGGTACGGACCGAAGGAGGTCGGGGCGCCACGGCGTTCACCCGCGCCGACACCCTCCATGTGGCCGCCTCGAAACCCCGGGGGATCCGGACGAGGGTCGGGGCGGGGGACGCCTTCCGGGGTGGTTTTTATGCCGCATGGTTTTCCGGGGAACGACTTCCGGCCTGTCTGACCGCCGGTCAGCGGGCTGCGGGTCGGTGGATGGAGGGAGCCCGCTAGCCGGCCCGTGACCATGGAGATGCACGCCTTTGGGCGGCTGATCCCGATGGCCACCGCCCGCCACCGTCTGATGATGGCCACTCGGCCGATGGACCGGATCGAGCAGGTGCGAGTGGAGTCGGCCTTCGGCCGGGTGGTGGCCGAGGTCGTACGATCTCCCCAGGCCGTCCCGTCGTTCTCCCGGGCCTCCTGGGATGGGTACGCCCTCCGGAGCGCCGACACCCGGCGGGCCACCCGCTCCCGTCCGGTCGACCTGGCCGTGGTCGGAGAGGTCTACGCCGAGCAAACGTTTCCCGGAACGGTTCACCCCGGGGAGTCGGTCGCGATCGCGACCGGTGGCGCGCTTCCCCGGGGCGCCGACACGGTCGTCATCTTCGAGGACGTTACCCGCCGGGGGGACCGGGTGCGGATCCCCCATCCCGTGCCGGTCGGCGATCGGATCGCGTCCCCCGGAGACGACTTCGCACGAGGCGCCGTCCTCGTCCGGCCCCGCACCGAGCTGACACCCGCCGCGCTGGCCATGATCGCGGCCTGCGGCATGCCGACCGTCCGGGTGCGCGCCCGTCCGGTCGTCGCCATCGTCCCCAACGGCAACGAGCTTCTCTCCCCGGGGGCCACCGCTCGCGTCGGGCGGATCTACGAGAGCAACAATGCGAGTCTCGCGGCGGTCGTGCAAGCCGCGGGGGGGATCCCCCGGACCTTTCCCCCGGTCGTCGACGACCCGGACCGGATCGAGTCCGTGCTACGGCGGGCGCTCCGGGAGGCGGATCTCGTCCTGGCGACCGGGGGGAGCTCGGTCGGGGAACGGGACCACCTCCCCCGGGTCCTCCCGCGGTTGGGGCGCCTCTTGTTCCACGGGGTCGCGGTGCGACCGGGGAAACCCACCCTGGCCGCGCAGGTCGGCCACCGCGTCGTCGTGGGGATGCCCGGCCATCCCTCCTCGTGCCTCTCGAATGCGTACTGGCTCCTCATCCCCCTCATCCGTCGCCTGGCCGGCCGACGCGGTCCAGGGTGGGTGGATGGGGAAGCCCGCCTCGTGCGGGGCACCCTGGAACCCGCCCCCGGGTTCTCCACCGTCGTGCCGCTCTCCGCGGGACACGGCGGGGTCTACTCGCGGTACCACGGTTCCTCCTCGATCTCCAGCCTCGCCGGATCGGTCGGGTTCACGGTGGTTCCTCCCGGTCGGACGCCCATCGTCTCCGGGTCCAAGATCCGGGTCCATTGGCTCCTTCCGCCGCTCGGGCCCGGTGCCGGACCGTTCGCTTCCCGGAACGGTTAAGGTCGCGTTTCCGGTCCCGGGGCGTGGGCCGTCGTAACCTCCGCGTGGCGCTCTTGGCGATCGAAGGGACGAACTGCGACGACGAACTCCGCGTCGCGCTCTCCGCGCTCGGCGCGCGGGCCGAGGTCGTCCAGCTCAAGCAGTTCGAGCGGCGGGAGGTGTCCGCCCCCGAACGGCGCGACCTCTCCGACTATTCGGCGCTCTTCGTCCCGGGGGGATTCTCCGGAGGGGACTACGTGCGAGCCGGCGCGATCTTCGCCGCGCGGATCCGTGCGTCCATCGGAAGCGAGCTCGAGGAATTCGTGCGGTCGGGACGGATCGTCGCGGGCGTGTGCAATGGATTCCAGGTCCTCACGGAGCTCGGTCTCCTCCCCGGCCGTCCCGGCGGCCATCTCGGGCGCGCCGACGCGGTCCTGATGACGAACGATTCCGGGCACTTCGAATGTCGTCCTACCTTTCTCGCCTGGCAGGGGGGCGTCTTCGCTCCCCTTCACGAGACCCCGCGCGGGACCCGGTTCCTCTTCCCGTCGGCCCATGGGGAGGGAAAGCTCGTGCTCGGGGGCGACGCGGAGGCACGGCTCCGGGAGCTCGAACGAAGCGGGCAGATCCTCTTCCGATGGGTAGCGCCCGACGGCGGTCCCCCGACGTATCCCTGGAATCCGAACGGGTCCGTCGGGGATGTGGCCGGTCTGACCAATCCGGAAGGGAATGTATTCGGGCTCATGCCCCATCCGGAGCGTTCGTTCTTCCGGGCCCAAGCCTCCGACTTCACCAGGACGGGAGGTCCGGTCGGTTTCGGCGACGGGCACCGGTTCCTGGAAGCGGTGCTCTCCTACGCCGAGCGCCCGGCCTAACCCGGGGCGTCGGTCCGGCCGCGCGCGGCCAGGCGGTACACTTCGAGGCGCTCGCCCTCGAGCGGGCGCGTGGCCACCCGGTCCACGCCCCCCGCCCGTTCGCGCCACGCGGCCCAGATCTCCTCGAGCCGACTCGGGGATTGTCGCGTCGACGTGAGGAGGAAGGCGTTCCCCCCGGGGACGAGATGATCGTCGAGGTCGGCCACGAGACGCGCCGTCGTCACGCACCCGTCCGGACCGCCGTCGAGGGCGAGGTTCTGCCAACGGTCGGGATCGCGCTCGTCCGGTTGGGTCGGCAGGTAGGGCGGGTTGGCGACGATCCGATCGAACCGTGCCACCCCCCGGGCGAGGTCGGTTCGTACGCATCGGACCGTGAGCCGTTCGCGCCGAGCGGAGTCCCTGAGGAGTCGGAGCGCGTGCGGGTTTCGGTCGGTCGCGACCACGACCGCCCCCCGACGCGCGGCAGCGAGTGCGACGAGCCCCCGGCCGGCCCCAACCTCGAGGAAGGTGGAGCCGGGAGCGACCTCCGCGAACGGGAGGAGGAGGAACGTGTCCTCGCGGGCCGGATACACCGGAAGATGGCCGGCCGAGGATTCCGGTCCCCGGGCCGGCGAACCCGGCCCCGGACTGCCACTGCGAGACACGGTCGGCATGGCTTCTTATTCGCCGAGGGCCTAGATAGGCTCGCCTACGGAGTTCTACCAGTATGCCCCGTCGCCTCTCCGCCCCGGTGAAGATCGGGATCACCGGTCTCCCCGGGTCGGGGAAGACCCAGACTCTGCTCCGCATCATCCAACTTCTCGAGGAGGAGGGGGTCAAGGTCGGTGGGATGGTCACGGAACCGATCGTCGTGAAGCAGCGTCGGGCCGGGTTCCAGATCACCAACTGGATCACGAAGGAGCACGAGGTGTTCGCCCATGAGGGGCTCAAGTCCCGGGTCCGCTCGGGGCGATACGGCGTGAGCCTCGCGGCGCTCGAGGGCCTCGGTACGGCGGCGCTGGCTCAGGCCCGCGAAGAGGCGGACGTGATCGTCATCGACGAGGTCGGCAAGATGGAGGTCGAGAGCGAGGTGTTCACGAAGGGCGTCATGGACACCCTCGACGCCAAGAAGTCGATCATCATGACCCTCCACAAGAAATCCCGGAACCCGCTGCTCCAGGACATCCGTCGGAGGGACGAACTACGACTCCTCGAAGTGACCCCGGTGAACAAGAACCTCCTGGCGTTCAAGATCGTCCATCTGATCACGGGCCGATCCCACTAGTCCGCGCCCGGGAGGGAGCGGTCGACCTCCTCCTTCCTCCGACCCGGCCCGGACCCGGACCGCGACCTCGGACCGCGGTCTTTTACAACCCGGACATGGCCGTCGACCGCGACCTGGGAGTCGCCGCGGCGACCGCGTTCCTCTCGGGGGGTGGGGCCCGCGGGTGGGACATGCTCGCGGCCACCGGCGCGCGGGGGCTCCGGCTCCTCGCCGAAACCGGGCGATTCTCCTCGTTTCTCCTCACCGAGTCCCACCCGACGGCGACCGGGATCCTCGAGCAGAACGCTTCCGGGGTCTCGGGCGCGCTCGTGCGGAAGGCGGACGCCCGGTTGGCTCCGCCCGAGGCGCCGTTCGACTACGTCGACGTCGACCCGTACGGCTCGCCGTTGCCCTTCCTCGCCACGGCGATGGACGCCGTTCAGGAAGGAGGGATTCTCGCGGTGACGGCGACGGACCTCATGGTCCTCGCCGGGGTCCAACCCGGCGCTTGCGAGCGGCTGTACGGGAGTCGGCCCGTTCGGGGGCGCCTCGGTCCCGAGGGCGGCCTCCGAATCCTGCTCGCGCGCCTCGCCCGGATCGCGAAGGAAAGGAGCCGGGCCCTCCATCCGCTCGTCGCGTACGTGCGGGGTCACCACCTACGGGCGTATCTGCGGGTCACCTCGCGGTCGGAGACGACTCCTCCCGACCCGATCGACGAGGTCGATCCGGCCCGCTGGACGGGACCCTCCCTCGGCGACCGTGGGCCGTATGGACCCATGTGGCTGGGACGGCTCTTCGACGCGTCGGCGGTCGGACGGATGGTCGTACCGACCTCGGCCGCCCGTCCCGAAGACACGCGGAAGTTCCTCGACCGGATCCGGGGGGAGGTGGACGTCGACGTGCCCTTCTACTACGAAGCCAACGAGCTCGCCGCCGCCCTGCACCTCCCATTTCCCCCGGCTCGAACCGCGTTCGCGGACGCGCTCGCGCGTCGGGGATTTCGAATGGCGCCGACCCACGCCCGTCCCGAAGGGTTCCGGACGGACGCGCCGCGGTCGACCGTCGAGGCGATCGCCCGCGGCTTGGAGCCCACGGCGCGACCCCCCGGGGCATGAAACGGGCCGCCACCTCGGGAATCGGGGGGAAGTGCCTGCGGCGGAGCCCGCTTCAGTCCCAGAAAGCGCGCGTCCGGGCGTAGGCCCGCTCCGCCCGCAGGATCTCCGTGAAGAACGCGTCGTCGTTCTGGTAGAGCCGGGAGAGGAGGCGGCGGGCTGTGTCGGGACCGATGCCTCGGGCCGCGAGGGCATACAGCGCCCGGTCCCCGTAGTGGGCCACGAGCTCGGCCGACGTGTACCCCGTTCGGACGAGCGCCTCCGTTTCGGGAGAAGGGGCCCGCTCCGCCCGAGCGGCACGCTTCGCGGGGGCCTTGCCGGTAGGTCTCCATTTCTTCTTGGCGTAGCGGAGCAGTCGCTCGATGTCCGCCTCACGACGGGGGGAGAGGACCGCGGAGAGCGAGCCGCGACACAGGAGGCATCGACTCCCACCTTCCTTCTGGTATCGACCGGGAGTCGTCTGGCGGACGAACCCGCACCTGAGGCAGACCAGGGCGAGGGGTTCCGCAGCGAGTCGCTCCCGGACCGCCTTCAACAGGGTCGGCGGAGGCGTGTCGAGGACGACCCGCCACCGGAGTCGCTCGAGGGGTCCGTCCGCCAGCGCCGATGAGGGAGCGGGGACCACTTCCACCGAGCCGTCCCGAACCCGCTCGAGTACCTCGCGAGCATGGGCGACATCGAACCGGTCGTGCAGGGTCTTCTCGAGCGTCTCCTCCCCGAGGGGATTGGTCCGCGACTCGGCGAGGAGCGGCTCGAGGGTCCGAAGGTCGCGTGGGTCGGCGGAGGAGGGGATCACTCCCAACTTGCGGGCGACCGCGAGGAACACCCAGCGATAGTCGAGGCCGCTCGGAACGAGTCGTTCGACCAGCGGGAGGAGCGACTCCGGGTCGATCGAGAACGCATCGACGAGCGTCGCCGCGTCGACCGCGACGGGGAGTTCGAGCACGAACCAGGTAGGCTCGACGGCCGCGACATCGGTACGCGCGCCGAGCCGGGCCGTCAAGAGCCCTGCCACGGCCAGCGCCAGGGTCTCGTTGGTCCGGGTTCCGAAGCACGAGCCGTACACGACCACGCGTCCGCGAGCGGTGACGGTGACCCGACGGTCGTCGGGTAGGGCCCCCAACCGTCCCGCCTCCGTACGCCGCCGGACGAGCCGCTCCCGGTCCACCTCGCCGATCGGGTAGCCCTTCAACGTCCCCTCGCGGCGCATGCGACCGATCTCCTGCGCCACATCGTACGGAACCGGGAGGTCCTCGCCGGCCCAGCGGGGCTCGGTGCCGATCTCCTGCACGGTCTCGACGAGGAGCTCCCCGTCCCGGTACTCCACGACCTTCCACGTTTGGCCGTGGAGGAGGAAGATCTCGTCGGGCTGGGCGAGGATCTGGGTGAGCACGAACCGTTCGTCGAGCGTGCCGATCAGACGGCGGGTCGCGATGTCTCGCAATCGGTAGGTTCGCTCGTCCGGGATGAGCGACAGAGACGAGTAGAATCGGGCGAGCGTTCCCCGGCCCGGCGCGAGGCGCCCATCCTCCAGGCGGCGGGCGAGGCGGAGCGCCACGAGGTAGTCGAACAGTTCCTTCCACTCCACCGGGAGGAGGTCGGCGACCGCGGCGGCGCGGCCCAAGGTCTCGATGATGCGCTCCGGAAGTACCGCCCCCTCGGCCCGCAGGATACCCACGACCTGCTGCGCGGCCGCGAGACGGTTCCGGGTCCGCCAAGTGGCTGGTTCGACGAGACCCTCATCCGCCCGTCGCGCCAGCACGGCCGCCTCTTCCAGGTCGTCGTCGTCCAAGGCGAGGACGGTACCGTGGATCGTCCGGTCGAGACGGTGACCGGAGCGACCGACCCGTTGGACCAACCGCCCCACCTGGTGCGGGGAACCGAACTGGATCACGTGGTCCACCGCGCCGATGTCGATCCCGAGTTCGAGCGAGGAGGTGGCGACGAGCGCCTTCAGCTTCCCCTCCCGGAACGCCTGCTCCGCGTCCTCGCGCACTTCCCGAGAGAGCGAGCCGTGATGGACCGCGACGGCGAGATCCGGAGCGAGTCGGCCCAGCCGGGCGGCGAGCCCCTCGGCGGTCGGGCGCGTGTTGACGAAGATGAGCGTGGTCTGATGCGCGCGGACCTCCTCTTCGACCGCTCGGAGCCCCGCGAGGAGGATCGTGTCGGCCTTCAGCTCCGCCTGGAGGGCCGGGTCGAGCGGCGGGTAGGAATCGGCGGGACGACGAGCCTGGAGCTCGAGGAGCCGGCGCTGTAAGGCCGACTGGACTTCCACCACCCGCGGGGCGGGGGAGAGGAATCGGGCCACCTCGGCGGGGTTGCCTACCGTCGCGGAGAGACCGATCCGACGAACGGTCCGCCCCGTGAGCGCGTCGAGCCGCTCGAGCGTCAAGCCGAGCTGGGCACCGCGGTCCGAGCCGACGAGCTCGTGGATCTCATCGACGATCACCGTCCGGACGTTCCGAAGTCCCTCCCGGAGGCGGGCCCCGACCAGGAGGATCTGGAGCGTCTCCGGCGTCGTGAGAAGGAGGTCCGGGGGTTTCCGGGATTGTGCAATCCGGGACGAGGTGCTCGTGTCCCCGTGACGGACGGCCGCCGTGAGTCCGACTTCTCCGACCAGGGCGACCAGCCGGTGCTCGAGGTCCCGGTTCAGGGCGCGGAGGGGGGTGACGTAAAGGATCGAGATCGGAGGGGTGGGGTCCGAAAGCCGCCGCGAGAGCAGCGGGAGGAGCGCGGCCTCGGTCTTTCCCGTCCCGGTCGGGGAGAGGAGCAGGGCGTCGGATTCTCCCCGAAGGAGCGGGAACGCAAGACGCTGGATCTCCGAGAGCTCGGTGATCCCTCGACGCCCGATCGCTGCGACCAGGCGCGGATCGATTCCCTGGAACTCGGAGGCCGGTACAGAGGGCATGAGTGGAGGTCCCGCGACGTCGCGTCGGTGGAAAGGGCTGTCGCGCCGACTACAGTTCGGCCGCCGGTTCGAGGTCCAACATGCGCAGACCGAAGGTCTCCCCCAACGGCCGACCGAACGTACGCCCCGGGAAGGTTTCGATCACGACCTCTTGAAGGATCCCGACCGTCGCCCGGAGGAGGTGCCCGCCGACCAGCCGGTGGTCCGGCCCCGCGACGGCGCCGTGCAGATGGATCGAGGGGTTTCCGTCCACGGTCGCGATCGTCCCGTGAAGCGCGACCACTTCGTGGGGCACGGTGAGCTCGTGGGGTTGATACTGCCGGCCGTCCCAGTACCCGAAGGTAGCGGCGCGGAACATCCCGATGCCGAACAGAATGGCGCCCGCCCGAACTCCCTCTTTCCGGGCGAACGCACTCAGGGTGTCGAAGAGGTCCTGGCCGTCATCGAGACGGAGGATCCACTTCGTCCCATCGTGTGCACTCTGCATCGCCAGTACCCTCGCGGCTCCGGAGGTCGCGCCGGGGCAGATACGGTTTTCCGTGACGCACGGTTGGCGGTAGGCTTCCATGAGCGAACCCCCCGGTTCCACGCCCCGACGGTGGGAGGAGCCCTCGCTCACTCGTCGGATCGCCCGCGGGGGTCGGACGCTCGTCGCCCTGTCGGGGGGGGTCGACTCCGCGCTCGTGGCCGCCCTCGCGTTCGAGGCCCTCGGGAAGGAGGCGCTGGCGGTCACGCTCTCCGGTCCCGCGGTCGCCCACGCCGAGGTCGAGCGGGCCACCCGGGTCGCGAGCGACATCGGACTGGAGCACCACGTGATCCCCGTGAATCCGTTGGAGAGTGCGGCCTACCGAGCCAACCCGTCCAATCGCTGCTACTTTTGTCGCTCGGTCGAAGCCGGTCGTCTGGTTTCCTTTGGGGCCGCCCACGGGGTGCACCAGTACGTGGACGGGATCCACGCGGACGACCTTACGGACGACCGCCCCGGGCTTCTCGCCATGAATGAGGCCGGATTTCAACACCCTCTCGCCGAAGGCGGATGGACGAAGGCGGACGTCCGACGTGCGGCCCGCGCCCGGGGACTCTCGAACGCCGATCAACCCTCGGATGCGTGCCTCGCATCGCGCGTGGCCCACGGGCAGCCGATCGACGCCCCGCTCCTCGCCCGCATCGAATCGGCCGAGGCGATCCTGCTGGAACGGGGATTCCGGCGGGTCCGGGTCCGGGTCCGAGGAACGCTGGCGCGCATCGAGGTCGACCCGCAGGAAGTGGCTCGATTGTCCGAGCCCCGACTGGCCGCGGAAGTCCGGGCCCATGTTCGAAGGCTCGGATTCGAGGCCGTCGAGATCGATCCAAACGGGTACGGCCATCGGCCGGACCTCTCGAGGCTCTCCGCATGACCGCAGGCACGACGAAGTCGGCGGAAGTTGCGCGGCTCCCCGGCCGGTTCCAGCTGGAGACCGACATGGTCCCCCAGGGCGATCAACCCCAGGCGATCGAGGAGATCGTAGGCCGGCTTGGATCCGGCGAGAAGTACGTCACGCTCCTCGGGGTCACCGGCAGCGGCAAGACGTTCTCCATGGCCCACGCCGTCCAGCGCTTGCAGCGACCGACGCTCGTCGTGAGCCCGAACAAGACCCTCGCGGCGCAACTGGTCAGCGAGTTCCGGGCGCTGTTCCCGAACAGTGCGGTGGAGTACTTCGTCAGCTACTTCGACTACTACCAGCCCGAGGCGTACGTCCCTCAGATCGACCTCTACATCGAGAAGGACTCGTCCATCAACGAGGAGATCGACCGGCTCCGCCACCGGGCGACGCAGGCCCTCCTCACCCGCCGGGACGTCCTCGTGGTCGCCTCGGTGAGCTGCATCTACGGCCTCGGGTCGCCCGAGGACTATCGGGAATCGGTCATCGAGCTCCGGGTCGGGCAGACGATTACCCGTCAGGAGCTCCTCGAGCAGCTCGTCCACATGAAGTACCAGCGCAACGACGTCGAATTGAAGCGCGGTCGGTTCACCGTACGCGGAGGGACGGTCGATGTCATGGGCGCCGGGGAAACGGTCCATCGGATCGTCCTCGATGGGAAGACCGTCTCCGCCATCGCCGAGCTCGACCCGGTGACGCGAGAGGAACGCCGAGACCTCGACCAGCTCTCCGTGTTCCCCGCGACGCATTTCCTCACGGTCGACGAGCGACTCAAGACGATCCTCCCCGAGATCGAGCACGAGCGGGACGCTCGGGTGAAGGAGTTGCTCCGGGCGGAGAAGATCGTGGAGGCGCAGCGGCTGAAGGGCCGGGTCGACTACGACCTCGAGATGCTCCGGGAGACCGGCTATTGCACGGGGGTCGAGAACTACGCCCGCTACTTTGCGGGACGGAAGGCCGGCGAGCCCCCGTACACGCTCCTCGACTTCTTCCCGGACGACATGCTCGTCTTCCTGGACGAGTCCCACGTGACCGTCCCTCAGCTCCAGGGAATGCACAAAGGGGACCGGAGCCGGAAGGACAACCTCGTCGAGTTCGGCTGGCGCCTTCCTTCGTGCCGGGACAACCGTCCTCTCACCTTCCCCGAGTTCCTCGCCCACGTGCCGCAAGCCGTCTTCGTTTCCGCCACCCCCGGCCCGTTCGAACGTAAGGTGTCGAAGGGCGTGGTGGAGCAGATCATCCGTCCGACCGGACTCGTCGACCCACCCATCGAGGTCCGCCCCTTGAAGGGTCACATCGAAGACCTCGAGAAGGAGCTCCGAGCCTGCGTCGAGGCGGGCGACCGGGCGCTCGTGACCACGCTGACGAAGCGGACGAGCGAGGAGCTCGCGAACTACCTGACCCGGCTCGGCCTCCGGGTGCGGTATCTGCACTCCGAAGTGGAGACGCTCAAGCGGGTCGAGGTGCTCCGGGACCTCCGCGTCGGAGAGTTCGACATCCTGGTCGGGATCAACCTGCTCCGGGAAGGGCTCGACCTGCCCGAGGTCAGCTTCGTGGCGATCCTGGACGCCGACAAGGAGGGGTACCTCCGGAGCGAGACGTCCATCGTGCAAACCGCCGGCCGGGCGAGTCGGAACGAACGAGGGCGGGTGGTCCTCTACGCCGACCGGGTCACGGGCTCGATGCAACGGGCCATGGGCGAGATGGTCCGCCGACGGGCGGTTCAGCTCGAGTACAACCGGGTGCATGGGATCGTCCCCGAGTCGGTCCAGAAGGAGGTCCGATCGTTGCTCGCCCCCGCCGAGGACGCCCCGTCCGGGTCCCTCTCCACGTCCGGCCTGGGAAAGAAGTGGAAAGATCGCTTCCCCCTCCTTCTCGCCAACCTCGAAGAGGAGATGCGACTGGCCGCGGAGCGACTCGATTTCGAGGAAGCCGCCCGCATCCGGGACCGGATCCGGGAAGTGAAACGGGACGCGGGCGGGACGGGCCCGGCCCACCGACCGGCCGCTCGGGCCTGAGCCACCTCGGTGCGCCCCCGGGGTCCTCTTGTACCCTGCCGTGTCTCCCCGACCCGTGGCCCCGGCGAGTCGGACTCAGCCCCCCGGCCGGGGTGGTCTCTCGACCCTTCGACGGGCAGGTACGGTCAGCGACCTGCTCTTTCTCTACGAATGTGAAACGCGCGAGGTGACGAATCTCCGCTCGGTCGCCACCCGCCTCGGCCTTACCGTCCAGGCGGCCTCCCACACCTATCGCTCGCTCTCCCGGCGGGGCTTCGTGGAGGTGACCGGGGGGAGGTATCGCTCCACCGTCCGCGGGGTCGATTGGCTCCACTCGGCGTTCGGGAGCGTCCGGGACGACCTCGCGGACCGGTTGGACCGTCTCCATATCGTGCGGACCACGCGGGCCCTGGCCACGACGCCCATTCGCCTCGGGGAAATGGTGGCGCTCGAGATCCGTGGAGGCACCCTCACCGCACGTTCCGGGTCGAGCCGCGGATCCCGGGGCCGGGCCCATTCCTCGGCGGCCGAAGGGGCCTTGGTCGAGGTGGGAGAGCTCGAGGGGATCGTGCCGTTGCCCCACGGGCGGCTTTCGGTCCTGGCCCTCCCCGGGGACCGGCTGGCCGAGTCCTCCCTCGTTTCCGAGACCCGTTCGGTCGTAGCCGGTGCCCCCGAAGGTTTGCTGCTGGCTTCGGGTCTCGAAGCGTTTCACCTCCTCAGCCGAGCCGCGCCGAACCGACCCTTCGTTCGCTTCGGAGTGGCCGCGGCGATCGTCGAAGCCACCCGTCTTGGGGTCGACTGCACGCTGGTCGTCGTCGACCGGGATCTGCCCCGCGTCTTCGAGCAGCTCGAGGGGCCCGACGTCCCTCCGCTCGCGTTCCTATCCCTCGACGGGGCTCGGGGCCGCGGAAGCCGTCGACACCGGCGCTAGTGCCTGGTGGACGGCTCGGACGGCCGCGGCGACGTCCGGGACCGCCACGGCTCCGGACGCGCCGAGCGCGGCGCGTAGGGCGGTCGCTGCCCCGCCGGCAAAATCGAGCTCACTCCCCGCCGGCGGCTCCACCAGGAGTACCGGGACTCGACCGACGAAGGGCAGGACATCCTCCAAGTTCGCGAGATTCGAGGGACCGACAGCGAACGGTGCGACGACGATCACCCGGGCTTCCTCTAACAGCGCCCGGTGCCGGGCTCGCGACTCCGCGCCGAGCGGCGCGAACGGCCCCTCGACGGCCGCCACGATGCCGAGAGAATCGGCGGTCTCGGCGTCCGTGTCGAGGAGGTGCAGAGCCCCGGCCGTGACCCGGAACCCGTCGTCCACCAGGGCCCGGAGAAGAGGTGCGGCCGCGCCTCCGCCGCCCACCACATGGACCGGACCGGGGGAGAGGGAGGACGGGGCCGGACGAGTTTCCGTGATGAGTCGCCGGGGAAGGAGGTACGGGAGGCCACTGCGCGAATCCACGGCGAGATCGGCGTCCACCCCCCAGACCCGGGCGAGGAGGTCCTCCGACAGCACATCCTTGGGCGAGCCGTCGGCGACGCGTCGACCTCGGGAGAGCACGACGATCCGGTCCGAGAAGCGAGCTGCGAGGTTGAGGTCGTGCAGGGCGGCGATCACCGTGACCCCCCGGGTGCGTGACAGGCTCCGGACCCGACTCAACAGGTCCAGCTGGTGGGCGACATCGAGATGGGCTGTGGGCTCGTCGAGGAGGAGAAGGGGGGTTTCTTGGGCGAGTGCTCGGGCGAGGATCGCTCGCTGCCGCTCGCCCCCACTGATGGAGAGGATCCCGTCCTCGGCCCGGTCGGCGAGCCCGACGTCGCCGAGGATCCGCCGAGCGAGCACCCGGTCCGCCTCGGTGTCGCTGTCGAGTGGGTGGTGGAACGGGTAGCGGCCATACAGGACGTACTGGAGCAGCGGTACGTTGTCCCGCAGAGTTTCTTCTTGGGGGACCCAGGCGACGCGACGCGCCCGGTCCCGTATCGCAAGGTCGAGGACCGGGGTCCCGAACACCTCGACCGATCCTTGGTCCGGGGTGAGGAAACCCAGCACGGTCCGGAGCAGGGTCGTCTTTCCCGACCCGTTCGGTCCGACGAGCGCGACGAATTCGCCCGCCGCGACGTCGAAATCGACCGCGTGTAGGGCAATTCGGGAACCAAACCGCACCTCGAGGCCGGAGGAGTGGACCGCGAGCGGTGAGCCCATCAGCCTCCCCCCATCGGTGCCAGTCGGCGCTGGCGATAGAGCAGGTAGAGGAAGAACGGCACTCCGGCGAAGGCGGTGAAAATCCCGAGAGGGAGCACTACGCGAGGGAACGCGAGGTAGGAGATGTCGCGGGCTGCGAGGAGAAAGAGCGCTCCCACGGCGGCGCCCCCGGGGAGGACGATCCGATAGTCGCTACCGGCTAACCGCCGCACGATATGGGGTGAGACGAGTCCGACGAACCCGATGATTCCCGTGAACGCGACCGCGATGGCCGTAACGAGGGACGCGAGCAGGATTACGCGCACGCGAACGCGGGCCGCATCGACTCCGGCGCTCTGGGCCACGTCCGGGCCCAGTTGGAGGAGGTTGAGCTCGCGCCCGTAGAGGCAGAGGAGGGTCCCCAGGATGAGCACCGCGCCCACAGCGAGTCCGTCGACCTGCCAATCGGCGAGACCGAGACCCCCGAGCAGCCAGAACGTGACCTGCTCCCCCGAGACCGGATTGTAGAGCAGGACGAGAGACAGGATCGCGGACAGCAGGTTAGCTATGGCCACTCCTGTGAGGAGCAGCGTCTCGACCGAGCCGTATCGACCGCGGGCCACCGCTAGGATGAGGAGTCCGGTCGAGATCGCTCCGACAAAGGCAAACGCCGGCAGGTAGAGGTCCGCGTGGCCGACCCCGATCCGGTAGACGTAGACGATGGCGGCTCCCAGCGTTCCCCCGCTGGAGATCCCGAGCAGGAAGGGGTCGGCGAGAGGATTGCGGAAGACCCCCTGGAGGGCGCCTCCGGCAATCCCGAGCGCCGCGCCGACCACGAGGGCCAGGAGGACCTCGGGGAGGTAGAGGTCCCAGACGATGAACGTGTAGGCTCCGCACCGGCCCGATGACCATCCGGTCCCACGGCAAGGGTCCGGGAAGAGCTGGCCTCCGGAAAGCTGGTGAAGGAGGATCTGGAGGCCCCCTTGCACGGGGACGTCGACCGCGCCCAGGAGCGCGGAGAGGACGACGAGCACACCCCCGCCGACGAGGATGACCAACCCGGGGGCCCACCGACGGGTGGGAACGGGTCGCAGGGTCGCGGTCGACACGCCGGGTCCGAGGCTACGCTAGGCCGGATGGAATAAGGCGTCCAGCGTCGGGATTCCCTCGAGGATCATCGTCGGGTCGGGCTCGGTCAGCCAGTTCGAGTTGATCCCACTAACATTGCCGGCCTGGACGGCGGCGAACTGGGACCAATCGGGGCCGCCGGCGAACGTGCTCTCATTGAGGCCGAACCCCGTGCCGTAGATGATGAACTGAGGATTGTCCAACAGGACCTGAGCGCTCGAGAGTTCCGGGTAGGGGGTCGTGGCGGTCGCACTGATGCTCGTCGCTCCCGAGATCTCGATGAGCGACAATCCGAAGGTTCCCGGACCGAACGTCCAGTAGCCCCCCGAGTCTACCGAGTACGTCACCAGCACGGTCGGGAAGGAGAAGGCCGACCCGCTGATGTTCGTGGCGTTGAATAGGCCTGCGGACAGCTGGGCATTGAGGGTCGTCGCGGATGAGTTGACCCCGAAGATCTCCCCGACGAGCGCATCGTCGTAGAGGATGCCACTCAAGGTAGGAGGTTGAAGCATCACGACCGGCACGTGAAGTTGATTCGAGATCTCCTCCACGGCGCTCACCGAGACGATCGTAGACGCGAGGACGAGTTGGGGCGTGAGGTTGACGAGCATCTCGGGCACGAACGTGGGGCCGACTTGGACACACATGGACGAGGAGAGGTTCCAGCGGGCGATCTGGTCCGGTGAATAATCCTCCGAAAGTCCGGTCGAAGCGCCGAGGTTGGCGTAACAATCGACCGCGACCACGTGGCTTCGAAGGCCGAGGCGGTAGACGATGTCCATGATGCTCGGACTCAACACGGCCAGGCGGGCCGGGGCATGCGGCACCGTCACGGTCCGACCCAGATCGTCCGTGATTCGGAGTGTGCCCGGGGTCTGGGAGGACGAGTGGGCGATGAAGTACACGGCCGTCCCCGCCACCGCCGCGCCTCCGACCACGAGAGCGATGACGACCACCCAAACCAAGGAGATGGTCCGGCCGGCGCTGGGGGGTTTCGAAGGAGGAACATTCAACGACATTAGTCTACAGACAAACAGTGTTTCAGATAAGGGTTACGTCGACTCAGGTCGGGAGGAGGCCGCGTCGAATCCGACCCGCGCGACCACAACAAAGGATATCTCTCCCGAACCTCCGGGGGAGTGGGGAGGGAGCATAGGCTAACTTGGTAGACCAGCGGGCTCCAGTCAGGGCGACCGAAAGGTCCCCTGAGAATTGGGTCTGCGGAGGGGTGCATGTCGCCCCTGTGACGAATGACTGGAGCGCGCGGAGAGACCCGCATATGGGGGTTCAAATCCCCCTGCTCCCACCCTTCCCCTTCCCCTAGGGAAAGGGCACCCGAGCAGGGCGGCACTCCCGCGGCGCTGTTCGCAGGACCGGTCGCCCCCCGGTCGAGGCTCTCTACACATCCAGGATCGGTCGTCCGGGGTCCGCTTCGCCCGCACGGCAGCGGCGGTAGTATTCTTCCCACGACCGGGTCATATCGGCCTCCCCAACTCCGACCTCGTACGCGGGGGAGATCAGGGGCGCCGCAAATTCGACTCGGACGACGACGATGGCCCGGATGCGACGCACGTCGGTGCCATCGGCCTTGTACATTTCGATGATTTTCCAATACTCAGCGCCCGACCGCAGCACCGTCCCCTTCCCCTTGAACCGGAAGCCTTTCCGGGTGAAGGGGTCCACGACGTTGATCTCGACCCTCGGGTTGTCGACCAGATTCCGGATCGTGCGCGGAGATAGGACATCGGCGAACACGATCTGGTCCTCCCCCCACACCGTGGTCGAACCTTTGGGGGAGAGGTTGGGAGTCCCGTCGGGGGCGACGGTGGCGACAAACCCGAGACGCTGCCTCCGAACGAGCCGTTTCATTTCCTCATCTAGGACGGCCACGAGGGACGACGAGCTTCGCCGTGCTAAGGAGATTGTGCTCCAGCGGGTGGTCGCGCGACTCTACCCCCGCGTCCGGCGGAGCGAAAGGAACATCCCCTAGGGTCGAATCCCATCCCCCGGTCGAGGGGGGCGTGAGCGGACTCTTTCCGGCCGACTCGCCGAGCTACTCCGACGTCGTCCTCGTGGCCGAAGTCGTCATCGCCGTCCTTCTGATTGTCGGGATGTTCCTCGTCCGGCGGGGGCACATCCGGGCCCACATGTACCTCCAGAGCTCGATGGTGCTCGTCAACATCCCGATCGTGCTTTCGTGGATGGTCCCGGAGTACCTGAAGTACGTACTGCCCGGGATCCCGGCGGAGATCGGGGAGGAATTCTACCTCGTCCCGACCGTGATGCTCGTCCTGGGCGTTGCGGCGGAGGCCCTCGGCGTATTCATCATTCTGGTCGCTGCGACGGACTGGATCCCGGAGCGGTGGCGGTTCCGACGCTACAAGGTCTGGATGCGGACCGAACTCGGGTTGTGGTGGGGGGTTCTCCTCTTCGGGTTTACGACCTACTACGTCTGGTACGTGCCCCACTAGGAATCCCCCGGCTCGGGTCGAGCGCCGGGCCAGCGCCCGTGTCCACCGAGAGGACTAAGAGGGGGCCGCCGCGTGGGACTCCCGATTCTCCGTGGCTTCTCCGGGTCCCGCGTCGGGTGCCTCGCCTCCGCCTCCCGCGGTCCCGAAGCAGGTCTTCTCCCTCACGCTGAGTTCCGGAGCGGTCTTCGCGACGAGCGTCATCGTACAGCTCGTCGGACTGGTCGGCAGCATCGTCCTCATCAAGCAGACGAACAAGGACCAGGCCCTGGTCACCCTCGTCGGAACGGTCCAACTCTTCCTTCTGATCGGGTCGTCCATCAACGGGGTCGGGGACCTCCGGCTCGGGACCGCCTACACGTACTTCCTCGCCCGGGGAAAGCCGGCCCGCGACAACACGACGACCTACCTCCTCGTCCGGATGGTGATGGTCGGGGCCTCAGGTCTCGTCCTGTTCGTCATCGCCCCGCTGACCGTCGCCGGTGGCCGGATCGCCACCGGGAGCGAGCAGATCCTCGCGTTCGGGCTGTTCATGCTCTTACCGCTCCTCTGGTCCTTCTCGACCGTCTACAATTCCATGTTCATCGGCGAGGGAAACTCGCTGAAGGCCCAGTACCCCTCGCTCATCGAGGCGATCGCGCGACTCCCCTTCCTGTTCTACGTCGCCTACTTCGACTTCAGCATCCTCGGGATCACTCTCGCCTACGTCGCGGGAGCGGTCGCCTCCACGCTGTTCTGTCTGCCGGATATCTACCGGCGGCGGGGGCGGTTCCGGTGGAAGGAAGCCGCCCGGCTCTTCCAATTCGCCTGGCCGCTGATGGCGAGCCTTCTGATCAACTACCTGGTCACGAACGCGGTCCCGCTCATCGTGGGACTGTCGCTGGGGGCGAAATTCCTCTCGGTGTTCTTGGCCGCGAACGGCTTCCGTATCCTCACTCTTTCCCTCCCGGCCGCCGTCGCGACCCCGCTCTTCCCCTACCTCGCCGGCCTCCATCGGCAGGAAAAGTACGAGTCGATCCGACAGGGAACGTGGCAAGCCCTTCGGTACTCGGCCATGCTGCTCGTCCCCGGCGTGGTGGCCCTCGTCACGTACCGGTACAATTTCCTCAACGTGTTCTACACGGGATTCTTTGCCTCGAACGGCGCCCTCGCGATGGCCATCCTCGTGGTCGGGGCCCTCCCTCTCGCGCTGAGTCAGGTCATGCAGACGGCCATCAACGCCATCGGCCGTCAGCGGCTCGAGTTGGCGATCACGAGCACTCAGGTGGTGGTGCTCTTCGTCGCGGTGGGGCTCATCGTCCCCCCGTGGGGTCCGTTCTCCGTCCAACCCGGCGTGGTCGCCGGCGCCATCGCCATCCTCGCCTCCTCGGTTGCCGCGCTCGCGCTCAACACCTACTTCATGGAGACGCTGATCCGCGTCCATATTCATCCCTGGTCGGTCGGGGCGATCACGATGAGCGCGGCCGGGTCGTTCGCGTCCCTCTGGCTGATCAACCACAACATCCACCCCGGGTCGATCACGGCGATCGCGGCGGGCGAGGGGGACCGGTTC
>JAKIWQ010000011.1 GCA_022749935.1 Thermoplasmata archaeon | reverse complement strand
GCACTTCCAATTGCGCGCGGCCTTCCCGCGGCCGCCGTAGACACTCAGGTGGTCCGGGTCGCGCGCCACCTCGGGGTCGAGGTTGTTCATCAGAAGCCGCAGGGCGGCCTCCTGCCCCCAACCCCGACAGGAGAGAGTAGTTCCCCTCGGGGAGCGGACCGGTCGTGCACCCGAGGTGCCAGCGGTCACGGGCCAAGACCTCCCATCGCTTTCCTCGCCCTGCTCACCGAGGCAGACGGCGACCGCAGGACTGGCAGAACGCAACCCGCCCCACCGGATTGGGTTGGCCACAGTTCGGACACATCACCATTCCGGGGGGTGGACCCGCGGGGGCTGACGAAACGAGGGGCGGGCCCGGGTCGGGACGGGTCGGAGGGTAGGGACTGTATCTCGCCGGGGGGGAGGAGGGTGGGGGAGGGTAGGACGGATAGGCGGGAGACGCGGGCGGGTCGTAGGGGGTTGGCGGAGGCAGGGTCGCCGCATACGGGGTTGGGGGCGGTCCGGTCGGCGGGGCGAGGAGCACTCCGGGCGTCCCAACGGAACGCTGTGCGGGGACTCCGAGCCCCGTCGCGAACCGAGGCGCCAGCACCCAAGGGGGTGCATACGGGCTCAACACGATCGCGCGGGCTTGCTCGAGGGTCGTGGAGAACCCTCCCATGGGCATGCTCTTTCCGCTCGGGACCGTCTGGAACCAAAAAACGCCCCTCGAGGGAACCATCACCCCCGGCTGAAGTTGCGGCCATCCGACCCGGAGCTCGCCCACTCCCCGGCGGACGATCACGCCGGACCGGACGACCCCGATCTCCCGCGTCGATTGGCGAGAGGTTCCGTACACCAGTCCTACGATCAGAAGCGTGACGACGCCGATCTCAATCCCCACGACCGGGACCGCAGCGGAGGCGCCACTTCCGGCCGTGATGACCACGATGAGGAACGGGAGGAAGACCACGAACATCAAGGCCAGGAGGCCCAGCCGGCGGACGTTCGCCGCTCGGAGGGCCGGACCGGACGGTATCCAACGGATCGACTCCCCGGGAGGGAGCACGAATCCTTCGCCGAGCTCCCGTTCACGACGCCGGCGATTCCGAGCTCCCACCAGGACGCCGACCGTCACTGGCAGGGCGAAAAAGAGGAGGAGGAGCCCCACGAAGAGGAGGGGAAAGGGCGACCCTGGGGGGTTGAGGAGGAGCGTCCAGGCCCCGTTGGCGTAGATGAAGGTCGAGGTCAACAGACCGTTGGGAGTCATCCCGGAAAAGTACAGCACGTACCCATCCGCCGCGTCGTACACGAAGACCGCCCCCAGCGACGCGGGAGGACCGTTGTTCACATGGAGAGCCGACCAAGTCCCTCCCGCGAAGGTCCATTCGTCGCCGTAGTAGGTCCCCCCGGAGTATCCGTTCACGAGAAGCAGGTAGCCGTCGGCCGAATCGAACGCCAACATCGCTTGCCATCGGGGGGGTGGTGCGGCACCGGCCGACCCGGTCAGGTTGGTCCAGTTCCCCGACTGGTAGGACCAAGTGTCGTCCAATCGTTGAAACTGGGCGGCTCCCCCGAAGAGAATGACGGAGCCCGAAGCCCCGTCGTACGCGACCATTCCACCAGCTCGGCCGGTGGGGACCGTCGAGGACGCAGCCCCGATGGGTGACCACTGGCCCCCCCGGAATTCCCACTCCTCGTTGAGGAACGAGGCTCCGGAGCCGAACCCCCCGAACAGGAGGATGTACCCGTCGTGGGCGTCGTAGACCATACTCACGTGCCCGGCCGCCGGAGGGGTTTCGTTCTGTTTCGCCGAGATGTTCGTCCATCGGTCGTGCGAGTAGGTCCACGTGGAGTCCGAAACGTCCTTGCACGCGAAATCGTAACAACCTCCGAACAGGACGACGTAGCCGTCGGTGGAGTCATACGCCAAACCCTCCGCCCACCGGGCCGCGGGAGCCCCACCCACGCTGCTGGTGAGGTTGGTCCAGTTGTTGTGCCCGAACGTCCAGCTGTAGCTGATCGGCGTCTGTGCGTCGTTCTCGCCCCCGAACATGAGGACGTATCCGTCCGCCGGATCGTAGGCTGCGCCTGCCCCCGTCGTCGGAGGAGGGGATATGCCGTTGTTGGGATAGGACGTGAACATCGTGAGTCCGTGAGCAAGTGGGCTCGGTCCGGGGGTGTGAGAGGGTCCGAGCAGGGGAGCAAGCAGCGCGCCCGCCAACAGCACGAAGCCGACCAGCAACGCCGGCGCGAGGCGGCTCCAGACCCCTCGAGGCACCACGGCCACGAGGTCTCCCGAGTGATTGACCCGAACCCGCGTCATCTGCACTCGCTCCCTACTACGACGGAGGCACGACCAGCGGGGCGCCGCAACTCGGGCACCTCGGAGACGCGAAGTCGACCGTACGGATGTCGACCAAGGTGCGGCAATAGGCGCATGGAAACCGACCCTCGGTCATCTTGGCGATGAGCGCGTCCCGCAGTCCGGCTTGCGCGCTCTCCCGCTCGTGGAGGGCGAACGCGTCCTGGACGAAGCTCTGGACGCGGGGGGCGTCCTCGAGAGCGCGCCAGAAGATCATCCGGGCGTACTTCCTGCCCCCGATGAGGCGAGAAGGAGCCTGCGGGGGAGTGGCGTCGAACTTGAGTCCACCCGAGAATCCCGGTTCGAGCCGGAGGTTCTGGACCTGTTCATACTGCGCGTCCAGAAACGCGGACCGCCGGAGCCCCGACACCAGGAGCACCCGCCGGTCGGTCAGAGCGTAGGCGGTCGCCCTCCACAGGAGGATGTAGTACACGATCAGGAAGAGGGACAGGGCAAAGACGAACCAGGCGAACGGGTTGTTGAGGTCGGACGGAGCTTCGGCGGCAACCAGGAAGAGCAGGGCGAGGAGGAACAGGAGCAGGATCCGACCGACGTACAGACCCAGCAGCCCTGGGCGGGTCTCGAACAACACGCGCTCGCCGCCCGGGAGCAGCGACCGCGGGAAAACGCCGGGCTGATTGGAGGGGGGTAACTCGAGGAGGAGAGCCGCCTCGGTCTTCGGTCCCTCGTCCGAACCCCGCATCCCGTGGCCCACTCGTGACCGCGGATTTAACCTCGCGGCCGAACCCAGCCTTCGCGCTTCGACTTCTCCGGGGCCGGCGACGCCGGGGACGCCAACCCCGCCGAAGAATGGCCTGGTCTCGCACCGTCGAGAGAACCGCCGGGCGGACCCGAGACTCTCCGTTCCCGTGAGGTTGAAGGGAGTACACCGTCTCCATCCCAGCGTAACCCTTTAAGGTCGGCCGAAGCACGTACTGCGAAGACGTATGCCGCCATAGCTCAGCGGTAGAGCGGCTGATTTGTAATCAGCAGGTCGGGAGTTCAATCCTCTCTGGCGGCTGCGGGGAAGCCGGGGACGACGCTTGCTTCGGAGACATCGTCTCCGGATCCTGAAGGAGAGCCGACCACCTTCACCGGAGGCGAGGAGTCGATGAACGTCGAGTATCGACCTCGGAGCCGCCAGGGGGCCCGCAGAGCGCGTGTGAGAGAGCCTCTTCGAGAAGTGGGACGCATCGTTTCCCCATCGGTCGATCCGGTCCGGACGCCGCGGACGCACGCGATCCTGGAGAGTCTGGGCAGCCACGCTAAGGAGCTCCCAGATCCGCGACTCGGAGACCGACCGGGGGGGCTTGCGCCCCCCGAAGGCGCGAGTGCGTCCCGTGGTGGTTGGTCGTCGCTGTCGACACGGACTCGGTTCTGGGTTGGGTCGTGAAAGAATCTCTTCACCAGTCCCCCGGGAGGAAGACCGAGGTCGGCGCCTCCGGCCCCGGCGAGCCCCGGGAAGGAGGTGACCCCTCCCACTACGAGGACGGACCCGAAGCACCTAGAGAATCTTCCCCGCGCGGACGACCGGCGTTCCGTCGACGCTGATCTCCGACCCCGCGAGGTCGACGGAGCCATAGAAGTCCGAGGTGTTAGTCCCCCCCAGGTAGGCGTTCCGGCCCACGGCGAACTCGATGATCCCGCGCTCCGAGTGCTCCAGGTACGGCACGTTATCGAGCTTGGGATTCAGTCCGATCGTAAGCGAGCCCGCTCGGTCCTTTCCCGGCGTACCCCGGGCGTAGTTCCGGGCGAACGCGGACTCTCCCTCCTCGAAGGAGAAGGAGGTCAGCTTCCCGTTGGAGAACTCGAACGCGCCGCCCGAGTACACCTCCCAAGGGAACCAGGTCTCGTCGTAGCTGCGTCGGTTGGAAACAATCCTCCCCTCGGCCCTCCGGGCATCCAGGGCCACCCGGACCCTCCCGTCGGGGAAGTTCGCCAGCATGTCATACTCGCTGAAAGCCCGGTCCTTGGGGTGGGGGAAACCTTCGTAGAGCCTCGGAGGCACACCGGCCAGGGCCACCTCGATATCGGTCCCATTGGGGTGGGTGACTCGGAGCTTTTTCGTCCCTGAGAAGGCACGGGCGAGGCGCTTGCCGCTCTTGGCAATCTCCTCCGGGTCGGCCAGGCACCCCTCGAGGAGGGCCTTCATCCAGCGCTGCTTACTGACCCCCCATTGACGGACTCGAGAGTCCGTTACCCACCCCGTGGCCATCCGTCCCCCTCGCAACCCGGTCGACCGGGCGAGCTTGTACCACCGGTCGAACCAACCATCGCCCCAAGTGTCCAAGTCCTTCTGCCCTAGTTTCTCCAGCCGGGCCGAGTCCGCCGGGCCCCAAAACTGTACGTAAACGTCAGCTGCCGCGACCGCGGCCCACTCCGGGTCGGACAAGCGGCCGAGGGGCTTTGCCTGTCGGCGGTCCACCGCGCGCCACCAGGCGTCGTCGTCCTCGTACGCGAGGAGGGCACTCCCGCCCGCCCGTCGGACCTCGTCCACCATCGCCGACGACATGGAGAGCGTATGGGTCCAGGCTTCGACCATGACGTTCTCGCCGGGCTTTACGCGAAGGTAATTCTTGACCAGGTTGCGGGCCGCAGCTCGCTCGAGGGACGAGGGACTCTCGCTCATGGCAAGGGGGCGAATGAAAGTCCCTATTTGTAGCGGACTACTTCCTGAGCCGCAGGGTCAGATTGCTCCCTTCACGTTAACCAGAAGGGGGAGCTGTTCCGAGACCCTGGCCCGCGGGATGGAACTACAGGGCAATCCCCTCTAGCGGCTGGCCCGCAAGTCCCGACGGCTCCGTTTGGGTGTCGAACAACCGGTACGAGGACCCTGCTGGGGCAATCTCACGAAGCGGGTATTGGGCGAGGTACCCGATCATCGTGGCGGACCGCGTGCCCGACGGTCGAATGACCATGCGAGGACGGTTCCGGCAACCGCGATGGCAATGATTGCACCGATAGCGGCATACCCCTCGGCCGGAGGCAAGCCAAGGATGTTGGCCGAGGAATTCGAACCAGCTCTCGAAGGGGTCGGGTCGAACGTGACGGTGAAGTTCACCCTGGCTCCGTCCACGTCCATGGTTCCGTTGGGAGGTGTCGCAGCGAATCCGGTGGGTATGCGCGAAACGTAGTACGGCAAGGATCCATTCATCACTATGAAGGGGAGCGAGTCGCTGCCGGATCCAAACTCGTAGGTCCCGTTGAGCGTCACTCCCCACTCGGCGGTTGGCGACAATCCGGTCTGGCCAATCAGGACCTCATACTTTGATAGATGGGACGAGAACGGGGCCGCCGTCGTGGGTCGAATCCCTAGGATCGGGAGTCCTAAAACCGACCCCATAGACCCTGGCACGAGCGCGGTCGTGAGAATCAACGGCGCGATCACGCACTACCCGAAGTGGACGCGGAATCCTTTCCTGGTCGCCATTCGAACCTCCGCAGTCAGCGTCCTCAGATCGCTCGTCCGAAAATACGACCACAACTTCAGTCCATAAGAGTTGGTTTCCGGGGGGAGACCCTCCAGTCCGGGGGGTCGTTTACCCGCCCCGGTCGTGACAGTCGCGAGTGAGCCGGCCCCCCCCGAACGGGGCGCTTCCGAGGCCGACCACACGACTCACTCGGCCTATTCCGAGCCGGCAAGTTCGCGCAGGGCGTTCTGCGAAGGGGCGAAGTAGAACGCTCCGCTTACCGGTCGGGAGAAATCTGTAAGCCGGTCGCGGATCCCGTCGCCCGAGGTCCCGAACATGCGGGAAAGCATCCGTGCAAAGCGGGAGGGATCGGCGCTGAACCCGACGAAGTAGAGACCATGTTCCTCTACCGACCCGAACGGCACACTCCGTCGAACGATTTCGAGCTCGGCCCCCTCGACCTCGATCGTTACCCTGGCTATGTGGGCGGAGGGCGGTTTGAGATCGTCCGAGAGCTCGACGCTCTCGCCCTTGGTCCTTCCGATGACTCGTTCCTGCTCCTCGACGGGGAGCTGGCTGAACGCCCGGAGGTCGTGGACCCACCGCTGAACCAGGACGAAGCTTCCTCCTTCACCCGGCTCCCCCGGGGGAACGAGCGCTACGTCCGCGGCCTCGAGCGTGGGAGGGTTCGCTGTGCCGTCGATGAATCCCGTGATATCCCGGCTCCCACGATAGGAGAACCCTGCCTGTTCCGACGCGACGTTCGCAACATCACGGACCAATTCTGTGGCGGCCCGGGCATGTTCCCACGCGACATCGGGCGAACTGCCGCTGATCCAGAGCCAAACGTCGTGCTGGGTCGCGGGTGCCGAAGGGCCGTCGACTCCCATGATCTCGCGGAAATTCGCGAGTGATTCCGGGAACCTTGATCCGGGCAGGCTCCTCCAGAGGTCGCTCCCGAAGGCGATCACCAGGTTGATGCCACCCGCCGACACCTCGGGGGCACGCAGGCGTCGGAACGAATCGAGGAGCTCGGCTGGGGTTACGTCCCACCGGACGTCCAATTCGAGGAAGTAGTGAGCGCCGGTGCCTTGGGCGAAGATTCCGAATTGTGGTAGGAGGAGCCCCATTTCGAATTCAACTACCCCCGAAGACGGCCATCGTACCAATCGCACTCCCCCATGGAAACGCGAGCATAACTTCGGTCTCCATCCTGATCGGCCATCGCCCGAGGATCGTCCCTCCGGGAGAGACGGCGAGGAGTTGATTCACGGGCCCCGGAGGGGGCGGTGAGATGGACCGGCTATTGGGGAGCCGTGGCAAAAAAGGCGCAAAACCCCTCGCCTCCATGGACCGCGACCCCCGGCATTCCCTCGATGAAGGCCGCCTCGCCGGCTTCGATGGCTCTCTGATCCACCATGCCTCGACCCGACAAGGCGTAGAGGATGGCCCGCCGAGACGATCCCACACTGCGGAACGTCGTGCCTTCCTCCGGGAACTGAAGCTCCTGGAATTCGAACCCCGCTTGCGAGACCATTGGAGCCCGAGGACCCACAATTGGGCGAACGCGCACGGTGTCCTCAACGACCGTTGGCGCATCGGGGCCCATCGACTGGAGTCGGGGGGCACCGGTGGAGCTAGCGGGGAGAGCCAACACTAGGTTCAACCAACGGATCGCCCCACCCTTGGCTGGGCTGATTCGGTGGCTCACCCGTCCCGGAGTAGTGAGAAGCCGCCCACTCCCGGGGGGGAGGGGCTCGATGTTTCCATCCCCTAGCTGATACGACGCGAACCCCTCGGTCACATAGGTGAGGACCTCCTCGCTCTCGTGGCCGTGTGCCGGCAGTTGGCGTGCCCGGTTTGCGATGCTCTCGGCGACACGTAAGAATGGGTTCCAGCTCGGTTGGACGGTCGTGGGGACCAGTAGGCGGGTGGTCACGACGGTGGACTCGATGTCGCCGGGAAGGACGCGTACGGAGCGGGGATGTGGGAGCGATTCCATGAGTGAGCCCGCAGGTGGTCCGGGTGTTAAAGCGCCTCTGGAATGCGGACATCTTCCGGTTTACTTTGAACTTCGGTACGAACGCCTGGCCCAACACGACCGTCGCCGTCTCCGTCATCGGCCGCCCCGGTCCGTCATGAAGCCTGCGTGGCCGGGGCCTCCGCGCTCCTCGCGTTCGATCGCCGGCCGAACTCTTTTCCGCTCCAGGGGCGCCTTGGCTTTTCGCTCGATTGGGCACTGATTCCCTTGACCGATTTCGAGGCAGCGTGTTTTCCAACCCATCCCCGGGCACCCTCCGGCATGTTGAGTCCTCGGGTCCCCGGCGTAGGAAACCGAACTAATCCGGAGAACCCCACGGCGGCTGACCCCGCCCCACCTTCGCACTGGAAGGCAGACGGCTCGGGGCTGTGCTGGCCGGTCCTCCTTAGGGGGTTCGTGCCGGTTCCGACGGGATCTCGAGCGACGGGAAGGGTCGAAACTCACGGCGGAGGAGACCAAATAGTACGAAGTCTCGATATCGGCCCCCCACCAAGTGAGCCTCCCGAGATCGCCCTTCGACTCGAAATCCCAACCGCCGAAGTACGCTCATCGATCGGGGATTGTCGGGAAAGACCCCAGTGAAGATGCGATGTAGCCTGAGGTCACGAAAAGCGGCCCTCAAGAGGTGAGAGGCCGCCTCCGTGGCGTATCCTTGGCCCCAATAAGGTCGAGCGATCCAGTAGCCGATGTGCCCGCTCTTGTGGTTCCAGTCAATGTCGCGCAGACCGCAGCCACCGATGAGCTTCCCTCCGTCCTGAAGGTAGACCGATAGGTTGTACGCCGAGCCCTCCTCGTAGAGGGCCCGGCTGCGCTGGATGAAGGCACGAGCATCCTTCAACGCGTAGCCGGCGGGAAGTGCGATGGTTCGAGTCACCAACCGGTCTCGCAACGCGTGGGCGAGGGCGGGAGCGTCCCGAAGCGTGGGCACGCCGAGAACCAGCCGATCGCCGCCCAACGGAAGTCCTAATCTCGGGATCTCTGCGCGAGACGATTTCATGTCACGCGGGTAAGACGTGGGACTCTTCTTCAATCCTCGCTGGCGGTTTCCTTACTCTCCGAGCGGTCCCGTTATGTGGGTCGGTCTCCCGTCCGACCAGCGCGTCCGAACATGACCCAACGAGTGGCTCGGCCGAGTGAGTCTCACGTATCCTGGCACCAGGCGACCGCGTTTCGCCTCCTCCGGCACCACCTGTCGGCCCGGGCGCCCGGGGAGGAGCTCCTCGCGGTTCTTCGAGAGATGGGAGGGGCCCAGTCGCAGGTACTCTCCGCAGCCCAGATCTCGGTCGCTGCCCGTACCGAATCGGTACGCATGGACGATCTCGAGTCCGCGGTCTGGGAGGAGCGTTCGTTGACCAAAGCGTGGTGCATGCGGAGGACCCTGTACCTCCTCCCCTCGAGAGACGTCGCAACATTCGTTCGGGGCTCCGCCGGACGCGCGGAGAGAGAATGGCTTTGGATGCGGAATCGCGGGGTCTCGGAACGACAACTCGAACACCTGATCCAGGCGGTTTTCGAGGAGCTGGACGAACCCCGGACCCGCACCGAAATGACGGCGCGAGTGAGTCGGTCGCTCGGTCTCCCACTCCGCCGGGAGCAGGGGGGTGGCTGGGGAAGTCGACGGGAGGTCACCTGCGTCCGAGTGGGCGAGGTGACCTGCCCCTCCGGATATCTCCTCCATCTCGCAGGCGCCCGCGGAGTCATCTGTTCCGGACCGAACCGGGGGACGGAGACGACGTTTGTCCGGGCCGATCAGTGGCTGCCCCGTTGGCGAGACGTAGCGCGGGACTCGGCGGAAACCGAGCTCCTACGAATCTACCTGCACGCGTTTGGGCCGGCAGCGCCGGAGGATTTCGCGTGGTGGACCGGGCTGAGGCTCACGGACGTGCGAGCGATCTGGAAGCGAGCGGAGGACAAATTCGCCCCGGTCATGGTCGAAGGCTGGCCGGCCTGGGTCCTCAAACGGGACCTCCCTCAGCTCGAAAAGGCCGCGACCGACACGTCGACGGTCCGTCTCCTCCCTTTCTTCGACGCCTTTCTGTTGGGTCACCGGGAGCGAGCGCACCTGGTGGACGCGAAACACCACCATCGGGTCTATCGAGCCCAGGGTTGGGTCGCTCCGGCAGTCATCGTAGACGGACGCGCGCTGGGAGTGTGGTCGCACCGGTCGACGCCGGACCGGCTCCGCGTTCGGGTCGAGTTGTTTGCGGCAGTATCCCGTGCGACGAGGACGGCGGTCCGGGCCGAGGCGGAAGAACTCGGCCGATTTCTTGGCCTCTCCCACGTGGAGACCCAGTTCGGTTGACGTCGCAGCTTGAAGCGCTGGGTTTGTCTCTGGACTCCGGCCCGTGAGAGGATCGCATCGCGAGAGAGCATCGCGCTTCGGCCTATCCGGCACGTCGCGGTCGCGGCGACCGTCCCGGGGTGCATCAGCGGAAGGTACGGATTCGAACGCGGTCCGAAGGGATGGAACGCCGGGAAGTCACGACCCTGAGGCCGGACTCGCCTCGGGTCCGAAGCTCTCTTTCCTACCGCGGTTGAACTTCGAGACCTCCGCGTTGGAACGGACGACACTGCGCACGGCCTCCGCGAAGGTTCCGAGAGAGTCCCCGGCCACGCCCACTACGAGCTCCTCGTCTCCCATCTGGGTGTAAACTCGAGAGCCGGCACACCCCACCGACACTGCGACGGGGACACCGCCCCGGAGGACGGGTACGAGAGAGCACATCGGACGGGAGAGCATCGGTGGCGCGGGCCGATCCGGCCAACCTCGGGCGGCGGCTTCCACCACCAGCATCAACGACTTGGCCCGGACGAACATCAGCACAACCGTCGGAGAAACCCCGAGGGTACCGAGCGGGCCGTACGCCACGAATTCCGGGGCGGACGGGTTATGCGGGATCTTGGCCGCTTCGTTCGGCGCCAGATACTCTTGCGACTCCATCCAGCCCACGGTCGACATCAACCGGGCCCCAAGTTCTCCTTCGGGGGTCATCCCAAAGACGTACGCCCCGACCTCGCACGAACCGTGGGCCGCCTTCGGGGCGACGAACGCGCTCTGGCGACCGGCCGCGAAGAACGTGCACACGGACGGGGCCGGCGCCGCGTTCGTGAGGCCTCCCGCCGGTGCCTTGTCCAGGTAGCTCACTTGGACCGGAGCAGAGCCAAGTCCGAGGTCTTCCGTGAGGGTTGCGGCGACGTTCAGCCAGTCCCGGTTACCGGCTGTGGAGGTGTCGGACACGTCGGCAAGGAGACCGGCGACCTATACGAAGATTGCCACCCCGGAGGGACGAAAGAACCGCCACCCGGTCGTGCGTGCGACCCACGGCCCTGGACCTTGGGGCGGGGTAGGGTGACGATCTGAGACCGTGGCCCGATCGAACCCCCTCGGGACTGACGGGGCCACCAACTTCCGGATCTAGGGGTGGCACCCGCTCACCGCGTAGTCGTCCCCGTTGAACTCGGCGTAGCCGAAATCCTCGTACAGATCCGTTTCGGTCACGGTCACATAGTCGACCGGATCGAAGAAGACGACTAACCCTGTGTTGGCATCGTAGGAGAGGATCACCGAGGGTCCGAGGGTGTTGTGGAGCATCGTGAGCTCGGCCCCGGAGACGGACGAGGTATCCGTCGTGCAGTTGCCCAGCGTCTTGCCGTGGCCCGAACCGCCCCCGGATCCGCCTCCCGAGCCGCCGTTATGCGTCGGGGCGAGCAAAGGGGTCGCCGAGTGCACGGGGGTCAGGGCCGCCGCTGCGATCAGCACGACCACTGCGAACACTCCCGCCGAGACACGGTACGGTGTCGGCCATCGGGCGGCCCGTCCCTCCGCGAGCCGACGGGGACGACCGCGCCGGTTCGCACGTTCGGAGGTACGGGCCGGGCGTCGGTCGGCGACCGACCGCGCGTACCTCACGACGACCATGGAGAGGTTCGCGACGAGCAGGGCGACCAGGATTCCGATCGTGGGGAGAGCGAGCGGAAGGACGGCAGCGCCCAGGCCGATCCCGGCGCTGTAGAGGGACTGGGTGAGTCCATCGGCCGGGGCCGTCCGCGGCTCCGAGACGATGAATAGGCCGAAGAACAGGGTCGCGGGGTCGAGTACTTCGAGCCAGAGAACCGGAAGGTTGAGGGACGCTCCCACCACGAGGTGGACCGCGGCCGTGATGAGGCCGTAGGAAACGAAGAACGTGACCGGGAGTCGCCACGCCCGCGGGGTCCGGGCCAGGAGCGCGAGCCCGAGCCCGACCATGAGGAACTCGCCCTCGCGGCCGAGGGAGACCCACCACGCGGGAGCCAATCCGAAAAGCAGTGCCCCGAACACGACCCCGGAGGTGGCCGGGTTGAACCACGGGTGGCCCCGCATCCGGAGGGAGTGTCGGAAGATGATCGCGGCCACCGTCACTGCCGCGGCGGGTACCAGGGCGACGGTGGGGGGTAGGATGAGGGCGAGAAACAATCCTGTGGCCAAGGCCGCGTCGGGGACCCGGAGTGTTGGAAAGCGAACCGTCTGGAACGCAAGATCCGTAAGGACCGCTACGGCGGGAAGGATTAGGAGCGAGTACTGGCCGAGGCCGTCGAGGCGGTAGGTCCCATAGACGCCCAGGACCACGAGGCAGATCCACACCAGCCGAGCTGGAGGGAGCCACCGGGACACATTGGAGCGGATCCGTTGCCCGGGAGTGCGAGAGAGGAGCATCGAGCGACCGATCAGGGCTCCGGACGATTCGCGCAGTTGGCTTAATGATTGGGCGGAGGCCCGACTCTCGTGTTCACGTGTTGCAGCCGGCGAGGGTCGCGCTGGTCGCGTAGATCGTTCCGGACCCGAGGACGGTAGCCCCGGCGCCGACATGGACCGAGATGGTCAGCGTGAGGAGGTTATCCTCGTAGTGGGTGGTCAACATCGGGAGGGTTGGTGTGGTCGAGACAATGAAAAACGGTGGGGTGATCGTGGCCCGGCAGATCGGCAGGTCCTCCGGGCTGTTGCTATTGATGATCAACGAATCGTTGAAGGCACCCCCGGGGCGGATGTGAATGGGAAAACCCCAGACCGGGCCCGTCTGATTGATCCAGAGTGCGGCGAACTCATTCGTTCCGTTCGTCGGCGGTGGCTGCACGATCTGCCAGTCGACCCCTTCCACCGTCATCGTGGGAGGCGGGGCGGCCGAGGGAACCACGAAGAGAACCACCACGACGATCGCCAACGCGGCGATGCATCCGGCCGCCACGCCCCAGAACCCGTTCCTGGGCCACCTCAAACGAGGACCCCCCTCGATCGGCCCAGTCCGGTCATGGGGAGGACACCGTGATGAGAAGCGTAAGGGCCCCGGTGTACTGGGCCCCCGGCACCGTGACGTTGACGTAGATCCACGTGGCATGACCCGGCCCGACGGTCTGGGGGAGGGTCGAGTCGACCAGGGCGAACCCCGCGGAGTTGACGTGGACCGATTGGGCGGTGCAGGCGGGCCCACTCGCCCCTCCGGGGTAGGGGAGGTCGACGGCGGCCTCGTAAATTCCGCCGATGGGTATGGTGCCTCCGATGCTGATGATCGGCGACCAGCAACCCGTCGCGCCGGTGAATTGCCAGGAAGTGTCGTTCAAGTAGACATAGGACTGAGCGGTCGGGCGGGGTCCGGCGGGGCGAAGGGGGCCGTCCCATTGGGGGGCGGAGACCCATAGGAGGACGAACGCCGCGAGGATCACCACGACTCCAAAGATCAACAGACGATCCCGCCGCTTCCGTGGGGCTCGTCGCCGGTCGCTCCCCGATACGTTCGCCGGGGCTTCCCCGATGGCCTGCCTCCGGGTTAGCGAGGCGGGCCCCCGATAGATAATGTTTCCATCGAGGTGAATCCGAAGTCGGTACCGCGAAGTGAGACAATCGAACCGCCCGCCCGAGGCACAAAGTTGATTATCCCCACCCCGGCATGTTTACACCGTGCGGCGCACCCCCAGTTCTCGACGGCGGACCTCTCGGGGAGTCGCCACGATCATCGCGACGATCCTGTTGGTGGCCATCACCATCGTCGCGGGGGTCTTCCTGTGACGTTCAAGATCAATACGCCGGCTCCCGCGCCGTCCGTCTCGTTCTCGATCCGCTCGGGTACGAGTAACCCCGTCTGGGGCGACCCCACCGATTGTCTCCCCTGGTTCCCCGCCTGGTTGAACTACAACACCCAGGTCACGATGTCGACCACGAACGTGACCGACGACTACTATGAGAACGGCGGGAATTACGGGATCGCGGGCGCGTTTCCGGCGGGACCGATCACCGCCGAGAACGGGAACCACTACGGAAACAACTTCACCGCCTGGTGGAACGGCGGCTTCGCCAACGTCACCGGGGGAGTGACCGGGAAGAATGTCCACAACACGGAGTGCAACGGCGCGCCCCCCACGGGCGACTTCTCCTCCATGAACTCCACCCAGTTCATCATCTCGGCCCACTCCCCCGCGAACATTCCGCTGAGTCAGGTCGAATTGGTATTCCTCTGCAACGGGACGGTGTTCGTCAACGGCACGCTCGACCAGATGACCTGGTTCCCGGGCAGCTCGACCGGGCCCGGCCCCAACGCGCCCCATCTGGGTAAGTGCGGGAGCTTCGTGCCCAGCGGTTCGTACAGCACCCTGTACAACCGGTTCGGGATCTTCGTACCGATCAACACCACCACCATCGGGTTCTTGCAGAACGGGGACACGTTCATCATGTACATTCACACGTCCTCTCCCTTCGACCCGGACGTCGGAGGGAACAACGACGGACATCACGGAGACTGCGGGCCGGGTCCCGACTGTGATGACTTCCACGGTGCGCCCGCCTGGTGCTTCACGACGCCCAACGCCTGCACGCTGTCGTTCATCTACCTCGGCCAGCCGAACAGCCTCCTGACCGAGCTGAGCTTGTACAACGTCGTCCGCGGCTAGACGCCGATTTCTCCCCGCCCTCGAGCCGTGCCCGGTGGAGGGCCCCTCGGGGGGCGCCCCTTAGCGAGGGTGGGCGCGTCCGATGCGTTCTAGGGCCCGTCGTACGTGGGGATTCGGCCCTATGGCCTCGACGACTTCCTCGACCCGCCCGGCAGCGTCTAAGAAGAACGTCACCCGACGGGCGAACCCAAGGAACCCGAGCACCCCGTAGGCCCGGGCGACCGACTTGTCCGCGTCCGAAACGAGCGGAAAGGCCACGTGGCATTTCGTCGAGAAGGCCTTCTGGGACGCCACGGGGTCCACGCTGACTCCGACGACGGCGAGGCCGGCCCCCTGGAGCTCGCTAAAGTGGTCCGCGAACGCGCGCGTCTCGATGGTGCATCCGACCGAATTGGCCCGGGGGAAGAAGTAGAGGATCGTCGGCCGACCTCGGAAGGATGAAAGGGTGAACGGCTGCCCCCCCTCGGAGGGTGCGGTAAAATCCGGAGCGACGTCCCCGACGCCGATCACGGCGCTCCGAGCCGCCCGCGCTATAAGAGAGGGTGCCGCCGAACGGCTTCGGAAGGGGACAGGGCCCCGGCCGGCCGCCGGTCCAATCGTCGAAGCTCCTCCTCCGTGAGAACCGGGGTTCCGAAGGTTCCTAACACTTCGACGATCCGGTCGGCGGATGGGAGCGGAACGAGCACCGAGGCGACCCAGGGCCAGTGCGCGCTGTATCGGAGGGCGGTCTGGGCCAGCGTTCGGTGTCGCCCTTCGGTGAGGAACGCGAGCCCCAGGACCGGGGCGAATTCGGACTCGAGGTCCCGCAATCGTGTCGGTCCCCGGTCGGGACTTCGTTCCAGTCCGCCGTGCGAGAAACGGGTTCCGTCCAGTCGGCCTCCCGCGAACGGGTCTCGCGCGAGGACCGAGACGGAAGCTCCTCGATCCGGGTCCTCGAACCGCCGCACGAGCCGGGGCTCGAGGAGGGAGAGCGCCCCTGCGACTCGGAGGGGGTCGTGGCCCCCCTCCGGGAAAACGGGCGAGTCGGGCCCCAGGTCGTCGATGTTCCGGAACCACAGCACGCTGGCGGTGGAGGCGGGTCCGAGGGGGGCAGGACCTCGAAGGGTCGGCGGGTCGTTCGCGCTGGAAATCCACTCGACCACCCCAGGGCCATGGGGATGCAAGCGGCGGCGGGACCCTTCGAGCGAGAATCGAAGGCGGTCGACCGCGCTCGATTCGCGCGGGACGGAGCGGCGCTGGTCCTCGTCTTGAGGGACGAGGTCGTCTCGGGTCCGACCGACGATCACCACGAGATCCGAATCGGGCTGGGGGAACGCCTGGGCGACCAGGCGCTCGGCCCGGTCGGGCTGGACCGCCCCCGCCACGTCAAACGTCGAGACGCCCGCTCGCCGGCTGGTCCGGAGTCGCTCCACGATCGACCGGTCGGCCACCGGACTCGGGATCGACGGCACGGTGACCGTCATGCCGAGCAGGGAGACCCTCGGGCCTCCCCCCACGATCTGTCGGGTCGGAATCGACCGGTCCGGAGGGGGATTCATCCGTGGCGTCGGCCACTTCTCCCCGGGTAGAGAAGGGTTCCGACCGGCGGACCATCCCCTCTCGAGGCGTGTCTTATAGGGTGGGTTCCTCCCCCCCACCACGAAAACCGGGGGCGGGATGTCGGGCGGGTCTGAACGTGGTCGGGATTCGAAGTCCGCTTTCCGGGCGTACCTTACCCAGGACTGGGAGCGGTGGCTCTCCGAGTACCCGGAGCTCGCGACGGTACTCGGGTTCCCGGGACAGAACGACCGTTGGACCGACGATTCCGAGGCCGGCATCGAGCGCCGCCGCCGCCACCTGGTCGAAAGTCAGGCCGGCTTCCGAGAGTTCGACGGGAACTCGCTACCGTCGGGGGAGCGGCTGAACTACGATACGTATCGGGGACTCCTGCGGACCGCGGAGGCCGGCCTCGCGTTCGGCTACGAACCGATCCCCTACGACCTGGGACAACCCCACAACCTCTGGATGCCCGTCAATCAGCTCGAGGGGATCCACATCTCGGCTCCCGAGCTCCTCGCCCTCGCTCCGCACGAGACGCTGCGCGACTATGAGGACCTGCTCCGCCGGCTGCACGGTCTTCCCGCGGCCATCGAACAGAACCTTTCGCTCCTAGAAATCGGTCGGAAGCGCGGCTACACTCCTCCTCGAGTAGCGGTCCAGGGGGTGCCGGACCAGGTCCAGAACCTCCTTCGCCCCGGCGCGAACTCCAATCCATTGCTCTCCTCGTTCGGGAAGTTCCCTGCGAGCCTCGGAGACTCAGACCGTGCCCGACTGGCGAAAGAGGCGCAGTTGGCGGTCACGGACCATATCGTTCCCGCCCTCGAAAGGCTGCACGACTACCTGCGATCGAAGTACCTTCCTGCCTGCCGGGATTCGATCGCCGCCTCGGTCCTGCCCGACGGTGCCGCCGCGTACGAGTTCCTGGTTCGAAAGACGACCACCACGGACCTGACGGCGGCGCAGATCCACGAGATCGGCCTCGCGGAAGTGGGTCGCCTCCGTGCCGAGATGGAATCGGTGATGCGCGGGACCGGCTTCGCGGGGAGCTTCGCCGAGTTCAAGGAGTTCCTTCGCACGGACCGGCGTTTCTACTGGTCCAAGGCCGACGAGCTGGTCGACGGGTACCGCGTCATCGCGAAGAAGGTGGACCCTGAGCTCGGCCGGCTGTTCGGGCGGCTGCCCCGACTTCCCTACGGAGTGATGCCGGTTCCCGCGTATCGGGAAGCGACGTCCCCGGCGGCCTACTATGTGGTCGGCGCCCCGTCGACGGGTCGCGCGGGCACGTTCTATGCCAGCACCTACCGGGTCGAGGTCCGGCCGCGATGGGAGATGGAGGCGCTGACTCTCCACGAGGCCGTTCCCGGCCACCACCTCCAGCTCGCCCTGGCCCAGGAGCTCGACCATCTCCCCGAGTTCCGGCGGGAAACCGGACCGACCGCCTTTGTCGAGGGGTGGGGACTATACGCCGAAAGCCTCGGCGGGGAACTCGGATGCTACCAGGACCCGTACTCCCAGCTCGGCCAACTCACGTTCGACATGTGGCGGTCGATCCGACTCGTCGTCGACACCGGAATGCACGCCCTGGGTTGGACCCGAGACCAGGCGATCCAATTCTTCCGGGAGCACACCGGAATGAGCGACATCGGCATCACGGTCGAGGTGGACCGGTACATCGTCTAGCCCGGCCAGGCGTTGGCCTACAAGATGGGTCAGCTCAAGATCCGAGAGCTTCGCACGTTCGCGAAACGCCAACTCGCATCGCGGTTTGACGTCCGGGCCTTCCACGACCTCGTCCTGGGCGAAGGGGCCCTTCCCCTCGACGTCCTCGAATCCCGGGTCCGGGGTTGGGTCGCCGCCCAGAGCGCGGCGTGACCGGGACCGGCTCTTGGAAGGGGGCGCGGGGCGTCGGTCGTCGCCGTATTCGCCCGGTGCATTCCCGATTCGGAACTCCGACGGGACCGGCTTCGTTCGGAAGGGCTCGATTGCCTCCGAGGAAGGGGTACTCGCGCTCCCCGTCAGGCGTTAAGGCGCGCACGCCGTACCGGTGGTGATGGGGGTCCCGAGCCAAGGACGAGGACCGCTCTCCGAGCGGTATCGTCCGCGCACGCTGGACGAGGTCGTCGGGGGGGCTAAGTGCAAGGCGGAGCTACGAGCCTGGGCCGACCGTTGGGCGTCCGGTACTCCTCCGGCGCGCCGGGCGGTGGTACTCGCCGGTCCCCCGGGGGTCGGAAAGACGACGACGGCGCTCGCCCTCGCCGAGGACTATGGTTGGACGCTCGTGGAAATGAATGCCTCCGACGCCCGGAACGAGGCGGCGATCGAGCAGGTGGCCGGCCGAGCCTCGATCACCCATACCCTGACCGACCGCGTCTCCCCGAAGGGTCGTTCGCGGGCCCTGATCCTCCTGGATGAGGCGGACTGCCTGACGGGCCGGTTGACCGAGACCGCCCGCTCGGCGCCGGCACCGGTCTCCTTGCGGGGGTTCCTCCAGGGGCGGTACGGCACCACGACGGCGCTGAACACGGCCTGGGGTCTGGTCGCCGGGGGGCGGCCCGCCCCCTTCAAAGAGTGGGAGGACGTGCCCCGTTCGGCTGGTCGGGCCGCGTGGACTCGGCTCGCTCCCGCTCAGCGGGACCTGGGGGACTGGAAGGGGGGCTCGCGACCTCGGGACCTGTCGGACCGGGGGGGACTGGCGGCGATCGCCCGTCTCGTCAAGGAGACCCGCCAACCTCTCGTCCTGACGGTGAACGACGAGAAGACGCTCACCCGGTACTCGGCCGTGTTCCGAACTGGGGTGGTCCGCGTCCATTTCTACCCGCTTCGGGACCCCGAGATGGTCGCCCACGTAACTCGAGTCGCCCGGTCCGAAGGGATCGTCCTCGGCCCGGGCACGGTCGAGACCATCGTCCGAAAGGCCCGCGGAGACCTCCGCGCCGCGATGAACGACCTCGAAGCGGTCGCGCCGCTTCCTCCGGGGCCGGCGCAGGTGGCCGTACTCGGCGTCCGCGACCTGACCTCCGACTTCGAGCACCTCACGGAAGAGGCGCTGACGGCCCACCGGTACTTCCGGTCCGTCGAAGTGCAGGAGCGTTTGGACGCCCCACCCGACGATCTCCTCCCCTGGATCGAGGAGAACATTCCCCATTTTTCTCCGGATTCCGTTCATCGGGATGCGGCGTTCCGGGTCCTCGCCCACGCCGACCGGTTCCTCCGACTGGCCCGCCGGCAGCGTGTCTGGAGTCTCTGGAGCTACTCGTCCGAGCTGCTGACCGGCGGGGTCGGGATGGCGATCCGCGACGGGGCGGTGCCGGTCCGAGAAGGAGCGGCTTTCCCGCAGTTCCTCGGCGAGATGGGTCGGTCTCGCTGGCAACGGGCCCTTCGGGACGGGGCCACGGTCAAGGCCGCCCACCGGTTCCACCTCTCCCGGGAAAAGGTCCGTCTCCACGTTCTCCCGTTCTTGGAGACCGTAGTGCGGAGAGGGTCGGAGAAGGGGGCGCGTTCGGACCTCCGGAGCTCGAGCCAGGCGCTCGTCCGGGAACTCGACCTCACCCGGGAGGAGGTCGGGTATCTTCTCGGAACCGAGCCTGAGTCACCGCTGGTCGACCTTCTGTTCGAAGTACCGGATCCGCTCCGAGGTTCCTCGCACGGCCGAACTGAGGACGACCCGTCTCCGGGGGACACCGCGATGCCCTCGGCTCCCCCTGGGGTGGCGCGAAAGGTGCAGCGGTCGCTCTCGGAGTTCGGAGCGTGACCTCTCGGCCCCGCGTAGTGGTGGCCTGGAGCACCGGCAAGGATGGTGCGTGGGCGCTGCACCAGGTGCGCCAGGGCGGAGAGGTAGAAGTGGTGGGCCTTCTCACGACGATCACTCGTCCGTTCGACCGAGTCTCCATGCACGGCGTCCGCACCGAACTCCTCGAGGCCCAGGGCCGCGCCCTCGGACTCGAAGTCTTCCCCGTCCCCATCCCTCACCCGTGCCCGAACGAAGTGTACGAGCGAGCGATGGAGGAGGCGCTCGGGCGGCTTCGTTCGCGAGGGGTCTCCTCCGTGGTCTTCGGCGACCTGTTCCTCACGGACGTCCGGGAGTATCGCGAGCGGCAGATGGCCTCGACGGGACTGACGCCCCTGTTTCCCCTCTGGGGCCGCCCTACGCCCGAGCTCGCTCGAGAAATGATCGACGGGGGCCTGGATGCCACCGTCGTCTGCCTGGACCCGCGTCAGGTCCCCGCCCGCCTCGCGGGGCGGAGATTCGACCGCTCCTTCCTGGCCGAACTCCCCGAGGGCGTGGACCCCTGCGGGGAGCGCGGCGAGTTCCACACCTGCGTCACCGGTGGGCCCATGTTCTCCCGGGCGATCGAGGTCCGACCCGGGGAGGTCGTCGAACGGGAAGGGTTCGTGTTCGCTGATCTGGCCCTCGCGAGGCGAGAACCCTAGCTGAGTTTCGCCAGGACGGTAACGTTCACGTTGCCCTTGAGGGCCCCCGTGATCGGGCACCCCTGACCGGCGGCCTGTGCCGCCGTCTCGAATTCGGCCGCTGAGATCCCCGGTACCTTGCCCGTGACCGAAAGGTCCATCCGGGTCACCTTCCACGCGTCCCCGACCTTCTCGAACGTCGCGGCCGCCGTGACCTCCAATCGCTCGGGGGGGTGCTGCAATCGGCCGAGCCCGGCCGAGAAGGCCATGGAAAAGCACGCGGCATGAGCCGCTGCGAGGAGTTCCTCGGGGCTGGTCTTTCCCCCCGAGGCCTCGGTCCGTGCCGACCACGAAATGGGCATCTCGCCGAGTGCGCCGCTCGTCCCTCGGACCGTCCCGTGACCGCGAAGGAGGTCGTGTTCCCATACCGCGTGGGCGGTTCGTGTAGCTGCCATTGCGTTCGCAGCGAGCCGAGCGATTTAACCTCGACCCCGCGCGCTACGGCTTCGCGTCGACCGGCCACGTTTTCTTGGCTCGAAACCTCCCCGGACGTGGCTACCGCGCTGCGCGACCTGCCGAAATTCCTCGTGCTGGCCGGCGTATCCACCGTCCGGATCGAGATGCTCCTCGAATCGCCCGCGTGCGAGATCGATGTCGAACTCGAGAACCCGCGCCCCGGTCGTTCGTTCGTGCTGCTCATTGGCCACAAGGAGGGACCGTTCGTCCAGCGGGTTCGGCTCTCGGGTCGGGCGAGGATCCACTTCGACCCCCAGACCCCCGGCGAGTACCTCCTCTTGCTCGCCAACCCGAATCGGGAACCGCTCGTCCTACGGTTACGCGGCCGGGACCTCGGACTGCCAAAGGCCAGGGCCGGCTCGTCCAAGAAACGTCGGCCCAACCCACGCCTCGTCCGTCCCGAGGGCCCGACGGGCGCCCGGGTTCGGCGGAAGGCTCCCCTTCGACCGAGCGCCCCCGCGCGACCGAAACCGTAACGCTCCGCCCACGCTCGACCGGGCGTGAACGTCCGCGAATCCCCCTGGTCCCCGGCGAAGGCCCGACGCTGGCGTCAACGGTGGGACGAGCAGCAGACGTACCTCGTCCCCGACCGGGAGCTCCGCTTCGACGTGATGCTCGATTGGTTGGAGGCTACTGTGGGTCGCCGCCCGCGGTGCCTCGACCTCGGCTGCGGGACGGGCGCGGTCGCCGAACGGATCCTCGACCGCTTTCCCCAGGCGAGGTGTGTGGGAGTCGATCACGATCCGGTGCTCCTCCGCATCGGCTCGTCGGGTCTCGGCAGCGTCGGCGGACGGATGCGCTGGGTGGACGCGGACCTCCGGAGTGCGGGGTGGCCCGGCTCCCTCCCGCGCGGCCGGTTCGATGCCGCGGTGTCCTCCACCGCACTCCACTGGCTCACCGGAGTTCAGCTCGCCCGATGCTACCGCTCGCTGACGCGCGTGCTTCGGCCCCAGGGGGTCTTCCTCAACGCCGACATGATGGCATACGACGCGGGTTCCGTTCGCCTTCGAAAGGTGTCGCGGGCCTTGAGTCGCCGTGCGTGGACCCGCTCCCGCGGGGACCTCGCGCGTTGGACGAGCGCCTGGACCCGATGGTGGGCCGACGTAGAGCACGAGCCGGCGCTTCGGCCCGAGCTCGAACTTCGCGCACAACGATTCCCCCACGAACACACGGGAACCCCGACCCCCGACCTCGAGGGACACCGCCGGCGGCTCGTTCGGAGCGGTTTTCGAGAGTCCGAACTGGTCTGGTCCATCGGGGAGAATCGGATCCTGGCCGCCGTCCGTTAGGGACCCCTCGGGCGGGGTCGAAGGCTTCAAGCGGGCCCGGGCTCCCCTCCCGCCGACCGCGGGGGCCCCACGATGTTTGAGCTCGCACTCTACGCGGCCATCATCGTCACCATCTTCGCCCTGGTCGACCCAATCGGGACGCTGCCCTTCTTCGTCTCCCTCACCGACCCCTTCAACGACAAGGAACGTAGGGTCGTCCTCCAGCGGGCGGTCGTGACGCTCGTGGTGGTGCTCACCACGTTTGCGCTGATAGGACGATTCCTCTTCGTCGCCTTTGGGTTCACCCTCGCGGCCTTCGAAGTGGCGGGAGGGATCCTACTGTTTCTGGTCGCCTACGACATGCTGCGGGGAGAGGTCACGCGGACCAAGCTCACACCCGCGGACAGCGAGGACACGAGCAGTCGAGAGGAAGTCGGGATCGTCCCGCTCGGTATCCCGCTCCTCGCCGGTCCCGGAGCGATCTCCACCGTGATGATTTACGAGGGGAACGCGGGAGGAGACCCGTGGGTGATCGTCGCGACGTTCGTCGCGATCGGTGTTTCCACCACGCTCACCTACATCATCTTCCGATACGGCCAGCGGATCCTTCGATCCCTCGGACGGGTCGGCGTGATGGCGATGACGCGAGTGCTCGGTCTTGTGCTCGCGGCGGTCGGGGTCCAGTTCGTCGCTAACGGGATCTTGGGGCTTTTCCCCGGACTTTAGGCTGGGCCGTGGCCGGTACCTTGCGCGAACTGGCCGGGCGACTGTTGCCCTTCGGACGGGTCTTGGGGGCCGGTGATCGAGCGGGCTTCGGGGGGGATTTCGCGCCACCGCTGGCGGCCCGGAACTTCTCGACGGTCTCGATCATGACGGTCGAAGGCGTCCGGGGGTTCTGGTCGGCGGCCCAGACCTTCTCACCGGCCCGGATCGGCACCGCGAGGTCGTTCTCGGCCGGGGGAAACGCACACTCAAAGTCGTCGGTGTACGCGCAGTAGGGGTTGAACGCCCGGTTGAAATCGAGCTCATACTCGTCCGACTCGTTCAACTCGAGCGTCAAGTATCGGCCGGGTCCGTAGCTCTCCTCCCCGCTGGTCGTGTCCCGGAACGGAGCGAACACCGAGGTGCCGACCCCTTCTCCGGCATGGAAGAGCCGGAGGCGGGTGGAAGACTTTCCGACCTTGAAGACGAGGTCGCCGAGATAACGCATGACCGCGGAGCCGTCCCGGTTGGTCCGAAGGAAGGCTTCGGCCGGGGTCGCGAGACGCTCCAGGCGCGCCCGAATACGAAACGCCGGGTCCGGTGGAAAATACCGGAGGTCATGGAACGGAACGCGCGACGAGATGAACGGCGACTCGCGATGCCGGGCCATGAAGTCATCCTTCTGGCGGCGCTCTTCCACCAGGTCGCGGGTCCAGTCCGTCGTCTCCGACATCCCCGGGAGCGAGCGTCTTGTCAGTTTAACGGTTCGGGCTCGGCGGTGGAACCCATCCTTCCATGTTCACGAACATGAACTCCTCGTCGAGGTGCGCCGTGCCTCGGCGGATGGCTCGAGGGAGCTGCCCGTACGTGGTGAACCCCATCCTTCGATAGAGCCTCTTCGCCGACTCGTTGTTCGCGAAGACGCCGAGTCGGACGATCTCGAACTGGCCGCGAGCCTGCTCGAGACTCCGGAGGAGAAGACTCGTTCCCGCCCCTCGGCCCCGGTACCGGTGGTCCACCAGGATACCGAGCACTCCGACGTGTCCGATCTCGCTGTCCCGACGGCCGCCCTCGGGCTGGATGACGCAGCTGCCCACGGCCCGGCCTCCTTCCTCGGCGACCGCACAGATCCACTCCCGGGCGAGGTTCTTGCGGTAGAGGTTGGCGAACCACTCCACTTCCTCGGCTTTGCTGGGCGGTTGGGCGAACAGGTGGATGCCGATGGGTTCTCCCGCCGCACGTTCTTCGTAGAGATGATAGTACGTCTCTAGGAGCGAGTCGAAGTCGCTCCACAGGAGATCTCGGAAAATCATCGGCGCTCGAAATCACGACCGGAGTATGAGGCTTAGGTGGCCGCCCGGGTGGCCGGGGGGCGGACCCTAGCCTCCATGGGGAGTTCCCATCAGGCTCGCGTCGATCTCAGAAACCCGCCGGCGCCCGGTCAACGCCATGGTGGTGACCAGGTCGTGCTTGAGGAGAGAAAGGACCCGCTCTACGCCGGCTTGCCCTCCTACCCCCAGCGCCCAGAGGATAGGGCGTCCGATCCCGACGCCCTTCGCCCCGAGGGCGAGCGCCATGACGATGTCGGCCCCACGTCGCACTCCACCGTCGAAAAAGACCTCCGCCCGATCGCCGACGGCGGCCACCACTTCGGGCAGGGCGTCCAAGCTCGCGGGGGCACCATCTAGCTGGCGTCCCCCGTGGTTCGACACCACGACGGCGCGGGCGCCGTGCTCGACCGCGGTGCGCGCGTCCTCCCCCGTCAGTATCCCCTTGACCACCAAGGGCATCGACGTGACGGACTGAATACGATCGAGCACGTCCCATCCGCTCGAAGTCTCGGAACGGAGCGTGAACGTCGAACCGCGTGGAACGAACCCGCGGGCCGGCCCGACGATCTCGGGCCCGTTCCCGAGCGGTGGGGATTCGAGGAGGGCGAACCCAGCCTTCGACTGCCGGTCGCGGTTGGCCACCACCGGCATGTCCACCGTGAGGACCAGCGCCGCGTAGCCCGCTTTCTCGGCTCGCTCGATCAGTCGGCGACTCGAGGCGAACTCCGGTTGCAGGTAGAGTTGGAACCATCGCGGCCCATGGGGGGCGGCCGTTGCGATCGCCTCGAGCGACGCCGTGGACAGGGTGCTGAACGCGGCGAGCACGTGGGCTTCGCTCGCCGCTCGGGCGGTGCCGGCCTCCCCGTCCGGGTGAACCGCCCCGTGGTAGGCGGTGGGGGAAACATAGAACGGAGCTGCGACCGCCGACCCGAGCAAGGTCGTCGTGGGATCGATCTCTGAGATATCCACGAGGACTCTCGGACGCAGAGTCCTTCGGAGAAACGCACGCCGGTTCTCGCGCAAGGTGGTTTCCTCCGCGGCCCCACCCTGGACGTAGTCCCAGAGGGCGGGTGGGAGGGTATGGGCCGCTGAATCCTCGAGGTCCCCCAGTCCCGCGAAACCGTGCGAGGTCCTATCGCGCACTGGTAGCTCCTCCACTGGTCGGCGAACGGGGCGTTCCGCAATATGAGGACGTCGATTCGGAGCCCCGGTCCGTCGATTCGCCGAGCGCTACGGACCCGCTACCCTTCGAGTCACGCGTATAGGTCCTGGATGCCGGCAAACTCCCGTCCCGGCTCGACTGGTGCAAGCCTCGGTTGGGGCGAGAGCTCGTTCCCGGCAAAGGCTACGGATCGACCCGACGAGGCCCTACATGTAACCGAACTGACGTTTGGCGAACTCGCTCATCCGCTCCGGGCTCCACGGGGGGTCCCAGATCATGTCGACCTTCGCGGTATGCACGGCCGGAACCTTCTCCACGGCGCCCTTGATCTCCTCCGCGAGAATCCCGGCCACGGGGCAGCCGGGGGAGGTCAACGTCATTTTGAGCGTCACATCGTCGCCCGCCCACTCGAAGCCGTAGATGAGGCCCAGGTCCACGATGTTCATCGGGATCTCCGGGTCGTAGATCTGCTTCAGATTCTCGGTGATGAGGCGTTCGCGCTCGGCGTAGGGCCCGGTGGGGGCGACGGCCCCCGAGGGCGCGGCTGCGGGAACGGAGAGGCCACTCGCCGGAGCGGCCGAAGTGGGGGTCACGTCGTTGGTCATCATGCATGGCACCGGGCGTCGGGGTATAAGTCTCGCCCTGCGCGTGTTACCGTCTCACCACCCTCCGGCAACTGAATTAAGCGGCACCCTCGTGGTCGCGTGGATGACCGACGTTCACGCCCGGGTTCCCGAACGGGGCCAGCTGGAACTCCGCTCGGTCGGGGTCTCCGGCATTCGCAAGCCCCTCTCGATCCAGCGCCCCGGCCGGGTGAACGTTCTCGCGGCGACGATCGACGTGGCGGTCGACCTACCGGCGGACCGCAAAGGCTCGGACCTGTCTCGGAACGCCGAGATCCTGGCCGAGATCGTAGATCGTACCGCCTTGAAACCCCTCGACAGTCTCGAGTCGGCGTGCTCCTCCATCGCGCGGGAACTGCTGGCCCGGCACCCCTCGGCCTCCGTCTCCACGGTCGAAGCCGAGGGGGAATACTTTCTTCGTCGAGGCGTCTCCGCGGAGCGTCAGAGCTTCGAGGACTACCTGCTCCTGGCCGAGGCTCGTGCGGTCCGGGAGACCGATGGGGCGATCACCCTCCACCGGTCGATCGGTGCCGAGGCGGTCGGGATGACGGCCTGCCCCTGTGCCATGGAAACCGCGCGGGAGCGGCTGGTGGCCGAGTACCCTCTGCTCGCCGACCCGCGGCTGAAGGACCTCCCGATGATCACGCACAACCAGCGGAACCGGACCCGTCTTCTGTTCGAGTTCTCCGGCGAGGGCGAGATCGAGGTCGACGACATCATCGGGGCGATCGAAGCGGCCCAGTCCAGCCCTACTTACGCGATCTTGAAGCGGGGGGACGAAGGTCAGGTGGTCTTGGACGCCCACCGCCACCCGAAGTTCGTTGAGGACGTCATACGCGACCTCTTGTGGAGCCTCCCCACGCGATTCCCGCTCCTCGCGGATACCGTTCGGGTTCACGCGTCCACGCGGAGCGAGGAATCGATCCACAAGTACGACGTCGAGGCCACCCACGAGACGACCCTGGGGGAGCTGCGACGGACCGCGCGTACGCTGGCCTGAGGCGAGGCTATCGTGCCGTACGCATGGGACTCCCTCCGCCGGCGTCCGGGCCGGTCGGCGCTCACCGCATTGGGCGTGGGGCTCGCCGTCGGTCTCGTCGTGCTGCTGCTCGCGTTGTCGGCCGGCGTTCAGACCAGCGCCTCCTCGCTCGCCGGCGCCAGCGGCGTCGACCTCCTGGTGGCGAGCGCAAACACCTCCTTCTATCAGAACACCTTTCCGCCGGTTCCTCAGGCCCACTCGTTGGCCGTTCGAATCCCCGCCGCCGACCCTAATGTCGCCACGGCGAGCCCTTGGCTGGTGAGCGACCTGGTCTTCGGGAATGCGTCGTTATGGGCCGCGGCGAACCGGACCTCGGTTCCGGCCGGCTGGGGCCCGACCGGCTCCGGCTCCGTCGGCTGGATCCCGGACGAGAACGCTGGCATCGAGACTCCGGAGGTGTACAACGGCTCGGGCTTCACCGCCCCCGCCGACCCCCACTATGCCAACGGGAGCTTCCAGGGCCCGCGAACCGCGGAGGTCGAGCTCGACCAGGGACTGGCCGGCGTGCTCGGCGTCTCGGTAGGTGGGACCGTCTGGGCCGCCGCCTCGCCGCCGACCGGGCCTGCCGGGTTGGGTTCCTGGTTCGCCAACGCCACCGGATTCCGAGTGGTCGCCATCACCGGACCCTTTTGGCTCGTCCCGTCGGCGCTCCTCGCCTTTCTCTACCTCTCCGAGCTTCAGACCATCGTGGGTGGGGCGACGCCCTCCACCGACTTTGGCTCCCTCATCCTCGTGCACCTCGTCGACCCGACCCTCGCGGCCCAAGACCAGACCCGTCTCGCCGCCGCATTCCCCGGGCTCACCGTGTTCACGCTCTCGGACATCCTCGGTGCAGTTCAGCACGTGGTCGACCTCTACCGAACCTTTGGCGAGCTGATCGGCGTCATCGGGTTGGTCGTGGCCGCCCTATTCACGACCACCGTCCTTCAAATGTCGGTCGACGATCGTAGCCGCGAGCTCGCGCTGCTGCGGGCCCTCGGACACACCCGTGCCCGGGTGGCGGCCCTAGTCGTCGAGGAAGCGATCCTCCTCTCGGCCCTCGGGCTGGTGGTCGGGCTTCCGGTCGCGTATGTCGGGGCGGTAGGGATCAACGCGTTCCTCCTGCGCCTCTTGACCGGCTTGCCGAGCGGGTTCTCGTTCGTCTCGTTCAACGCGGGCGTCGTCCTTTCGGGCGTCGCCCTCGTGATCCTCATCGGGCTCGTGGCCGCCATCGCCCCCGCCGTCCGAGCGATGGGTCTGCCCGTCGCGGAGGAGTTGAGAGCGCCGTGATCCGCTTCGGCCGGGGGCATCGTCTGCGTCACGCCCGCCTTCAGGTCATCCTGGCCGTCGCCGCCATCGCCACCGCCGTCGCCCTCCCAGTGGTCCTCGTGAGCGTGGGGGGTGGAGTCTCCGCCCACGAACTGGCCATGCTGCAGAACGCCGGCTACCAGATCGTGGTGAGCGCCGCCGGGCTCCATGGGATCGCTCATGCGCACCCTCTGACCGAACAGATCCTCAGCCTTCCCTCGGTGGCGGCTGCCTCCCCCGTACTGAGCATCGCCATCGATTCCTTTCCTGCGGGACCGGGGGCCACCCCGGTCCTGGCGGAAGGGGTGATTCCCGTCGGGTTCGGACCCACGTTGGGTCCCGAGGAATCCGGCCTGTTCCCCCTACCGCTTCCTCTCGGGGACCCAACCGACGCGGTCCACTTTGACAATGGGTCCTATCGCGGGCCGGCCACCTACGACGTATTGGTGTCCTCCCCGTTCGCAGAGGCGACGCGGGTGACGACCGGCGGTCATCTGCTCCTCGGCCTGACCAACGAGGTCAGCGGGGCAATATCCTACAACGTCACAGGCACCTTTGGGGTTCCCCCGACGGTCCTGGGCCCCGTAGGTGCGTTCGCGGTCCTCGTCCCCCTCTCGGACCTCCAGGTGATGACGGGGTTCGCGAATGCCCCCCACGTCCCGGTACCCGATGCGGCCGATACCGTCGAGGTAGCCGTGGTCCCTTCTGCCACGTCCAACCCCGAGGTCATCTCCTCCCTCCGAGACCGAGTCCAGTCCCTGGTCCCGTACTACGGCGTGAGCTCGCTCTCCCAGGAGGCGACGCAGCTCCAGTCCGCGACGGCGGTCCTCACCGGATTCTACCTCGCCCTCTCGTCGGTAGGTCTCAGTGTCGGACTGGTGTTTCTCACGCTCGTCCTGCTCCGGCGGGTCGAGTCCGAGCGACGGTCGATCGGGATCCGCCGTGCGATCGGGGAGCCGGGAGGGTCGATCGCCGCCGCGGTGGTGGTCGATGGCGTGGTCATCGCCTCGCTCGGTGCGGTCGTCGGGATCGCGGCCGGCTACCTGGTCGTGGAGGGCCTCGCTACCTGGGCCCACTCGACCGTCCAGGAGGCGGCCCGCCTCGCCGAGTTCGTTCCCCTCACGCTCACCGAGCTCGCGGGAGGAGTGGTTGGGTTGTCGCTCGTCGCCGGCGCCCTCGCCGCACGTTCGGCCCTACGGATCGACCTCGCGGAGGCCCTCCGATGAAGGAACCTCATGCCCCCACCCTGGAGCTGCTCGGGGTCACCCGAACCTTCGACCCGGGCGAGGCGGACGAGGTCCGGGCCCTTCGCGGGGTCGACCTGACGGTCGCCCCCGGCGAGTTCGCATCGCTCGAAGGACCGAGCGGATGCGGAAAAACGACCCTCCTCAATCTCGTCGGGCTCCTGGACGCACCGACATCGGGAGAGGTCCGTTGGGACGGCCGGTCGCTCGGGGGTCGCAAGGACCGGGAGCGGGCCCGGCTTCGCCTCGAGGGCGTCGGGTTCATCTTTCAGCGCTTCTACCTATTACCCGCCTTGACGGCTCGAGAGAACGTGGAACTTCCGATGCGCGCGCTCGGCGTGCCCCGGGGTGACCGCCAAGCACGGGCCTCGGACCTGCTCTCCGAGGTCGGCCTGTCGGGTCGCGAGCGAGCGTTTCCGCATCAACTTTCCGGAGGGGAGGAGCAGCGCGTGGCGGTCGCGCGAGCGTTGGCCAACCGGCCTGGACTCTTGCTGGCCGACGAACCGACGGGTGAATTGGACCGGGTCAACACCGAGGGAATCCTGACCCTTCTCGAAAAAGTGCGGGCCGATCGGGGAGCGACCCTGCTCCTCGTCACGCACAACCCCTCCGTGGCGCGACGGGCCCATCGCCACCTCACCCTCGAGGACGGACGAGTGACCGCGGACGTCCGGGAGGCGTGACCATGGCGCGGATCGCCATTCTCCTCAACGACCGGTGCCATCCCAAGGAGTGCCAGTGGGAGTGCCAGGCGTACTGCCCTCCCGTCCGAATGGGTCAAGAGTGCATCATCGAAGGTCCGAACGGGAAGCCGATCATCTCGGAGACCCTCTGCATCGGATGCGGGATCTGTGTTCACAAGTGCCCCTTCGACGCGATCAAGATCCTGAATACCCCCCAGGCGGAGGAGTCCGAGATCGTCCACCGGTACGGGTACAACGGATTCCGGCTCTACCGCCTCCCCATCCCCCTCGCGACCGGGATCACCGGCCTCCTCGGCGCGAACGGGATCGGCAAGTCGACCGCGCTCCGGATTCTCGGCGGGGTCGAAGTACCCAACCTGGGGGACTACGAACACCCGGCCGCCTGGCCTCCGGTACTCGAGCACTATCGGGGCACCGCGTTGCACGCCCACTTCGAGCGGGTCGCTCGGGGGGAGTTGAAGACCGTCATGAAACCCCAGTACGTCGACCGCCTCGCGGAGTCGGGCGATCGCGTGCGAGACTACGTGGCCGGTTCGGGAGGAAAGGCAGACGTGGCCCTCGGGGAGGTCGGGATGAGCCAACGGGCCGATCGACTGATGACCGAGCTCTCGGGGGGGGAACTGCAGCTCGCCGCCCTCGCCCGGGTCCTCGCCACCGACGCCGACCTCTACCTCATCGACGAGCCCTCGAGCTACCTCGACATCGTGCATCGATTGGAGGTCGCCCGGATCCTCCGACGTCTCGGGGAGCGGAAGAGCGTCATCGTGGTCGAGCACGACCTCGCCCTGCTCGACTACCTCGCCGACCAGGCCCACCTCCTCTACGGTGAGTCAGCGGCGTTCGGGGTCGTCAGTCACCCGATCCCGATGCGATCGGCCATCAACACCTACCTCAACGGGTATCTGAAGGACGAGAACGTCCGGTTCCGGACCGAGGCGGTCCGGTTCGTCGCCCACCCTCCGAAACCCCCGGCCCGCCAGAACGCGCTCGTAACGTTCCCGGAGATGGAGAAAGCGTTCCCCGAGTTCCATCTCACCGTCGGCGCGGGTGCGATCGCCCGAGGGGAGACGGTCGGGATCGTGGGCCCGAATGCCACGGGAAAGACCACCTTCGTGCGGATGCTGGCGGGCGTGGAAACGCCGACGCGGGGGACGCCGCCTCCAGGCGTCACGGTGAGTTACAAACCCCAATATCTGAAGGCAACCCAGGCGGCCAGCCTCCGGGAACGGGCGAGTGCTTTGGCGAGCGAACCGACCTTCGACCACCGAACGTTCGAACGCGACCTCGTGCCCGGTCTACATCTCGACGAGATCCTGGACGTCGCGCTGACGGACCTTTCGGGAGGGGAACTCCAACGATCCGCGGTCGCGCTCGCCCTCGCCCGCACGGCGACCCTCTACCTCCTGGACGAGCCCTCGGCGTACCTGGACGCGGACGAACGGATGGCGATGGCCCGCCTCATCCGCCGGCAGGTGGAGCGCCAGGCGGTCAGCGCGCTCGTCGTGGACCACGACGTCTACTTCCTGGACCTCGCGTCAGACGCACTCATGGTCTTCCAACCGGAAGGGACGAACGGAACTTCCGGTCGGGGCGACGGACCCTTCGCCATGCGGGAGGGGATGAACCGCCTCCTTCGTACGGTGGACGTGACGTTCCGCCGGGACGCCGAGACCCTACGTCCCCGAATCAATCGAGAAGGCTCTGTGCTAGACCGGGAACAGCGAGCTCAGGGCGAGTACTACTACGAGCCAGCTTCCTGACGTGGGCGACGCCCTTTCGAAGGGCCTCCACGGTTACGCGAAAACTTCGGATAATCGCTGAAGTCCGGCGGCCATCCGGTCCTCTTCGACCTCGATGTAGACGGCGGTAGTCGCTGGAGATGGGTGGCCGCAGGCATGCCATGGGGTGCATGTTCGATGACCCGACCCCAATGAGCGCCCCCCGGGGAAAGCGGTCGCACCGGCGCACGAGCCGCATGCTAGAAACGTTCATACCCAAGAAAAACGAAGTAACACATGCACGGCCGTTCCGAACTTCTGAAATCGAGAACCTATGAGCACCGCAGTCCGCCTACCAATTGAGCTCCGGCAGTTCCTTCAGCTCCCGGGCCCGCAGTCTCTCTTGATCCGTGGTCCCCCGGGCTCGGGAAAGACCACCCTGACGCTGGCCCTGCTAGAAGCTGCGGCGGGTCAACGACTCCTCATCACCAACCGCGTATCGACCATCGAGCTCGGACGCGAGTTTCCCTGGTTGGGCGAAAATGGGTCCTCCAACATCCAGGTGGTCGACGCGAGCGATCTGGAGCCTTCCCTTCACGGGATGTCGCAGGCCATCGCGGCGGCCCAAGTCGTCGAGACAGGATCGAAAGAGCGGGACGTGCTCGCCGAGTTCTTGACCCTCCCCTCCCCCATCCAGGAGGCTTGGAGCCGCCTGCCCTCCGACGCGCCTTCCACGGTTGTGATCGACTCCTGGGACGCCCTGGTCGAACACTATCTGGGCCGCAGGGCACACGGGACCGACACGCGAATCGACCGCGGAGAGATAGAGCGAATCCTGCTCCGGGTCATGGGACGATCCCCGAGCCACCTGATTCTCGTGCTCGAGACAGAGCTCCAATCCCAGTTGGACTATCTGGTCAACGGAGTGGTGGTCACACGTCGCGAGTTGGTGAACGAACGACTCGAGCGCTGGCTCTACCTCCCCAAGTTGCGAGGCATTCGAATTGCGAACGCCAGCTATCCCTACACCGTTGAGGGGGCAAAATTCCAATGCATCGAGCCGCTGCGGGCCTACAACGAGATCCACCGTGGGCAGGTCGAGCCCGAACCCGACGCCATGCCGGGGTTCATCTGGCCGGGCTCGAAGAGCTTCGCGGACGCGTTCGGCCGACTCGCGGTCGGCCGATTGACGCTGATTGAGGTCGAGGAGGAGGTACCGGATTATGTCGTCCAGCAGTTTCTGACTCCCGCGAAAGTCCACGCGGTACGAAACGGTGGACGCGTATTGGAGATTCCCGCCCCCTCCCTCTCCCCGGACGAGATATGGGGCCCGGTAGAAGGCTCGCGCCCGGCCGGCCACCTGTCGGAGGTGTATCGCGTCCTCGACGTGAGCGGCCAGCTCGAACGCACGGTCAGAAGCCAGGGGAAGGACCGACAGTCCAGCCTGATCTCGATCAAGTCCTTGCAATTACCTTCCCCCGACCGGGATCCTGATGACAACGATGTCAGTCGTTGGCTGAAGGGGGGAGTTGTGGGTGGCCATCCGGGGCTCGTTACGATGTATGGATCCGGGTTGGAGGCCCTGGCCTCCACGATGAAGCTCCCCCTCACCTCCGAGGCCGCCGCTGCGATGCCGGGCTCGATCCAGAACATGCTCGGCGGGAGCAGCCTCCATCTCATCGCCATCGGACGAATCGATGCACCTCTGCTCCGCCCTATCAAGTCGATCGCGAATATCCACATCCGGATTCTCAACCGTCAGGGCCGCGCATTGGTCTACGGCCTCAAGCCCTGGACGACGGGCTTCGTCATCGCCGAGTCGGCGAACGGCGGTCCCTACGAACTGTTGAGGATTGTCTGAATCGACCGGCGGCGCTGCCTGCGCGTGCCCTCCGACGCACCGGGCCTGGTTTTCACCACGGAGGTGTCTCGGTCTTGGCAACGCCCTGGGTCGAGCGCGGAACTGGGGGGACCGCGGCCGCGATGGCATCACTAATGACGCGCACGGCGATGACCGTGACCGCAGTCATCGCCGCCAGCGCGACCGACAGCTCCGAGTCCGCGAACCTGGTCCCCGACCCGCCCGCGCGCCAGTAATCCAAGGCGAATTCGCAGCTGTCCAGGTCGCCCAACCAGCGCTATCTGTCAGCCGCCTTATTGGAGGAGGCGCGTACTTCGTTGTGCTCGAGTCGTCCAAGGGGCTTGTACGTAAGGACCGCCACTCCGCTCTTGCTCGTCAACGAATCGACCAGTTGAAACCGTTCGGGTGGGAAGCCGTCCTCGAAGAGGCGCGCGCCCCTCCCCGCTACGACGGGAAAGATTGCGAGCCGCAAAAGGTCGAGTACATTCGCCTTGATGAGTGACCCGACCAGCGTGGGGCTTCCGTGGACTCCAATGTTTCTGCCGGGCTGATTCTTAAGGGCTAGGACGCCGTCTCGCAGATCGCCGCTCAGGAGGTGCGCCTTACCCTTCGTGGGCCAAGTGACCGACTTCAAGGTCCTTGACACAACATACTTCGGGACCCCGTTGATGTGGCTCGCAAAAGGTTCGATATCCGATTCGGGCCAGAACTGAAGCCACTCCTCGTAGGTCTTCCGTCCCAGGAGCATCGCATCTTCCTCCGCGATCTTCGAGGTGAAGGCTCCCTCGACTTGCTCATCGATGAGCTCCATAATCGCCGCCTGTACCGTGTCAAACTTTGCGACGCCGTCGAGCGTGAGGATCGTGTTTGCAACTACTGTTCTCGCCAAAGGCTATCCCTCGCTTCCCGTAGAGGACCGGACGATCGGGATCGAGCTTGAGTCGCCTGTCTCGGTTTCCTCATCGCCCTCACCCGACCGCCGCCCGTCGATCGAGTGCGAACAGGCCGAATCCGTAAAAGGTTCGTCGGTCGCTTCTTGTTCCGGCTCGCCCCGAGAGATTCTCCCACGCCCACCGCGATCCGTCATCGACTGCGGGGGTGGCTGATAAAGCTCGATCGGCTACCGTCGCCGGCGCAAGCATTCCGGCGGAGCCGCCGCCTGACAAGGGATCGGGAAGGCATCCTCCCTTTCCAGGTTGTTCCGTAGATCCGACCGCCCGGCCCATTTGACTTGTTAGGTGACCGAACTCCTGAAGTGTGGGCCTCCGATTCGCGCCTCCGGATCGTGAGCCGAACTAGGGTGCGATGTGGAGTCTAGCAGAATCGAGGCCACAGGTTTCGGGCACTCGCTCCGTAACCCTGCGTTCCGGAACCTCTTCGCCTCATCCACCACATCCGCCCTCGGCTCGGCGCTCTCGCTCGTATCGGTCAGCTGGATCGTCTATCACTACACCGGGAGTGCGCTGGACATCGCGTACCTGGGTCTGACCGGGATTGTTCCCGGAGTGGTACTAGGTCTCTTCGCGGGGGTTCTTGCGGACCGATACAACCGACGTTCCCTGATGATCACCGCCGACCTCACGCGGATGGCGGGGATGGGTCTACTCACGGTAGTTCTGTTCGCTTCGGGATTCTCATTCGCTCTAATCCTGGCCACCATGATCCTCGTCAACTGCTTTTCCGCCCTCTTCACGCCCGCGAGCCAAGCCATCGTTCCCAGGATCGTCGCCCGCACGTCGCTCGAGGATGCGAACGGACTTCTCCAATCGTCCCTCGGCGTCGCTTGGAGTGCGGGCTCCGCCGCCGGGGGAATCCTGGTGGTGCTTCTCGGCGCCGTGTGGGGACTCGGCATCAACGCCCTGACCTACGCGTTGTCCGCCGTGTTCTTGTTTCAGATCGCGAGCGGGCTGGGTCGACCTCTCCAGGACCCTTCGAAGTCCTCTGCCCCCTTCCGAAAGGACCTATCGGAGGGGATGGGCTATGTGCTGAAGCACCGGCCCATCTTTGAGGTCGGGTTCGGGTACATGCCGATCAACTTCCTCTCCTCCCTGGTCACTCCGTTCCTGGTCGTGTATGCCGCCACACGGTTCGGGGGAAACGCCGCGGTCTACGGCGCCCTCGCCGCGGCTCTGGCGGCGGGCGCGGCGGTGGGTTCGCTCGTCGGCGGACGAATTGCCGTTCGCCGCTTCGCGGGACTATCGATGGGGGCGAGCATACTCATCGAGTCGGGAGGCTATGGGCTCGTGGCCGTCTCGCCGAGCGTCGCCCTCGCGCTGTTGGGTGCGTTGTCCGCGGGGCTGGCGATCGGGTTTGCGAACACCGTGTACTATGCTACGATTCAAGCCATCGTCCCGGGCGAGTTCTTGGGTCGAGTACTGAGCATCGGCGACTTCGGCTCGTTCGTCGCCATCCCGGCAGGGCTGGTCGCGGGGGGGCTCTTGATCGCTCATTACGGGGTAGAAACCTCGTTCCTCGCGGCCACCGTCGGTATCTTCCTCAGCGGCCTGGTGCTCCTGTCCCTGCCCGGTTTCAGATCGTTCGGCCGGACCCCCGAGCCCCACGGACAGCCGCCCCCTCTCGCGTGACCTGACTGGCCGTCCGAATACCACGCGTACGTGGGCAACGGCTGGGTTCGAGGCGGTCTGGGCCGCGCCCAACTAAAGCTGATCGCTATCTCCGGTACGGGGCGCGCGGCCTCCCGCCACCCTGGGCACCCGCCGCCCCCGCGGCGCCGGGGAGGGCCGGACGACTCGACTCACGGACCGGAAGTCCATAAAACACGTGTGATTAGTGTCCGACTGTGACCAAGACGTCGACCCCCGCCCGGACCCCGGAGTCGTCGCCCCGACACACGGGGTACGTCGATTCCCATGGAAGGTACCACGACCGAGGGAAGATCTCGGCCTGGAACCTGGGGGCCTACGGATTCCTGATCGTGCTCGTGCTGGTGATCGTCCACGACCCTTCGGGGGAGTTCTGGGTCCCCTACGTCTTGGTGGCCCTTCTCCTCCTACTGACCGGCCGGTACCTTTCCACCCGATACGTCCTGGACGACGCGTCGCTCCGTGCCTTCCGCATCCTGGGGGGGCAACGCATCGCCCTCGAGGACGTGACCCAGATCGACTACGTCAGCCTCCGAGACCTGAGCCCCGTCGGCTTCTTCGGCTCGTGGGGGTGGAGGGGTAGGATGTGGAGCCCGCGCGTCGGCACCTTCGATTCGATCTACACCGACACCTTCGGGGTCCTGGTGACGACGACTGGAGTCCCGTTGTTCGTCTCCCCCTCCGACCCCGCCGGGTTCGCCCGCGAGCTTTCGCGTCGGGTCCGCTCGTTTACCGGACCGCTCGAAGTCGATGTGGGCGACCCCACTCAACAGCGAGCGGCCCCGATGCCCACGTTCTAGGTCGAAGGGGGAGTCCCGGGGTCGGCCGGCGGCGAGGGGGAATCGGCGGCCGGCGCGGTTGAGGGGGACGCGGTCGCAGCAGGAGTATCCCCTTCTTTTCCCAGGCCCGACTGCGCCTTGGCGCGTCGGATCGCGGAGCCCTTCAGGATAATCCCTAGGATTCCGAAGACTACCGCGAAGACGAAGATCACGAGGATCATCAGGATGAGGGCCGATATCAGGTTCGAAAAATCGACGTAGCCGAACTGCTGGGCGAGGAGCACGAGAACGAGCCCAAGAATCCCCCCGCTGGCCGCGCCCGAAACCCCGCCCGCCATCCTACTTCGTCTCCGGTTTCTTGGCGATCTCCAAGCCGAGTTGCTTTCGCGCGACCCGGGCGGAACCCAGGGCCGCGATCTGGTAGATCTCGTAAGCCCCAATGAGGATGAGCGCGATGTTGACGACCGTCAGGTGGTTCGGTGCCTGGATCCAGACATAGAAGGTCGTATGGTAGAGGGAGTGACCGTTGGAGGAGAGCGTCGCCAGAAGCTCATAGACCCCTTCGAAGAGGTACTGGTCCTGGGAAAAGTCGGAAGTGAGGGTGATGGTCCCGTTGGCAGCGGGCACGGCCCCCACAATCGATTGCGAGGATGTCCCGACTTGGGCATCGAGGAAGAACAACGTGAGCGTGCCCTGGGTGACCAGGGCGGGCTGGGTGGGGGCCTGCCACGCGAAGAAGGTCGTTAGTTTTCCGCCAAT
>JAKIWQ010000010.1 GCA_022749935.1 Thermoplasmata archaeon | reverse complement strand
CGGAGTCCTCTATGCGTTCACGAGTTTCGGCCAGCCGCCGGTCTAGCCGGGGGCTCGCTTCGGGGTTGGACCGGGGTCACGCGCCGGCAGTTACGGTGCGCTCAATCGTCCCGGAGTTGACGGCTGCTCCCGGGTCCCCGGTGGGGGGCCCGCATCAGAAACTTGCGAATGGATCGACATTGGCCGGATCGGATCGGTGTGGATGAATCCCATCGCTCCCGATCTCTCCCATCGACCTCTCCGATTCGCGGTCGAACGCTCCATGCGGTCGTCACCGGGGGCGCTGTATCGAGCGTGGACGGTGCAATTCGACCGCTGGTTCGCGGCACCGGGGACCGTTCTCATGCAGGGGGAACCCGACACGCCCTTCTTCTTCGAGACGCGGTTCGAAGGAGAGCGCCATCCCCACTACGGACGCTTTCTCCGACTCGTGCCAGACCGACTCGTCGAGATGACGTGGCTGACCGCGGCCACCGCGGGGGCCGAGACGGTCGTCCGAGTAGAACTTACCCCCGAGGGAGAGGGCACGGCGCTCCTCCTGACCCACTCGGGGTTCCCCGATGAGACGTCGCGTGCGCGCCACGCACTCGCGTGGCCCGAGGTCCTGACGCACCTCGATGAATCCCTCACCAGGACGCCCTGACCGCCGGACGGGCGACCGCGGCAGGCACGGGTCCGACGTGCGGTAAATTTCGTACGATGGGTTCTAAGTAGACGGAGCGATACGGGACCGCTCGACGAGGCGCGCCCCCGACTCGGGGCGAAGTTTCGCGGGGCACCTAGGAAACCATGCAGAACCAACGCAAGCGGAGCGAACATCAAGAGAGGTCGGCCCGGCGCCGAGGAATCTGGGCCACGTTCCTCGGGATCGCCGTGGTCGCGGGGGTCAGCCTGATGATGCTCACCCCATCGGCTCTCGCCTCCTCCCACCCCGTCGTCGTGATGAGCGCCCCCTACACGGGGGTCCACACGTCGATTTCGAACTCGTGGAGCGCCACGTCCTGCTCCAACGCGAAGATCACCACGGCCCCTTCGTTCTCCGCGGCGACGGGCGTCGCGCGAATGGCCGACAAGGCGTGGGCCGCGAGTTGCGGGCCCTCCAGCTACGCGAGCGCGTCGGCCTACTCCGGGACCACCTCGACCATTCCGGTCAAGATCCAGCACCACACCGCGTCGGTGGTCGTTCTGATGGCGTTCACCGCCCGCTTGGGAACCCACATCCAACCCGGGGTGTGCGGACCCCCGAAGAACTCCAACTACAGCTACTGTTACGAATCCATGTACGTGTCGGCGTATGCCGACGCCTACCTCTACGATCGTACCTCGGGGGGTTACTGGTTCTCCTCGACGTACTGGTCGGGAATCTACCAGGACACGTACAACGAGACCTACTGCTACGCCGGAAACTGCTCGTACTACTCGAGCGGGACGACTGGCACGATGAGCGTGGGGGCCGGGGTAACGTGGTGGATCAACGCGACGCATCTCAACCCCCACGACCACTTCGAGGTCGTGTTCTCCACGGCCGTTTCCGCCTCCGCCTACGTCGACAGTTTTGGCATGTCGCTTTCGGGAGCCTCGGCCTCGGGCCGGCTGGACGCTGGGTCCGGCGGGAACGGGTTCGACGTAGCGTCGATCACGATCATCTAGGTCGTCCGGCGTGGAGTGGACCAACCCCTTCCCGTCTACGAGGCGGCACCGTAGCTGCCGCCCCGGTACCAGGCTCTTAAGGTGACCCGAGCGGAGTTCTCCCGTCAGGACTCCCTTCGCCACTTTTCCCGGGATGCACGATGCCCTCGGCGGGCCTTCCCCAGTATCTCCCAATTTCGACTGGATACCGAGTCATTTCCTCTCGCGGGGCATTCTAGGAAACCGTGATACTGCACCGGCTGGCTCCCCGCCGAGATGCAACCCCACCCACGGCGCTCGCTACGCACCCGTCCGCGACTCCTCGTTTGGGGTACGGTCATCGCGATTGCGGCGCTGGTGAGCTTACCCACCGGCGTGTGGGCCGAGGAGCAGACCCGTTCCACCATCGGCGGAACTCGTGTCGGGGGCGGTCTGGGCTCGGTCGGGGGATCGGTGACCCACGCGATGGTGGTCACCAGTGCGGCCGACGATTGGCCCGAGCTGCACCAGACCCCATTGCTGGGTGGCTACGCCTCCAATAGCCCGCTCTCGTCCACGAATGCCTCCGGACTGGGAGTAGCGTGGGCGACCGACCTGTACAGCTCCGCGCTCGATTCGCCCGCGATCGCCTACGATTCCTACCTCGGAGCGACCCTAGCGTACATCGGGACCGAGAGTGGAAATGTGCTGGCCATCAACCTCGCGAGCGGCCAGATCGTCTGGGGAGTATGGCTGGGCTCCCCGATCCGGTCCTCCCCTCTCGTGACCAACGGGTCGGTCTTCATCGGCACCGATACGAACCCGGCACTTTTCAAGCTCAACGCGACCACCGGGGCGACCCAGTGTTCCGTCATCAGCCCCACTCCGTTCGAAGCGACGCCGACCGTGGCGACCCCCAAGAACGGAGTAGCTACCGTCTACATCGGCGCGAACGGGGAGGGTTCCCATAGTGGTCCCTTCCTGGCCGTAAATGAGGCCAATTGTACGATCGAGTGGGCGTTCACCGGGTACAACCACACCGCGGGCTCATGGGATTCGGCCTCCTACGCGGTCAGCAAGGGCGGAGTCCCGATGGTGTTGTTTGGCACGGACGACCCCGACTCGTCGATCTATGCCATCAACGCTCTCACCGGGCAGCTCATCTGGCGTTTCCAGACCTACAATCCCCCGGGGGCGGATTTGGACGTCGGGGCTGGGGTCACGATCTCCCCGCCGGGCAAGAACGGGTTTGCCCAAGGGGTGGCGTACGCCACGAACAAGGCCGGTCGTGCCTACGCGCTCGACCTGAACAACGGTTCGCTGATCTGGGAGACGAATTTCAATGCCCTCGCCGGGACCACGGGAGACGCCCGCTCGACGCCGGCGCTGGACGGGATGACCCTGGTATTCGGGTACGCCGGCGGGCTGTTCGCCTTGAATGCCTCTACGGGCGGGCAGGTCTGGATCTACCACGACCCGTCGTCCACGGAGGCGATCTCCTCCCCGGCGATCGCCGGCGGTCACGGCCATGCGATCGTGGCGGTCGGGGATCTCGCCGGAGAGCTCGACGTCGTCGCGATCGTCGGGGGGTCGCAGCTCTACACTTATCCGACCGGCGGGTACATCACGGCCTCCCCCGCGATCTCGGGTGGGAACATCGTGATCGCGTCCTCGAACGGATTCCTCTACGACTTCGTGGTCGGCGGAGGGAACCACGCGACGCTCCCCAGCACCAGCATTTCTTCCCCCGCTCAAGGCGCCACGCTCGCCAACCCCAACGGGAATCTGAGTGTCACAGGAACCGCCGTCGATCCCACCGCCGTCGTCGGGGTGAATGTGGCCGTTCAATCCGGCGGCCCAGCCGGGCCGTGGTGGGACGGGGCGTCGCGGACCTGGTCCCCCGGACCCATCGAAAACCCCGCCGCCCTCGCCCACCCGGGAAACCCCTCCACGTCGTGGTCCCTAGCGTTCCCCGTCGCTCGGGCCGGTGGTACTTTCCAGGTAGTCGCGTACGCGGTCTCCTCGTCCGGTCAGTCCGACCTCAACAACACGGAGGCGGGATTTTCAGTGCGTTACAGCACGTCCGGACCCCACCTGGTCGTCTCTCCCTCCTCGGCGGCCCCCGGGAGCGCCATCATGGTCCACGGCGGGGGTTTTGGTCGGTCGCAGAAGGTGAACCTTAGCCTCCCCGGCGTGCTCCTGGCCACGATCACCTCGGCGAAGAACGGGTCCCTCCCCTCGACTCGAATTCTCCTACCGACCACCTCGCTGTTCGGGCTGACCTCGTTGACCGCGGTCGGTCAAAAGTCCGGAGCGTCTAGCAGCGCGCCCCTCACGATCGCCAACAGCTGGCAGCAACTCGGCTACGACCCGGGTCACGACGGGAATCAGCCCTACGACTTGACGCTCCGACACCTGGTCTTCCCGGGCGATAACAACTGGGTCAAGATGGCGTGGCACTTTGACGCCAAGGTCCCGATCAACGCGTCCCCGGCGGTCGTGGACGGCGTGGCGTACGTCGGCGATTCGGTCGGCAATCTCTTCGCGGTCGACATCCACAACGGCGGACTGCTCTGGAATTTCACGCTCGCCTCGGCCGGCGGCATCGACGGCTCCCCGGCGGTCGACCGGGGACTCGGGCGGGTCTTCGTCGGGTCCCAGGACGGGAGTGTGGACGCGGTCTACCTCGCTAACGGTACCCTCGCCTGGTCGACGCACGTCGGCGGGAACGTCTCGGCACCGGTCGAGGCCGGAGGCGAGCTCTACGTCACGTCGGGTTCGGGAGCGGTCGCCGCGCTCGCGGAATCTAACGGTGCCGTTTCGTGGTCCAAGACGCTCGCGAGCCCAGCGACGTCCGCCCCGGCACTGAACGCGTCGGTGAATCTCCTGGTCGTCGGCGAGTCCAACGGGAAGGTCGTGGGATTGAACTCCTCCACCGGTGGGATCCGATGGACCTACTCGACCGGATCCGCCGTGACCGCTCCCGCCGTCCTGTTGGGGGATACAGTGTACGTCGGCTCGACCAACCACAAGGTCTACGCCCTGAATCAAGCGACCGGTACCAAGCGCTGGTCGTTCACGACCGGAGGCGCGATACGGGACACGGGCAGTTTGTCGAACGGCCAGACCCCGAAGGGGGCCCTCACGTTTTTCATCGGCTCCGACGACGGGACGGTCTACGGACTCCGCGCGTCGAACGGGTCTCTCCTGTTCAACGTCACCGTTGGCGCCCCGGTCGCTGGCCTCTCTACCCAAAACGGAGTGGTCGTGTTCGAGACTTCTACCGGGTTGATGGGCGCGGTCCGGAGCTATCCGACCGAAGGAGGGTGGAACTTTACGACCGGCGGCCCCTTGGTGACTGCCCCGGTGCTGATCGACGGCACGATCTACCTGGCCTCCGAAGACGGCAACTTGTACGCGTTCACGCCCAACGGGCAGCCCCCGATCTAGGGTTGGGCCCCGGCCGTAGACCTACCTTCCGTGGCCTATCGCGGTCCCGCACGTGGACGTCGACTCCTCGCCGGCGATTTCGTCCGCAACGAAGGCGAGTACGGGCCTCGTCGGCTCCGCAGGTCGCTCTCACTCGCCGCGAGCGTAGCGCGGACCGGCGGCGCTTCCCCGCCGTGCGGCCGTGGATTGATGTAGACAGAGCGTGCTGGTGCGGTCGACCGTGGGGACCTTCCCGAACGCTGGGGCGGGCCCGCCTCCGCCGTGGAGGCCGGGAATCCCGACTCGTGCGACGCGATGGGTTGGTTGGCTCCAGGCGCGCCCCATCCTCTGTCTTGTCTTGCTGACGCCGGGGATCCCCGAGTACTTGTCCACGTCGAGTTCGCTCGTCTCGCTCGCCGTGAATCCTTTCTTTTTTTTCCTTCAGATGGCCATCAACGTCGGTCAGTACACGGCCGGCGCCCTCCTGATCCGGGAAGCGGTCATTCGTTGGCACAAGGGTTGGGCCACCGTGTTCGTTCTCGGGCTCGCCTACGGCATCACGGAAGAGGGACTCGGCGACAACACCCTGTTCAACTCCAACCACGGGACGGACGGGATCCTCGGATCGTTTGGCCGATTCGCGGGAGTGAACTGGGTCTGGGCGACCGGGGTACTCGCGTTCCATGTGATCTATTCGATCGGTCTGCCCATCCTTCTGCTGCGGCTGGCGGTACCGAGCACCCGAGGGCGGTCCCTCCTGACCCGTCGTGGAATCGTGCTGGTGCTCGCCTCATTGGCGACGAGCACCTCAATCGAGACGGTGATCGTGTTCAGGTCCACCCAGTTCTGGATGGGCGAGACGCTTCTGATCGGGAGTGCGCTCACGATCACCGCGCTCGTGCTCATCGGGAACCGGATCCCAGCGGACCTCTGGACTCCCCGGTCCTTCCGACCCACGGCCCGACCCTGGGAGGTGGGCGCGATCGGGTTCGGGTTCTTCCCGATCGCCTTCCTCCTCGAGTACGGGTTCACTTCCGACCGAGTCCCACCAGCCCTGCTGATCTTGGTGGAACTTGCGATCTTCGCGACCCTGTGGGAGACGGTCCGACGACGCATCGGGCGGGTCGAGAACGAGTTCCTCCTCGTGAATCTCGCCTTCGGGTTCGTCCTCTGGCAGGCGGCGTTCGGCGTGCTCCTCACGCTCGGCCTTCCCTACACCCTCCCTCTCGTCGCCCTGGCCGTCTGGTTCTTCGTGCGTCTTCGAAGGGGCTACGTCCCGGGTCCGACCGCCCCGCCCTCGGGCCCGATCCCGCCGGGCGAGGTCACCGGGACCCGAGGAAGTTAGGCCCTACTCTCGCTCCGCTGGGGAGCGCCGGGAGGGTTCCTACGTCTCGGTCCGTCCCGGCGCCGTCTCGACGAACCGGAACACGACGCTGGCCAACAGGAGGGTCACGATCGCGACGACCACGGGCACCGCCACCGCGACCCCGAGACCGGCGGAGGAGGAGTATCCGCCGAAGGGGGCGGCGGAGGTGAGCAGCGCGGCCACAGTCCGGAGGTAGTAGTAGACCGTGATTTGAGGGAGGTGTCCCGGGAAGAGAGGGAGAATGAATTCCCAGAGAAAGGCGTACACAAGCCCGACGACGATGGCGGTTCGGGTGACGAGCCCGATCAGCAGGTAGACGGCGAGGTAGGCGACCGAGCCCAGGAATACGAGGGCGCCGACCGCCGAGAGGTAGCCGGCGGGAACGGCGACGCCGTCGGCCCCGGCCAGCATGAGGGCGAGAGAGAGGCCGAGCGAGGGCAGGAGGAAGGTGAGGGCCGCGGCCCACCCTCCGAGATACTTACCGAGCACGATGATGGGTCGAGCGACGGTGCGAAGGGTGAGGAACGGGAGAGTGTCCTCCTCGATCTCCGTCCGGAACAGTCCGACCCCGATGATGAGGGTGATGAGGGGGACTTCGACCGAGAGGACGAGCGTCGCGACGATCGCACCGAACGCCGAGATCAGCCGTGCTCCGCTCACCCCGTCCGCGACGAAGGCTCCCAGGAGGATGGGGGGCAGGGCCGCGAGGAGGGTAGAGATCCAGAATCGGCCCCCGAGAAAGGTCCCCCGGTAGGTCATCCACGCGATGACTCCCAGGCGCGAAGCTTGGCTCGTCAGGGTCTTACCCCGCCAGGAGGCGGAAGACCGCCTCGAGGTTGTCGTCCACTCCGCGCACTCCTTGGACCGCGATGGTCCCAGACCGTGCGAGTTCGCCCAGGGAACGGTAGAACTCGTCGGGCGTACGGGTCTGGGCCACCACCGTATCGGGTCTCGGGAACGCAACGTCCGTCACATGCTCCCATCCAGCGAGCGTGCGGCCGAGTTCCCGAGGCTGCGGCGTCGTGAGCTCGACCGTGTGGGGCCGGCTGTCGATGAGGTCGCGGATCTGGTGAAGGTCCCCCTGGGCGATCGCGCGCCCGTTCGTCATCATCACGATCTGGTCGGTGAGCCGTTCGACCTCGTAGAGGACGTGGGAACTCACGATGAGGTGCCGGCCGGCCTCCGCGATCCGGCCGAAGAGCTCCAGCAACCGAACCCGGCCGATGGGGTCGAGCGCGTTCAGCGGCTCGTCCAGGAGCAGAACGGACGGTTCGTGGGCGAGGGCTTGTGCGATCTTCACCCGTTGGCGCATCCCTCGGCTGAACCCGCTGAGCCGTCGGTCCTTGACGGGGAGCAGGTCGACCTCGCCGAGCGCATTCTGGCATCGTCGACGGGCCTCCGACGCCTCGAATCCATCCAGCCGCAGGAGGGTCCGCAGGAACTCCTCCGGGGTCATCCACTCGTACAGTGTAGGTGACTCCGGACAGTACCCCACTTCGTGATTCGAACGTACCGGGTCGTCCGCGGGCCGGTCGAGCAGCGTCATGGTGCCGGCGTCCAGATGGAGCTGACCGGCGAGCACCCGGAAGAACGTCGACTTGCCCGCCCCGTTCGGCCCAATGAGTCCCGTAATGCCGGGGCCGAACTCGGCCGAGAATCCGTTGAGGCCGAGCACCTCTCCGTACCGTTTGGTCGCGGCGGTGGCGACGACGACCGGCCGCGTCAACCTACCACCTCGACCTCGAGGACCCGCAGGTAGGTCACGAGCGCGGTCACCGCCGAGATCCCGAAGACCACTCCGAGGGCGCCGAGGGGGTCGATCGCCGGCGTGACTCCGAAGACCGATTGAGCGACCGCGAGCAGGTCTTCGAGCGGGCTGACGTACAGGGCCTGAACGCTCTGGGTCACGCTCCGAACCAACGCGGCCAGCACCTCCGCGCTGACGAGTACGCCGAAGATCGCCGCACCGGCGAAGATCGGGCGGCGCGTGAGGCTGGACAGGAATAGGGCCAAGGTCGTGAACAGGACGACCATGACAAGGCCGACGAGGACGAAGGCTCCCATCGCCGTGAGCGCGAGTCCTCCCGAGACGTTTCCCACAAAGTAGGCGAAGAGGCACGCGGCGACTCCGGGGACGAGGAAGAAGAGGACGAGGACGAGTCCCACGGCGGCGCCCTTGCCGACGAGGTAGTCGAGGGTCGTGATCGGCCGGCTCAGGTAGAGGGCGATCGACCGGGTCGCCACGTCCCCGGCGATCGCCCCGGCCCCAATGGACGCCGTGAGCAACGTGGCCAGGATCAGATAGTTCACGGAATTGTACGGGGTCGCGAAGTTCGACAGCTGAGGGGAACCACCTCCGTTCAGGAAGCCAGCGATTCCGGGGGTCGTGAACAGTACGACCTCGACGCCGACGATGAGCGCCCCCAGGACGATCAGTACGAGGTTCAGCCCGGTCAGCCGTCGCCGGAGCCCCTCGGTCGTGATCACCCATACCCGCCGGCTTCGGGATTCGCGGGATGTACCCACGAGTTCGTATCGCGGGGCGCTGATCGTCACGACTTCGCTCCGGTCGGGGGGCCGGGTACCAGCCGCAGGAAGAGTTCCTCGATGCTGTGCGTCGCCGGCCCGAGGTATCGAATCTGGCAGTCGGCCTCGGCCGCCGCCTCGAACAACACGCGCTCCCCGCCGGCCGGCCGGTCAATCCGGACCTCATGACGCGCCGGACGACTCACGACACCGTGTCGTTGCAACGAACCCACGAACGCGCTCATGTCCCCCTTGATGCGGATGACGAACTCCGCGGAATCGACGGAGAGCACCTCCTTCGTGGGGGCCGCCACGAGGAGACGCCCGTCGTTGAGGACCACCAGATAGTCGCACAACCCCTCGACGTCGGGCAACAGATGCGTCGACAGCACCAGGCTCCGCCCCTTCGTCTGGCTGAGCGCCTTCAGCAGCGCCAGCATCTCCGCGCGACCGGTGGGATCGAGCCCCGCCGTTGGTTCGTCCAGGAGGGCGAGCGGGGGGTCGTGTACGATGGCCTGCGCGAGCTTGACCCTCTGTCGCATCCCCACCGAATACTCGGAGATCTTCCGATACCTCTCCTCGCGGAGACCGACGAACTGCAGCACGTCGTGCGCCCGTCCGAACGCATCGCTCTTCGGGAGTCCGCTCAAGCGTCCCATGTAGGCGACGAACCCGATCCCGGTCATCTCCGGGATGAGGCAGTCGTGCTCCGGCATGTACCCTACGCGTTCTCGGAGCGCGATCCCGTGCAGACCGATTTCCATTCCGAGGACCTGGGCCGTACCCGCCGTCGGTTGGAGGAGACCCAGGAGGAGTCGGAGGAACGTGGATTTTCCCGCCCCGTTCGGCCCGACCAGCGCGATCGTCCCCGCTGGGATCGCAACCGTGAGGTCGGAGAGACCTACGACGGACCCGTAGCGTTTGGTGAGCGACTCGGAACGAATCAGGTCCACGACGTTGCCTCGAGGACTCTCAGGTTCGCTCGGGTCCCGGCCGACGGGTCGAAGGTCACGGGCCCGCAATCTAGCCTTACCCGATAGACCTGTCGTCCGAGCAGTGTGCGGCGCGACGCCCCCGAGACGCAGGTCGCCGGACGCGGATCGGTCGGAAGACCGACGAGTGCTCCCGTGCTCGTCCTCCTCACTCGGGGTGCCCGACCGAAGACAAGTTTATGTACCCGGTCGACGGGTGAGCGGCTGACCACGGCACGGTGGAAAATTGAGCGCTATGTACAACTACGAACCGCCGGAGGCCCAGTCGATCAAATCGATGTTCCACATCGTGAGGATTCTCGCGATCGTCTTTGGGATCCTCTTGTTCCTAGGAGGACTTGCCTACGTCGCACTGGTATGGACCGCGTACAACGCGTGCAACACGGCGTTCGGGGGCTGTGCGGGGATTTACGCCGGTGGCCTCGGGGCCCTCCTGATCTTTCCCATCGTCCTCGTGATCTTCGGCCTCATCGACATCGTCATCTACGTCAGCATGAAGGGCCTTGAGGCCAAGGTCAACGCCCGCCGATACGAAGAGGCGAAGTCCGGCACCCTGATCTGGATGATCCTGGGATTCATCCTCGGGGGCATCATCATCGGAATTCTCCTCCTCATCGCGTATCTGAAGTTCGACCCGCTGATCAACGCGGCGCGCGCCGGACCCCCTCAGCCCCCGGCGGGTGGGTACTATCCCCCTCCCCCGCAGGCTGCTCCCCCAGCGTACGGCGCTCCGGCCCCTCCGCCCCCGGCACCGGGCGCGGCGGCCGCGCCGATGTGTCCCCGTTGCGGACAGCCGGCAACTTACGTCGCCCAGTACGGGCGGTACTACTGCTACAACGACAAGCAGTACGTTTGAACTCGTCCGGACCTGGCCCGGTCTGTCTACGACCACGGCGCACGGGGGGCCGAAGCCCGCCTGCCCGGGGCGCCTGACTAGTGCGCAGTCCCGTCCGCCAAGGCGAGGAGCTTGGTTACGGTGTTCCAGTTTCGTGCCGTGCCACGAGTACCGAGCCGCCCCTCGATCACGGACATCGTAAGTCGGGAAGTTCCCATACCCGTCGGATAGGTGATGTAGGCGTGCCGGCCCCCGGAGCGGACCACTTCGGGACCTCGAATCGCCCCATCGAGGGCCTTCCAAGCCGAGGGGGCCGGATTCCCTTTCAGAAATACTACCTGGAGGCGGGCCGGGTCATCCCGGGCTTCCTTGGGGAAGGGATTCTTCCGCACCACCTCGACCCATTCGGCGGCGGATCGCACCATGACCTCCGTTGTCACCCCGAGGCCGCGACCAATCTCCTTCTCGAGTCGAGGCTCCAGGGCCTCACCGGACGGTGCGGAGCCTCGGAACACAAGATTGCCCGAGGCGAGCAGGGTACGGACCTCTGTGAAGCCCATCCGCTCGACGAGTGCGCGCAACGCGGGCATGGCCACCCGCTGATAGGCGACCAGGTTGACCGCTCGAAGCAGGGCGACGTAGGAGGGCATCTCCGACTCGCTGGACGCGCGCCCTCGACGACCGTGCGCCGATCGTTCCCGAGAACCTAGGTGGGCCTGGCCCGACCCGCTCGATTCCCGCCGAGCGGCACCTGTCGGCGTCGAGCCGCAATCCGGCGCTGCCGTTGCTTGTGGTGGCGCTTCTTCGCACCCGGAGTGGGGCGTTTTCTTGGAGTCCTCGTCATGCGTGTCCCGTTACCTACTTTGGCGCAACCACGGATGGGGATATTACAACGCCCGAGGCGGTGGTGGCGTTGAGCCGGCGGTCGGACCCCCGCTGGGTCGCCGACGCCGCCGATGCGCCTGTGGTTTCCGATCGGGTAAGTATCTCCAGTCCCCCCGGGCCGCTCGACGACCCCGGACGAGCGGCGTGTGTTGGGCCGATGTCCCGTCCGGACGAGCCCGGTCTTTCGAGTACGCTCCCCCCCGGACCGGGAGCGGGTACGTAGAACCGCCCACCCCCTCGTTAACGAGGGAGCCTTTACTGAATGACCAGATCGAGTACGGAAACCCCGCCGGCCGGTGGAAGGGTTGAGCCGTAGTCGATGAAAATGTGAACCGTCGCGCTGAACGGGAGCGGTAATCCGGTACCGACTACGACGATCTCGCTGTTGGTCCCAAGAAGGCCCCCGCCCACCTTCGTCGTGACGCCGAAGGTGTTGGTCTGCGTCGTGACGAGCAGGACAGAATAGCCGATGGAGAACTCTTCCGCGTAGTCTCCCGCGGTGCACGATGTGCCGCCGGTGGCCGATGAAAACACGAGATTCGTGGAGCCCCCGATGGTGGAGATCGTCTTGGTGCCCGAGGTGCAAGTCGTAACGCCCACCGGTACGGTGGTCACGCTGATGGTCGCCGCCGAGTACCCGTTGATTCCATCACTTCCGGCCGCGTACTGGTTGGTGGCCTGGTTCACGTGAGTGGGCGCGAGCACGCTCGCGGCGACCGACGCGCTCAGCCCCAGGAGTACTCCGACGAGCAGCAAGGGGTACCACCCCGGACGAACGCTCCGCGGCCTCACGACGAGCCTCGCGATTTGCCCGAGGCGGTGTCACACTTTCCGCATACGAGGTACCGGCCCTCTTCGATCGTCTTGAGCTCGCACAACCAGCACATCGGCTTCCCACAGACGACACAGGGTCGGGACTCTCCGAGCTCCTGCAGGCTCGTGCCACAACTCACGCACTCCCCCGGGGGCGGAGCCACGGGGGAGCGGACGGCGTCTGCGTCGGGCCGTCCGCGCAGCGGAGTCCGGGGAGTGGGAGTAGGTCCGCCCACGGCAGGCGGTGGAGTCGCTCCCCCCGTCGAACGCGTCGGGCGGGACTCCGGGGGTTTGGCGGCGCGAGCGATAGGGACGATCTTCGACCCGGAGGGGGCGCTACCCCCACGCTTCCGCCGGACGTCGATCTCTGGAGCTGAGGGGCCCAAGACGAGTCCGTCGAGCGTCGTTTCGAGTTCCTCGATGGCCCGGTCCATCTCAGATGGTGCTCCGGGAGTGGGGCTTGGCTCTCCATCGGCGGAGAATCCGTGTTCAGACGGCTCGGGAGCTTGGCCCGCTCCCATCGGGGCTGGAAGGGTGAAAGGAATCTCGAGCCGGGCGCGGGCCATGTACTGTGACCCGGGCACCTCGCGTCGCGGCAACGAGGGGGTGTCGCCCCGCCAGGGGCCCTCGTCGTACTCGCGGGGGGCATCGCTTGGGGGAGCGACACGTGTGTCCACGAACCGATCCAGGACGGTCTGGTGGGCTGGGCGATCGGACGGGGCGTCGTGGTCCTCGGGGACGACCAGAACCGCGACGCCTCCCCCCGTGGTCACCGCCCCGAGGGCGGCGAATAACGACCAAAGGGGAGCCCGGGTGGCCGCGAGCCCGACGTGCGCCTGGAGCGCGGTCAATGCCAAGAAAAACGCCGCCACCCCGATCAAGAGAAGGGGAGCCGCCGCGACGACTCTCGCGGGCCAGATGCCCCTCGGTCGGGTCGGTGAAGTCACCGCTCCCTCCGAGTCTTGCCGTCCGAGTCCACCTTCGTCGTGTCAGTCCGGGGGCGAGTGCCGATGCGAGACCTAGTGCCGGGTACTACCCGGCGGCGGGGTTCCCGAGGAGCATCGTATCCGAAGCTGGCCCAACGTGTCATCATCAGGAGGGAGCCCGGCATGGGCCGGACTCCAATAATCCTGTCGGACGCCCCCCGACGTGTTCCGGCGATGGCAGAAGCCTGCGTCGTGCTCATCCTCCCGATCGGTGGCGGTCGGGAGGGCGGACGGCCCCCAGGGGGCGAACCACTCCCTACTGTACGACGACGTCCAAGACCGCGACGCCGGTCGCCGGCGGGTTAACCGCACCGTAATCGACGAAGACGTCAACCGTCTGGGTGAAGGCCACGCTGACACCCGTTCCGAGATGGACCGCCTCGGTGTTGGTCTGGACGGCGCCCGCTCCCACTTGGGAGGTGACCGTGATCGAATTCGTCTGCGACGAGATCGTCGCAGAGAACGCGAACGAGTATTCCTCGGCAAAGTCTCCCGTGGTGCATACCGTTCCACCGGAGGTCGACGAAACAATCATGGTGACGGTGCCCGCGTTCGAGGCTCCGGTGAGCGTTCCGGAAGTGCATACCGAGGTGGCCGCCGGGGTCGTGGCGACGACGAGGGTGGCGGCGCCGTACCCGTTCGCACCGGTGTTCCCACCTTGGTAGTAGTTGGCGCTCTGATTCACGGTAGTACTCGTAAGCACTGCCGCCAGGGCGAACCCCGAGGCCAATGCAATTGCCACAATCGCCGTACTGGTATAGATCGCTCGTACCCGATTCTTGTTGTTCATGGACTCGATGTTCCTCGGCGACCGACAAGCGGAGATGTCTCATCGCGGTACTTAAGTGATTGGACAAGTTCACCTCAGTGATTATACGCCACGCGTGTCGGCCAAAATCGGCCCTTCGGGTCGAATCGCGTCCTTCCCGCTCTGAGACTTTTCACGATCGGATCCGGAAGAATCCGGGCCTTGCCAGAATGTGAGGGCCCGGCCCCGCTGCTCCGCCCCTTTCGGCGGCGCCTGCCGGGATTTCGTGATGGTGCCCGTGCGAACGTCGGGGGCTCGCCCCGGCCGCTCCCCCGGCTAGGGGGAACCGACGGGCCTCAACTCCGCTGCGGTCGGGTCCCACACGAATCCGGCCCACGTCGAGGGGAGTTCCCAGGAGACCGCGCTGATCGTCATCAGGAGGAAGTCGCCCGAAGGTCCCAGGCCCGACAGAGCGTGCCCGACCTTCTTCCGCCAGCGATCGGTGGACTGAGCGACGTCTGAGGTGCCCGGAGCCAGCGGATAATCCGGGTACATGATCAGGACGGAGACCGGGGCCCCGTCCCGCACCATCTGGGGGACCTCCCGGGTGAGGATCGAATCGTTCGCCTCGTTCACCTCCTGAAACAGCACGCCGACTTCGGTCGGGCTGGAGGGCCAGAACCAGATCATCCCGGGCACGCCCGTCCATTGTCGCCCCGGGACGAATCCGAACTCCCGAGCGAGGGAGGCGATGAACCCAGCGAAGACCCGATTCCACTCCTGGTCGAGGTACTCCGGGCGGTTCGTGTCGAGCAACTGTTCGTACTGGACGAATTTGTAATGCCGCTCAAAGAAGAGCCCGAGCTCAGTGGTCATGTCGGCCGCCGAGGCGTCGTAGAGCTTGCGAAACCGAGCGAAGAGCTCGTCTGGCGAAGGGGGGGTTCGTTGGTCCGGACCCTGGGCGAACTCCTTGGACATGTCGCGCTCGGACCTCGCGATTCCGGAGGGGCGCTCACTCTATTCTAATTCGTGGTGGACCCGCCCCCCGACCCGGCCCACGGCGGTGGGTAGGTTTCCGCCTCAGCGCACGGCGAACGCTGTCAAGGATGGGGCCTCGGCCCACTGTGTGCTTCAATGGGCCGGGGATCCAAGACGTCCTTGGCTTCGGAGGGTGGGGGAGTGGCCTCCCTATCGCCACGAGGGCGCCCCCTAGGGAGGGCGAGGAATGGAGTGAGTGCGACGGACGCAGGGATCCCGTGACCCTCGGTCACACCGGCCCCTGACCTAGCGTGGTGAAGGCGTACAGGGTCCCGTCGCCGGCGGCCACGAACACGGCGGAGTCGACGATTACGGGGATTGTCCAGAGGGGGCCTCCGGTCGGGAATCTCCAACTCGCGTTTCCCTCGACGAACGTCTTCTGGGCCCCGATGGTCCCGGCCGCGTCCTCGAACACGGTGACCCCCTCGGTGCTCGACTCTCCCACGATCGGCGACCCCACGGAAAAGTTGAACTTCTCCCGGCCGCCCGATGCGTCCAGGACGTACAGGTACCCGTCATCCGACCCCACGTACAGCAGGCCCCAGTTGTCGACCGTCGCGGTGTCCTGTATCGCCCCCCCAGTGCGGAACGACCAGCGGAGCCCGCCGGTGGACTGGTTGAGCGCGTAGAGCGAGTCATCGCTCGAACTGACGTACACCTTGCCTCGGGTCACGAGAGGTGCGGCGGTCACCGCACCACCGGTCCCGAAATTCCAGCGGGTCGCGCCCGTCGTGGAGTTCAACCCGAGCACTTGGCCATCCGCTTCGCCCACGACCAAGAGGTGACTCGAATCGTTCAGCGTGGGCGCGGCCGTCGCAGCGCTGCCTAGGGTCATCGACCAGAGCACCGCGCCCGAAGATTCCGCGAGATCGTCCAGCCCCCCGGCGGTGGTCGTGACGTAGAGCTCTCCGTTGGAGATCACGGGGGCCGAGACGATTCCGCCCAGAGAAACGGACCACGCGGGGGTCCCATTCGACAGGTCATAGGAGTACAGCGTGCCGTCGTTCGCTCCGACGAAAACCTGACCGAGGGCCGGGTCCACCGCCGGACTCCCGTCGATGGCGGCGCCGGTGGGGAGGGTGGAATTCCACAGGAGGCCCCCGTTGAGGAGATCGATCGCATAGAGATTTCCGACCGAATCCCCGACGTACGCCCTCCCGTCGACGACCGCGGGGGAGGAGGTCAGCGACGTCGGTGCGCTGAACCGCCACGCGACTTTCAGCCAGTAGTCGTTCCCGGGAAAAATGACCTGGTGGAGCGAGGGGTCGTTCGGCTCGAACCCCGTGTGGCCGGGACCGTTACTGAGCTGAGCCCAACTGTTGGCGATCGTGATGGAGGTGCTGCTCGACCGGCCGGAACCTTTGGCCATGGCCGTCAGGGACGTCGGGCCAAAGGTCGATCCCTTCGGGATCACGACCGACGTCGGCGGGAGCGAGCCGTCGGACGCGGAAGTCATCTTCGCGAGCGATTTTCCGTAGAGTCCGATCGTTACCTGGGCGGAGGGACCGAACCCCCCGCCGCTGATCGTCAGGGCGCCCCCGGGAGCCACGTACGCCGAAGAGGCTCGGAGGTACGGGCCCGAGGTGCTGTAGTTGACCACGAAGTCGACCGAGGCCCCGTTCGGGTCGGTCTGCCCGCCGATGGACTGAGCGTTCGAGATCACTTCGTACGTCCCGCCGGCCGCCGGGACCGGGAAGGGGAAACTCCAGGCGGTCGACCCCGCCCCGGGGGACACTAGGGTCGCGCGGTTGTTGATCGGCCCCGGTGACCAGGTCTGGGTCGCCCCGTCCCACCAGGGTCCGCTCGCATCTCCCGACTGGATGGCCACCTCCACCGCGGCGACCCCTACCGCGTCCATCGCGGTGCCAGACACGCTCACGCTTCCGTTGGAGTTCGGGAGTGTGGCCTCCGCGAGCGGGGAGGTGATCGAGGTCGTCGGGAGCAACGCATCGTCTCCGCCGCCCAGGGCAAAATCAAGGAGGAATCCGTCGGAGGAAGCCACCACGATGTTTCCGCCGGAGATCGCGGGGGATGCGGCGATCCATCCGCCGGTCGGATACGAATAGAGAAGGGTCCCCCCGGTCCGGGAGAGTACGTCGAGGGAGCCGCCCACGTCTCCCGTGACTACGATGGCGTGGTGCGTCGGCCCGGCAATGGCCGGTGCCGCGATCGACTCCGTTCTCGAAACGTCGTCGTAGATCCAGAGGAGCTTTCCGGTACGGGCGTTCAGGTCGATCAAGCCCAGGTTGAAGCCGAAGATCACATCCTTCCCGTCGAGGGCCGGGGTGGACCGGGCCCGGGGCTCGACGGTTCCCGCGAGCCCGGAGAGAGTGAAGAAGTTCGTCTCCCAGAGGAGGGTGCCGTTGTTGAGGTGGAGCGCATACGCGATGTCGGCGCCGTTCGTGACGTACACCACCCCCTGAGAGAAGCCATTGCTACCGGGAAGGGCCACCGACGGGCCGGCCCCCACGTCGAAATCCTTCCCCGGCGGATTGTAGCATTGGAACCGCCAGAGGAGATGCCCGGTGAGAGCATTCAGGGCATAGACGGACGAGTCGGGGTCGTCCGTACCGAAGAGGACCATCGGACCTCCGCTGGCGTTCACGACATACGAGGCGGGATCCCAGCTACCGGCCGGCTGGTGGTATCCGGAGAACTCCCACTCGATACTGCAGTTCCCGGCGTTGATGGCGACGAACGCTCCGTTCTGAGGACTGGGCGCCTCGGTCCCGAGGAATACCGTGGGGACACCCCCGGGGGGAGTACCGTAGGTGGGGGTCGCTTCGCTCGTTCCGGGTAGGGCTGTCGAGCAGAGGGTCGCGCCCGTCGTGGCGTTGAGCCTCACTATCTTCCCGTTGGAGAACGGCACGACAAACACGGACCCGTTGACGACGAGAGGAGAGGACCGGATCGGTGAGCCGAGCCAGACCCCCCACACGATGGCGCCATTGGCTAGATTGACCGCGACGAAATCCCCGGTGTCGGTTCCGACGTACACGAGGGTCTCCCCCAGGAGGGGGTCGTAGGCGACAGCGGGCGAGTCGAGGGCCGCACCATACAGGTTCGTCGCCCAAGCTACTCCGAGCGCCGAAGCGTTCGCCGAGGAGAGAGGGCTGTTGCTGGCGTACCCGTTCAGCGCCGGGTTGTGATGGAACTCCGGCCAATCGTAGTGGTTGTTCTTCGGGATCGCAAGGGGCGCGAGGCCGGACGGCGGAGGGAATCCGGTCCCCGGATTCGAACCGAGTGCCGGACGGTGGGACCCCGTCCCGAGATCGAAAGCTCCGGACGAAATGAACAGAACGACCACGAGGGCGACGGACGCCGCCGCCCCCGCGAGGGGCCTTTCCGGATTCCGAGCCCCTGAGGGATGGGTGGACATCGGGCGGCCAGCTGAAGGCCTTCTTATGAGCCTACCCTGAATCTCGGAACCGCGCCCCGGCCGAGACCGGAAAACCATCCGCAGCTCTCGGCGGTGTGCCCCGGAGGACGGGCCACCCGCCCGTCTCGATCTGTCCCACCCGCGCCCCCGCGGGGTTCCCACGATCCCGCGGGGGTTAGGATCACCCGAGAGAAATGTGGGACGAGGATTCCCTGACTGTTACAGGGGAGGGACCGGCGGGCCCTCATCAGGGAAAGCGCCTGCCGGAGGACCAACCTCTCCCGGCGGGAGACGACGCCGACGGGCGAGCACGACCACAGCTGCCACGACAACGGCCAGCACGGAGATCCCTACGAAAACCCACAGGAGCTACCCGGGGTAGGAGGAATTCGAATTTCTTACGGCAGAAGGGGAGGAAATGAGTACCGGGACGGAACCTTTCACTAGCCCCCCTTGGTAGCTCGCTGCAGCGGTTACCGTCACCTCTCCGGCCACGGAGCCGGCGGTCAGGGTGACTGAGGGACCGGTCTTCGAGCTGAGCGTGGCCGCGGAATTGTTCAGGGTCCAGTTGAAAGTGATGCCAGAGGAAGGGCAGACGTTGGGCGTACACACTGCCGACGCGGTAAGGGCCAGGCTGGTTCCGGGGGCGAGGGTCGGCGTCGCGGGACTCACGCTCACCGATTGGAGTGCCTCACCGAGGATGGTGATAGCGATCGCGCGTTGAATCGACACGCCTCCAAGACTCGCCGTCGCGGTCGCCTCGACGGTACCACCGACCGTTCCCGCCGTCAGGACGGTGAGGGGTCCGGTCGGGGGGCTAAGGGTAGCTTTCGAGTTGTTGAGGGACCAGTTGACGAAAGCCCCGGAGGTCGGGCACGGGGCAGGAGAGCAGGTCAACGTGGCCGAGAGGACGACCTGGGCCCCGACTGCGACCGTAGGGGCCGGAGGAGCGACCGCGAGAGACGTCAGGACCCCCACCGGACCGATGATGGAGACTGAACCCGATCCTCGGTTCTCGACGTAGACCTCTCCGTTCCCCGCGTCGAATCGAACCGTGGTGGGATAGGTTCCGACCCCGAGTGATCCGAGGAGGGTGTGCGTGGCCCCGTCGATGACGGATACGTTTCCCGAAGCGGTGTTGGCCACATACGCGTAGCCATTGGTAGTGTCGATGGACACCCCTTCCGGTTCGATTCCGACAGGGAGGGTGGCCACGGCCAGGCCCGTAGACGTGTTGAGGACGGTCACGTTGCTGGCCCCCGTATCGGCCACGTAGACGGTCCCCGCGGCCGCGTCCGCGGCAATCCCGTAGGGGTCGAGTCCCGAGGTCAGCGTGCCAAGGACCGAATTGTTGGCCCCGTCGATCACACTGACATTGGTCCCAATCGTGTCGGCCACGTAGACGTACCCGTTCGCCGCATCGAACGAGAGGTCGGACGGATAATCGTAGGGCCCAAGATCGACCGTCGCCACCACCGTGTTCGTGGCCCCGTCGACCACGGTCACATTGGTTGAGGCGCGGTCCGCCACGTAGACGAATCCGTTCCGGCTATCGACCGCGATCCGGTACGGCCCCGCACCCACGGCGATCGATTTCACCACCGCGTCCGACGTTCCATCGATCACCGTCAACGAGTTGTTGTTGTGGTTCGTGACGTAGAAGTCCCCGTTCCCACTGTCGTACGCGACGTCCCCGGCGCCGTTCACGGAGGGAATGAACTTCGTTGCAGAGTTGGAGGTACCGTTGAGGACCGTGATGTTTTGCGAGGCAGAGTTGGAAACGAACACCTGGCCTGTCACGGAATCGATCGCGACTCCCTCGGGGGTGGCTCCCACCACGACCGACCCGACGGATGTTTCGAGCGCAGGGTTTACGACGGTGACGTTCAACGAACCCTCCTCGGCGACGTAGAGGAGCCCGTTGGCCGCATCGTCAACGATGCCGAACGGGTAGGTACCGACGCCGATGGACCCGATCGCCGCGTTCAACGTCGGGTTGATGATGGTGACGTTGTGGGACCCGAAGTTGGTCACGTAGACGTAGCCGTTCGCCGCGTCGTACGCGAGCCGCCACGGCTCACTCCCCACCGGAATCCCGGTCGCCACCGTGTTGGTCGCGGTCTCGATCGGAGTGACGCTGTTCGAGCCTTCGTTCGCGACGTAGACGTACGCGTTGGCACTGTCGTAGGCAATGTCGGTGGGAGCAATCCCGACGGGAACCGTGGTCACCACGGTAGCGGACGCAGCGTCGATCACCGTTACGTAGTCATAGTTGTCGTTCGCAGCGTAGAGGTACCCGTTCGCGCTGTCATACGCAACGCCGTACGCGCCCGAAGCCATCGAGATCGAGGCGATCGGAAGGTTGGTTGCTCCGTTGATCACCGAGAGGTTCGAGCTACCCTGGTTGGCGACGTAGATGTATCCGTTCGTCGGATCGTAGGTCAGGTCCTGGGGGTCCAGCCCCACAGGAACCGAAGCGATCTCGGCGAAGGTCGACCCGTCGAGCACGGTGACATTGTTGGTGCCCCGGTTCGCGACGTACACATCGCCGTTGCTGCTGTCGAACGCTATCGACCACGGCTGAGAGCCGACGTTTCTCCACGCCACGAGGTGGAGGGTCGTCAGGTTGATCACGGCCAGGTTGGAAGAGTCGCCGTTGCAGACGAAGAGTTCTCCGTCCCTCGTGTCGACGGCGAGACCGTTGGTGTACACCCCGCTGAAGGTCGTTGCGTCGCCCGGGAGGAGGGTATTGTTCACGAGGTCAAAGGTGCCTACGACCGACCCGATGGGAGGGGGGCTCAGCATGGGCGCACCGGGGGTCGTCGAGATCGTTCCCACGGTTCGTTGGACGCCCACCTTCACTCCGACGGGTTCCCCAGAGGTGTGAGCCGCGGCAAACAACGGGGCCGAAACGGCGAGTAGGGCCACGGCGACGGCGAGAGATCCGTGGCCCGTCCTTCGTGGTGTCGCACCGGACATGGTCGGCTGGGTCAACCTCCCGAGGGACTCCCTCCCCTTAGCCCCATCGCGCCTCCCTCAGTGAACCCTGGACCGTGGGGGACCCTTGTGGCTCGCGGAGGAGCCACTCCCCTCACGAAGAGTCACTTCCGGCGGGGGCGGGCGATCTGTGGCTTACACTGGATTCCTACACTCTCCGGCTGGGTGTTTCACAGGGCTGGGACCGCCCCCCGTCTGCCGGAGTAAACGGTTGCCGGCCGGCGACCATGATTGGTGTGACCTGGTTTACCTGCGTTAAACGGGAGTCAAGAATTCTTATATATTCGTTAAATTGTGTTAAACGCGTGCGGAACGCTCGAGCCGCAGCTCCCGCGACTCATTTCCTCGGTGTTCGCCTCAGTGCGGAGGAAGAGTCGCTCCTCGAGAAGTATCGAACGGCGAACGGCCATCCGACTCGTTCGGATGCGGTACGGGCGTTGGTCCTGGGCGCGGGCGGTGCACCCGTCGCCTCGGTCGAACTCCCTACGACCCTCCGGGCCGAACTGGAGGAGATCGTCGAGGACGGCTATGCCCGAGACTTGGACGGCGCGATTGCCATCGTCCTGAACCTCGGCCTAGGGGAGCTTGCGCGGACCCACGCCGAACGGATGCCGGCCCTGCGCGAACGCGCGCGGTCGACGGTCGAACGGCGACGGGACCGACGGCGGGCGGATCGCGAGGGACGGGGACTCCTCGGGCGCTAGGTCCCCCACACAGGGTTGGTTTGCAAAATGGAGCCGATGGGGATTGCGTGGAGCGAGCGGAGCGGGTTTATCTGCCGATTGTGCCGTCAGGACGCGAAGCATAATGAGGTGCTACACATCTCGTTCTGCCCGGTCCACGGTCTGAGCTCCCCGCTAGACCAGTTGCCGTGGCGACCGGAGGCGAGAACATCCCGCGTCTCTACACCCGTACGGGCGACCGCGGGACGACCGGTCTCGCCCATGGTGCGCGCGTAGACAAGGACTCGGCCCGGATCCGGGCCTACGGCACCCTCGACGAACTGGGGGCCCACCTCGGCCTGGTCGAGGCCGGGCTCCCCTCCTCGCTCGGAGAATTGCGCGCCCTCGTTCGCCGGCTCGAGCACGAACTGTTCATCGCCCAATCCGAACTCGCCGTCGGCCCGGGCGGTCGTCCCCCGGCCCACCGGATCGAGGCGCGCCACGTCCAGGGCCTGGAGGGCGAGATCGACCGCTGGGAGGCCGCCCACCCTCCGCTGACCACGTTCGTCCTGGCGGGCGGATCACCCACCGCCGCGGCCTTCCACGTCGCGCGTACCGTCGCGCGTCGGGCTGAACGCGAACTGTGGGCGCTGCATCGTACCGAACCCCAGCGGCCGGAATTACTCGAATGGGCGAACCGTCTCAGCGATCTGCTCTTTGCGGCGGCCCTGGCCGCCAACCATGCGCTCGGCGTAGCCGAGGTCCCGCCGGACTATTCGGTGTAGGGGAGGAAAATCGGCATGGAGGTCGGCCTCGTCGGGAAGCCGAACGTCGGCAAGTCGACGTTCTTCAACGCGCTCACGCTGCTGGACGTCCCGATGGCTCCCTACCCCTTCACCACGGTCACCCCCAATCGGGGCGTCGCCGCCATTCGAGCCCCGTGTCCTCACCCCGAAAAGGGGGGGACCTGCACACCGGGCAACGCGAAATGCGTCGACGGGACGCGATGGGTCCCCGTGAATCTGGTCGACGTACCGGGACTCGTACCCGGCGCGCACGAGGGGAAGGGGTTGGGCCACAAGTTCCTGGACGACCTCCGTGCCACGGACGGGTTTGTTCAAGTGGTCGACCTGACCGGAGCCACCGACGCGGAGGGGCGTCTGGCCCCTCCGGGAAGTCAGGACCCTTCTGAGGAGGTCCGCTGGCTGGAGGAGGAATTGGTCGCCTGGGTCGTGGAGATCCTCGGACGCGATTTCACCCGGCAGGCACGCGGGGTCGAGCTGGAAGGCAAGAAGGTCGAAGAGTTCCTGCTCGAACGATTCACGGGACTCTCGATCAGTCCGGCGGCCATCGCGGCCGCCCTTCGAGCGAGCCCGGTCGACCGGGCCCACCCGACCCATTGGTCGACCGGCGAGCGCGTCGCCCTCGCCCGTGGTCTCCTCCAGGCCTCCAAACCCCGTCTCGTAGCGGCGAACAAGTGCGACCACGCGACGGCGGCGCAAGAAAAAACCCTCGAGGAAAGGGTCGAGGAATATCCTGTGGTCCCGACCAGTGCCGACGCCGAGCTCACGCTGCGCCGGGCCGCCCGCGCGGGCTTGGTTCAGTACCGCCCGGGGGACCCCTCCTTTGTGGTCCGCGACGAGGGACGACTCACACCGCCCCAGGCCAAGGCGCTCGACGGAATCCGGGCGACCCTCACTGCCTGGGGAGGAACCGGTGTCCAACCCGCGCTCGAGCGAATGGTCTACGAACGACTTCACCAGATCGTCATCTACCCGGTCGAGGACGAGACTCGTTGGACGGACAGCCGGGGGCGCATCCTGCCCGACGCGCTCCTGGTCCCTGCGGACACGCCCGCCCGAAGCGTGGCCTATCGCGTGCACACGGACCTCGGGGAGAACTTCATCCGGGCGATCGACGGCCGGACCCACCGTGCGATCGGCGCCGACCAGCCGGTCAGCGCCAATGCCGTCGTTCGGATCGTTTCCCGGAAATAGCTCAGGGTGCCGTTCCGGCCCCCGGTTCACGGATCAACGAGGCACCTTGGACGGAGGGTCGGACCACGAACGGGAGGCCGCCCGCCCGGGCGAGGCGTCGTACGAGGTCGACCTCCTGTCCCGCACGAGGGAGGACGACGATGGATCCCCCCGCGCCCGCGCCGGTCAATTTGGCCCCCTCCGCGGCCGGCTTCGCGGCCTCGAGGAGCGCCTCCAGCCGGGGGTGAGAAACGCCCACGGTCCGGAGCAGTTCCTGGTTCCGGCCCATGAGTTCGGCGACCGATTTCCGGTCCCCCGCCTCCACCGCCCGGATTCCGTCGGACGCGACCCGAGCAAAATCACGGAGGATCTCCGGTCCGTCCGCCTGCGCGAGTCGCTGCCCGACCGCGCGGACCGCGTCGCCCGTCGCGCGAGGGATGCCGCTGTGGGCGACGACCCACACCCACCCCGGGTCGGAGACCCGTCGGACGTCCCAACGGTTCCCCTCGGACCTAACGGTCCAGAGCGGGTCCGTCCCGGGACTGTTGACGGTGACGAACCCTCCAGCGACGGCCGCGCTCGTGTCCCCGGGACTACCTACCCCTTGAGCCCCTCGCTCGACATCGAAAGACGCTTGCGCCAGCCCGGCTCGGTCGATCCCGCCCTGGACCGCGGAGAGCGCCCCGACGAGGGCGGAGCAGAACGCCGCGGAGGAACCGAGCCCTGCGCCCCGGGGGATCCGGGAGGTCGAACGGACCTCGAAGGGCTGTCCGCCGACCCAGCGTTGAGCGAGCGTGGACCGAAAGTAGGGGTGGGCCTCCGCGGCGTTCGGGTCGGCGTTCAAAGAGAACGTCGCGGCGGACCGAACCACGACCTGCGTGTAGAGGTCCACCGCGAACAGGAGTTCCGGACCCCCATGGACCACCGAGTGCTCCCCGAAAACGATGCACTTGCCGGGCGCGTGGCACGATACCGGGAGCGGATGCCGGGTGATCGGACCCCCCTCCTCGGTCATGCGCGCGCTCGGCCCCCTACGACGCGCTTCCCCCGGGCTCGCGGAACGATTCGTTGCTGCGCCCCCTCGAGCGGGGCCGACCGGGGGGTCCCGAGGAGGCGGTCAAGGGCGACGGCGAGCGCGGCCACTTCACTGTGGGGCTGATGGCCGACGGCCACGTTGTAGTGGGCCAGTCGGTAGAGGTCCGGAGGGACCTTCGCCCCGCCGACCACGAGCAGGACCTTCCGGGCCCGGCGCAGGCGGGGAAGGAGCCGCTGGATCGCGAGACCGTACATCGTGAGGTGGACGACCGTGCCGTCAAAGGCGCGGACCGTCGTACGCCACTCCGCGGCGGGCAAGACCTCGAACCTCCCGCCCCACCGCCGGACCACCGCCTCGACCCGCTTGGCGAGATCCGGGTCGGGCGGGTGGAGCAGCATCCGGGTCGCTCCCAGCGCGCGGGCCGTGAGGGCGAGGTGCGTCGTGAGCCGGGGGTCGCGGCCCGCCCGGTGGCCCACGCGCAGGACCGTGACGTCGGGAAGGGCCTTACTCCGGGGCCTCTGCCTGGAACCGCTCGATGCGGTGGCCACGGTACTCCAACCTCTCCGAGCGCTTGACCAGGCCCTTCAGCCGGGTCGGCGACATGCCGAGCTCCTCGGCCACGTCCGAGAAAAACCGCCCCTCGACCCCGACCGCGTCGTGGATCTTCGATTCGAGCTTCGTGTAGTCCTTGAGTCCCATGGTCGCGATGGCCAGGACCTCGGAGATCTCCGCCAACGGAGAGGTCGTGTTGATGTTGATGGTGGAGTAGTAGAAGTGGTAGCTCTTGTCCGGCTGCTTTCGACCTTCCCGGGCGACCCACCGGGTGTCGATGAGGCGCAGTTTTTCGAAAAAGGCGAGGGTCTTCACTCCCTCCTTGCCGAACTCGTGCTCGACGTCCTCGAGCGTCAGCCAGCTCTCCCCGAGCCGCTGGACCAACTTCAATTTGAGCGTCGAATCGACCGCCCGGAGGATGGGGACGAGGTCACTTACGTCGTTGACCACCTTGATACGATGGATGGCTGCGGACACGGCTGTATCACTCCGAAGGGCCCGAGGCCGGGGCCGACGCCCGTAACATCCGGCGGTACTTCCCGTACCGGTCCGTCGGGTTATACCGCGCGGGGTGGGGGGTCCGGGTCGGTGTCCCGCATTCCGGGCATTGCGCCTTGAAGGTGTAGCGCACGCACGCCCGGCACACGTGGAGGATCGCGTCCGTCATGCCCGGGTGAACGTACCCTCCCCGCCGGCCGCCTTGATCGCCTTGAGCGCCGCGTCGGTCGCCCGCCGCATCGTCTCTTCGGCTTGCTTGTACTGGCTGGCCGCGACGCGGATTCGGTACCGGGGCGCGCCCACGTACTGGACGTCCACGGATTCCGGGTCCACCTTTTCGGCGGCAAGGAGGGCGCTCCGCACGTGTTCGACCCCGTCCGGAGAGGCGTCCGAGACTTCGAGGGTGCCGAGGATGGTGACGTGGGGGGGAACGATGTTGTCGGAAGCAACCTTGAGGAAGGCGGTCACCCAGGCCGCCTTGGTGTTCTCCTTCTGGAAACGCGTCGGGTCGGCCGACGCGACCTCGAACGCCTGGAAGAGGGAACCGTACTTCTCGACCAGGCCGGGACCGAAGTGGTCGGCCGCCTCGTCCGCCGTCATCTTGAGGGCCGTGCCCACCTGCTCGACCAGGCGCATCGCGCGCTGTTCGTTCTTCCAACCCTGGACCTTCTCCCGTCGCTGGTGGTCGTTGATCCGTTTGAGGGAGAGGTCGATCTGGTTCTTGGAGAGGTCGATCCGGAGAACCCGGGCGACGATCTTCTGGCCCTCTCGGATGTGGTCCCGGATGTACTTGACCCACCCGGTCGCGACCTCGGAGAGATGGATGAACGCCTCCCGCTTCGCGTACTCGTCCAGTGTGACGAAGGCGCCAAAATTGCGGATGGAGGTGACGGTCCCGATAACGAGCTCTCCCTCTTCGGGGTACTCCGCGCGGAGCGGCATGTTCGGCGGTCTTCCTACCTAGCTCGAAACGGGGCGAACGAGCTCGCCCCGGAGCTTGGCCTGCCCGCCGGTCGGCGTCGCCAGCGTCGCGCCGCAGACCGTGCACACCACGGTGGTCGCCGGTCGACTGAACACGGTCTGTTCCGTGGAGCAGTCGGGACACTTGACGATCCAGAAAGGGGAGGGTGCGCGCATCGGATCTCCTAGTGGTGCTCCACCAGTTCGAGGGTCGTCGCCCGCCAGCTCGCCGGCTGTACGATGTACTTGCACTTCTTGCAACGATACTTGAGGTTCACCCGCCGGACGGCCTTGGCCCGGCCCTCGGGCTTCGGACGAGGGAACCCTCCGTACCCCCGCGTGGCGCGCCGGAACCGGCGCTGCCCCCACTTCATCTCCGACGCCGGCCGCTTCTTGGCCTTCTCCACGTCGTGCTCCGTGTGCACCTTGCACTTCGGACAATACGTGGAGACGACCTTAGGATAGTGCATCGGGCGCCGCCGAAACGAGTTACGTATATATGCCTAGGGGCGGCCGATCCGGCCCGGCCCACACCGTCGGTTACTGAGGGGAATCCGACCCGGATACCGGGCCGCGTCGTCGGACAAGCCTTAAGTAAGGAGGCCATCTCGGCGCGCCGCTCTCTCGGAGGGTGCCACATCGATGCCCGACCGTCCGTCCGTAGAGGCTGTCACCGAGGCGCTCGAGAAAGCCCCGGCACGAAGGTTTTCCGAGTCGGTCGAGCTCTCGATCAACCTGAAGGACCTCGACCTTTCCATCCCGAAGAACCGCCTGGAGGACGACATCCCCCTCCCCCACGGCCGTGGGACGGGCGTGAAGGTCGCCGTCTTCGGCTCCCCGGAACTCCTCCAGAAGATCCGCGGGGTCGCAGACCGTGTCATGACGGGGCCCGAGGTCGAGGAGCTGGCCAAGGACCCGAAAGCGGCCAAGCAATTCGCGACCGAGATGGACTTCTTCCTCGCCGAGGCCCCGCTCATGCCAACCATCGGTAAGCGGCTCGGCGTGGTCCTCGGCCCGCGGGGGAAGATGCCCCGGCCCGTTCCCCCCGGGACCGACCCCACCAACCAGATCAACGCGTTGAAACGCTCGATCCGGGTCCGCACGAAGAGCAATCGCACCTTCCACGCGGCCATCGGGACCCGGTCGATGCCGGCCGAACAGCTCGCCCAGAACGTCGACGCGGTCCTCCAACGCGTCATGGGCAAGCTCGAACGGGGACGCACGAACATCGAGTCGGTCTACGTCAAGACGACCATGGGGCCCGCGGTCCGGATCTGGTAGGGTCACCATGCCGGGACGCGGATCGGTTCGACCGGAGCAGATCGCCCACGTGGAAGCACTCTCGAAGACGATCCTCAGCCACCCGATGACCGCCCTGGTCGGGGTCCGGGGAGTTCCGGCCTCCGCACTGCAGACGATGCGGCGCAACCTTCGGGAACGGAACCAACCGATCGCAGTCTCGACCAACAGCGCGATCCGCCACGCCCTCGACCTGGCGGTGAAGGAGCGTCCGGCGCTCGCGCCGCTGCTCGAGCAGGTCGAAGACCAGACCGCCGTGCTCGCGGCGGAAGGAAATCCGTTCGCTCTCTACCAGCAATTCGTCCGAACCCGGTCGCCCACGCCCGCGCGGGGGGGTGAGCTCGCGCCGGCCGACATCGTCGTCCCGGGCGGGACGACCAGCTTCAAGCCCGGACCGATCGTCGGAGAACTTCAGCACGCGGGCTTTCCCGCCGCGATCGAGAAGGGCAAGGTCGTTCTGAAGAAGGATACCACCATCGTGAAAGCCGGTGGGGTCATCTCTCGGGAGGTCGCCACCCTCCTCACCCGGCTCGACATCTTCCCCCTCGAGGTCGGCCTCCAGCTCCGTGCGGTCGTCGAGGGGGGCACCTTCTACCCGCCCTCCGTACTGGCCGTCGACCTGGACGCCCAGCGGACCCAAGTGGCCACGGCGGCCCGTCTGGCGCTCGTACTCGCCCTCGAGATCGGATACGCGACCCCCGCCACGGCGCCCCTCCTCCTGACCCGGGCCCATCGTGCGGCCCTCGCCGTCGCGATCGCGGCCGGCTACGCGACCCCGGAGACCATCGAACCCCTCTTCGCCCAAGCCGTCCGAGAGGCCGCGGCGGTCGCGAGGGCCTCGCACATTACAGGTACCTAAGGGTCCACCGCTGTCACGGAGTGAGAAAAATGGAGTACGTCTACGGAGCATTGCTGCTCAACGCCGCCGGAAAGCCGATCGAAGAGAAGAGCCTCGCCGGGGTACTGACCGCGGCGGGCATCACGCCCGACGCCGCCCGCGTGAAGGCGCTCATCGCCTCGCTCGAAGGAGTGAACCTCACCGAGGTCCTCGCCAAGGCCGAGACGTTCGCCGCCCCGGCGGCGGCGCCCGCCGCGTCGTCCGACAAGAAGGACGGCACGGGCGAGAAGAAGGAAGAAGAGAAGAAGGAAGAGAAGGGCGTCTCCGAAGAAGAGGCGGCCGAGGGTCTCTCCGCGCTCTTCGGCTGAACCGACGCCGCGCCCCGGCCGCTCGCCTTAAGACCCGTGGCCGGGTAGAGTCGACCGGAGGCCGCGCACCGGCGCTCCGGTCGACCGATGCCCCCACGCGAGTTCTGTGGCATCGTCGGGGTCTCGCTCCAGGGCAAGGGAGCGGCCCCGTACCTCTTCCGGGGTCTTCGGGCCTTGCAACACCGAGGACAGGAGGCCAGCGGGATGGCCACCTCGAGCCACGGGGTCCTCCACCACCGAAAGGGGAACGGCCTCGTCCACGACGTCTTCACCCAGGACCTCCTGGACGCCCTCCGCGGGTCGACGGGGATCGGCCACAACCGGTACCCCACGACCGGCTCCTCGGATGTCGAGAACGCGCAACCGATCGTCTTCAAGCTCGGTTCCGAAGAGGCGGCCCTCGCCGCGAACGGCGACCTCGTCAACTTCGAGCGGGTCCGCCGCCGTCTCCAGGCCCAGGGCGTCGACCTGCTCGGCAACGCCGACACGGAGACGATGGCCCAGACCATCGCGCTCGAGTTCGGACGGACGCGGGACGTCGAGGCGGCGATCCGGCGCGCCTCGGTCGAGCTGGTCGGAGGGTACTCGGTCGTCATGCTGGTCGGGAACCGGGTCTTCGCGTTCCGGGACCCGCTCGGGATGCGTCCCCTCGTGTTCGGCACGGTCGAGGGGGGGGTGGCGGTCGCAAGCGAGTCCGTCGCCCTCGAGCTGATGGGCGGGAAGGCCGTGCGCGACGTCCTTCCCGGGGAGGTGCTCGTTCTCGAGAAGGGTCAACTCGGGCGGACGTCGAGGGTGCCCAATTCGGGCGGCCGCGCCCATTGCATGTTCGAATGGGTCTACTTCTCCCGTCCCGATTCGATCGTCGAAGGACAGAGCGTCTACGACGTTCGGCACCGGATCGGACTTCGGTTGGCGAAGGAGAGCCCGGCGGCGGTCGACCTGGTCGTGCCCGTCCCGGATTCCGCGCGCCCGCAGGCCCTGGGATTCTCCGAGGGCACGGGCGTCCCGTACGCGGAGGCACTGATCAAGAACCGGTTCGTCGAGCGGACCTTCATCATCCCCGACCAGAAGCGGCGCGAGCTCGAGGTCCGTGTGAAGCTCCACCCGGTCCCCGGCCTCCTCAAGGGGAAGCGGGTCGCGCTCGTGGACGATTCGATCGTGCGCGGGACGACGCTCCGCGAGATCGTCGGGATGGTGCGGCAGGCGGGCGCGGCCACGGTCGACGTGCGCGTCGGCTGTCCGCCCATCATCGCCCCCTGCTACTTCGGGATCGACATGAAGGAGCGACGCGAGCTCATCGCGCACGAACGGAACGAGGAGGACGTCGCCCGCCTGATCGGGGCGGACAGCGTGCACTACCTCTCGATGGACGGCCTGGTCGAGTCGATCGGCCACTCCGCCGAGAGCCTGTGTCTGGGGTGTTTGACCGGGCGATACCCCGTGGACGTCCCTGAGGAACGCCACCGGTTCCAGAAGTCGTTGACGGAGTTCTAGGGCGTGGGAACGGCGGTCGTCGTCTCGGAAGGACCGCGCATCGACCTCGTCGAACTCACGGCGTCGGGGGTTCCCCCGAGCTTTCTCCTCGACCACGAGCCGGTACATGCGGCGGAGCGGCTGCTGGACCTGCGTCCGGTCGACCTCCCTCTCGGGCTCGTGGAGGCGGTGTCGCATCTTCCCGCGGACGTACGGGTAGTGGCGGGGCACGCGGCGCTGGCCCGCGCGCTGACCGTACGGGTGGGCCGCGCGGTCCCGGCCGCTTCGACCCTCGAGCTCCGCGCCGCCCGGGCGGTACTCTGGCGAGCCCCACCGCACGACGATCGCGCGTTCGCCCTCGCCCTCGCCCGGCTCGCCCTCGAGCGGGCGCTCCGTTCCCCCGAGGAGGTCCTGATCTCCCTGGCTCGCGAGGAGGACCGCCTCGAACGGGCGCTCGGCCGAGAGGAGCGGGCGGCGGCCGCGTTCCTCCCGATCCCGGGAACTCCGCTCGCGGAGTACCAGGCCTCCTGGGATATGGCCCGGGAGTCGCTCTTTCACCACCACGCGGGGCTCGTCATCCTCCTCGAACGAAGCGCCCGAACCCTGACTCCGAACCTCTCCGCCCTGCTCGGCGAGAAGGTAGCCGCGCGTCTGGTCGCCGCGGCCGGGGGGCTACAACCGCTCGGGAGGATGAGCGCCTCGAGGCTCCAGCTCCTCGGCACGCGACGTCGGCCCTCGCCCGAGCGCGGACCCCGATTCGGGATCATCTACCGGGCCGTCCGAATGGACGAGGTGCCGGTCGCCCGCCGCGGGGCGTATGCCCGAAGCCTCGCCGCCCTCGGGGTGATCGCGGCCCGGGCCGACGTCACCACCGGTCGGTCGCTCGCGCCCGACCTCGTCGCACGCCGAGACCGGCGGGTCGATGCGCTCCGACGGAGGAAGCGTTGAGACCCCCCCGCACCTTCCGCCCCGCTCCCGACAGCCCTCGCCTGGCGATCCTCCGTTCGGCCGACCGGACCGAGCTCTGGACCGAGACCGTGGGACGGGAACCCCCGGTCTACGGCGAGCGATGGACCGAGTCGGACGGGCGCCCGTACCGCTCCTTTGAACCGGCCCGAAGCAAAGTGTCCGCGGCGATCGTGAAGGGGTGGCAGGGACCGCTTCCGGCCCCGGGGGAGGGTTGGCTCTACCTCGGAGCGGCGAGCGGGACCACCGCGTCGCACGTCGCGGACCTCGTGGGACCTACCGGGCGGGTGTACGCGGTCGAGCGGAGCTTGCGGCCGTTCTCCCGCCTGGTCACCCTCGCCGAACGCTGGCCCAACCTGCTTCCGATCCTGGGCGACGCGCGCGACCCGTCTGCCTACGCCGGGCTGGTCCCTCCTGTCCGAGGGATCTACGCCGACATCGCACAGGCCGACCAGGTCGAGATCGTGCTCGCCAACGCCGAGCTCCTCCTCGAGGGCGCGGAGGGGCGGGTGCTGCTCGCCCTCAAGACGGCCAGCATGGGGCGAGATGCGACCGCCCCGCAGCACGTCCGCCGAGCCGAGGAGGCCCTGGGCCGACTCCTCGACCTCGAACCGAGTACCCGACTCGACCCATTCCACCGAGGACACTACTTCCTCGGAGGGGTCGTTCGCCCCGGCCACTTCGGAGCGCCGGGACCTACGACGCCTCGGCCACCGCGCGGGCACTCCCCCGCGCGACGACGACGGTGATGATGTCCTCGTCCGAGAGGATGTGCTCCCGCCCGACGGTCTGACCGGGGAACCGGGCGCTCGGTCCCCACACCTGGGCCGCGCGGAACGTTCGGTTGAGGTCCCCCGGGAGCCGACGGAGGAGCTCACCGACCGTGTCCCCGTGGCGAAGGATGAGCGGTTCCTCCTTGTCGGGCGGGAGTCCCGGCGGCTTCATGTAGATCCGGATAAAACGGAGCGACCCTCCGATCCGGTCCACCAGCCCCTCGAGTCCGAGGCGGTCCCGGGCCGAGATGAAGATCGGCTCGGCCGGGGCGAGGTCGACCACGAGCTTGGCCCGTTGGGGCGCCGTGAGAGCTTCGGCCTTGTTGACGGCGGTGAGACCGGTGACGTACACGCGGTTCGCGGCCAGGACGTCGATGAGCTGGTCGGCCGTGGCATCCTCCCGAAGGACAACGGAACCGTTGTGGATCCCGAACTCGCGGGCGATCTGCGCCGCGAGTCCCCCGGCCAGGTGGGTCAATCGGACGGTGGAGGAGATCGTGAGGCCCCCCCGGTCCCCGCGGTGGACCACGATCCGCGGGGGCTTCTGGTTGATCCGCACTCCGGCGCCCTCCAACTCCTCCTGGAGGGCCCGTAGGTTCGAGTGGTCCGGATCGATGAGGAACAGGATGAGGTCGGTCGACCGAACGACGGAGATGACCTCGCGGCCCCGACCCTTCCCTTTCGAGGCGCCGGGGACGAGCCCGGGCATGTCGAGGATCTGGATCGACGCGCCCCCCCATCGGAGCATCCCGGGAATGATCGTGAGGGTGGTGAAGTCGTAGGCGCCGGTTTCGCTCTCTGCGGCGGTCAACCGGTTCAGGAGCGTAGACTTCCCGACCGATGGATAGCCGACCAACCCCACCGTGGCGTGGCCACTTTTTCGGACGCTGTAGCCGACCCCTCCCCCCTTCCCCTTCGCCCGGGTCTCGCGCTCAAGACGGAGCACGGCGAGCTTGGCCTTGAGCCGCCCGATGTGGAGCTGGGTCGCCTTGTTGTACTTCGTCCGTTGGATCTCGTCCTCGACCTCGGTGATGTGCTCTTCGAGGGACGACATCGGCGCGGGCTCTACCTCCCATCGGTGGGCGGCCGATTACTTGACGCTGACTTGCTCAGCTTTCACCCTCCGTCGGAGCGCCCGGATCGAACCGCCTCGAACGGATGTCTCCGTGTGGCTCCGTTCCCTGCGTTTCGCACCCCCCTGTCGGCGTCCTGGAGTTTCCGTCCCCGACCGCGCCGTTCCACCGGTCGACCGGAGGACCTGACCTTTCGGTCGGCGCTCCTCGACGCGCTGCGGTCCGGACATGGACTGGGGGTCGAGCTCGAACTCAGCCTGACGTCGGGTTCCGAGGGATCGCTCGGGGTACGGGCGTTCGGTCCGACGACGGCACGTTGGTTCGCACGGGTCGCGTCGTCGGCCTACCTGGCCCATCAGTGGGTTCCCGGCCCTCGGTCCGATACGTACCTTGAACCGGCGGAGGAGAACTGGTCCGCCCGCAGAATCCATGCGTGGCCGGAGACGCTGGCCGTGGGTGGGACCGGCTCGGTCTGCGACCTGTGGGCGGCGGCCCTCTCGGCGGCCCCGCGGGGTGGGCATCTTGGACTCAGGGTGAAGAGCCTGCCGGCGGCCACACCGTGGCCGTGGGACTCGCCCCCGAAGTCCGACCCGCCTATGATGGTCGGGACCGACCCGAGGCGGCGCGCGCATTCGAGCCCGGAACCTCGACGGACTTCCGACGAGACCGCGGGCACCCGACCCCTGTTTTGGCAACTCGGCGTGGACCTGGTGGCCCGATCCTGGTCCTCGGCCGGGGCGGGGTCGTCCTCTCTCGCGAAGGCGCTGGCCCCGGCGACGCGGACGACCCGTGGGAACGGACTCGTGTTCGACCCTCGGCCCTCCCGGTTCAGGGGACTCTGGGGCCCACGGGGAATCACGCTCTCGATCGAGGAGCTCGCCGCCTACTGGCCCACCCCCGGGTGTCCCGTAGAGTTCGAACCGCGACGAGCGGCCGATACTCGGAAACTGGTACCGTTCGGAAGGACGAGCGCGGGGGTCGTCGTCGGTCCGCGGATCGACCCGCACCAGGGTCGCCACACGGCGGTTCTGGGTGAGACGGGGATGGGCAAGAGTTCGCTGCTCGTGGCCGTGGCCCGCCGCACGCTCCGCGACGCCGGCGGGGTCGTCTTCGACCCTCTCGGAGAAACCGTTCGATCCCTCCGAACGGAATTGGGAACCCTCGCTGGTGGCCCGGCGGTCTGGCTCGCCCCCGACGCGCCGGGGGTCACCTTGAACGCCCTCGAGGGGATCGCCTGCGGGGAACTCGACGACCCCGTCCGGTCCGAACGTCGCCTCAACGACCTGGTTCACGCCCTCCGAAGGGTCCGCGCCGGGCGGTACGCCGACTCCGGGTATTGGGGCCCACGCCTGGAGGAGATGGTCACCCGCGCGTCGCGGGCCGCTTCCGGGTTTCCGAATGGGACGCTCGTGGATGCCCACACGCTCCTCGCGACCGGGGCTCGGCTGGGGCGACCGGTGCCGTCCGCGGCGAGTGAATCGGTGAGGGAACTGGCCGACCGTATTCGCGACCGACCCGAGGACGCCGACGGGGCGCGTCGCCTTCTGCACGAAGTGGTGCGGAATCCGGTCCTCCTCCGGATGCTCTGCGCCCCCCAACCCACCATTCGTACGAGAGACCTCGTGGCCCCGCGACGCGTCGTTCTCGTCTCCGGCGACGCGGCCCGGGTCGGGGAATCGACCGCGCGCTACCTGCTCTCGGTCCTCCTGGCCCTCGTGTGGTCGGAGCTCCTGGCCCGTCCCGAGCCGGCCAAGACCTTCGTCATCCTCGACGAGGCCCAGTGGTTCGCCCACGACAGTCTCGCGGAGATGCTCCGCCTCGGGCGCCGCAAGAATGTGCATGTGCTGCTCGCCACACAATCCGTCGGGTCTCTGCCGGACAACGTGCGAGAAGCGATCTGGACGAACGTCGCCGATTTCGTCGCGTTCCGGGGTTCGCCGGAAGAGGCTCGCGAGTTCTCCCGGGCCGCCCCGGGTGCCCCGGCCGAATCGATCCTCTCCCTCCCGCGAGGGGAGGCCGCTGTGCTTCTCGGAAAAGGAGAGACGGTACGATGGCTTCGAACGGCCCGCCTCCCGGCCGCGATCGAGTCCAGCGACGACGAGCCCCCCGAGCCTACCTCGCCGCCTGGCGGTCCGAGCGAGGGAACGAACCCGTCGTCGAGCTCCACCCCCGTGAGGCTGAATCCCAGGGGACAAGGTGCACTGGATCCGAGCGGAATCCTGGACGACCTCGTCCGGGCGGCCGAGGGGACGCCGGGCGACCTCCCGTACGTCGTGGAACTGGGGGACCTTCGACGCCGGCTCGACCCCGGCGGTTCCTCCGTCCGAAGCGTGGGGTCCCTCCTCGCACGGTCCCACGCCCTGATCCGGGTCGAACGCACCGAGACGGGTCCCCGTTGGGTCATCGACCGCGCACGCTTGTCCGACCTCGGGCGACGTCCCCGAACGGTACCGCGCGCCGACGCCGATTCTACGCCGCCACAACCCTCTTAGGGTGGGCACGGCTCATTTGCACTCATGGAGGTGCCGCCGGAGAACCCCGCGGCCGCGTCCCCTCCGGTCGAGGGCGGACTCATGGCTCCCGCGACGGCGCTCGAGCGGTGCGTGACGGGGATCGAGGGCCTCGACAACATCTTGTCCGGGGGAATCCCCAAGGGCAACATGGTCCTGGTGGCCGGCAGCGTCGGGACCGGGAAGACGACTCTCTGCCTCGAGTTCCTCGTTCGGGGCGCCGAACGGGGAGAGCGTTCCCTGTTCCTCTCCGTCACGGAGGCGTCCGACAAGCTGATCCAGAATCTCTCGACCTTCGAGTTCTTCCGGGCCGACCTCGTCACGAACGGCTCGCTCGTCTTCGTCGACCTCCCGGTCATCTACGACCGCCTCGGCCTCGAGCACGAGGAGCTCTCCGAGGACGAGATCGGTATCCTCATTCGCACGATCCGCGACCTCGTACGGCAGCTGGGCGTCAAACGACTGGTCCTCGACAGCCTGACCTCCGTCGGGTACCGAATCCGGCGGGACGAGCGGATCCGGGACTTCATGTTACGGCTCGGTCTCGAGCTCAGCGACGCCGGGTGCACCTCGCTGCTCGTCTCCGAGATCGGACCGGTGGCGGGCCGCTACTCCCTCCACGGGGTCGAGGAAGCGATCGTCGACGGGGTCGTCCTGCTGTGGAACACACGACGTCAGGGGGACATCCTCCGAGTGCTGCAGATCATCAAGATGCGAGGCACGTCGCATTCGCAGGCGCAGTACGTCATCGAACTCACGCCGATCGGCCTCCTGTTGGCGCCGCACCTGAAGGGCGGTCGGATGGAGGGCCCCTAGCGCGTGCCGCCCGTCGACATCGGGGAGCGCCTCCGGGCCCTCCCCGGAGGCACAGCGGTGACGTTGAAGCTCGACCCGCGCGAGTACGCCGACCACTACTTCGCCGTCCTCAACGCCACGCTCCGCGACGTGGGCACCGAGACCGATGCGCACACCATCTATGTGACCGTAACGAACCCCGCGTCGTTCGTATGGGATCTGGCCCAGGCCCTCGACGTGTCCCGCGACCGCATCTCGTTCGTCGATGCGATCAGCCATATCATGATGGATTACCGGAACCCGCTCCCGAACGCGACCTACATCGAGAGCCCGCGGGCCCTCGAGGCCATCATGCTCCGGGTCGAGTATCTGCTGCGAAAGAATCCGCACCCCCGGTCGATCGTCGTCATCGACTCGGTCAACTCGCTCGCGATCCACAACCCGCCGGACCTCCTGACGGAATTCTTCCACATTCTGTTGAACATGCTGAAAAGTCGCCAGGTGCTGACGGTCGTCCTCGAGGTCGGAGAGGAGGAGAGCAGTCCGGTCGAGACGATGCTCAACCTGCTCGTGGACGAGACGATCGACGTCGCGCGGGAAGGTGGGTAACGATGCCGGACTCCGACCGCATCCTCGGGATCCCCGAGCTCGACACGAGCCTGGCCACCGCTCTCCCTCCGGGGTGGATGGCCGTGCTCACCGGGCCCTCCGGATCCGGTGCCCCCCTGCTCGCCAAGCAGTTCGCCAACGCGGGCGTCGGGATCAGCCCGGTCCTGTTCTACACCACGTACGAGCGGACGCGGGACGTCGAGGAGGCGTTCGAGGACTTCGGGTGGGATGCGTCCGCCATCAAGATCGTGAACCTCGCCGACGAGTACTATGACCGGGTCCTGGTGCGGGGCCTCGAAGTGGCCCGGGCCCGTGAGCAAGGACTCACGCTCGAGCAGATGACGATCGACCGGCCCAAGGACCGGGTCGCCACCCGGTACAGCCTCACGACCCGGATGCTGGCCGACCTCGCCGCGATCGATACGCCCTTCCGTCTGGTGGTCGACTCGGTCGATTTCTTCTTCGAGGTCCTTCAGGCCCAGGAGGTCACGACCGTCGCCCGGCAGATCCGCTACCGGTGTCAGACCGTGGGGGGCCAAGCCCTCCTCGCCGTCCACTCCCGGAACCACGACCCCGCCTTCATGGGAGCGCTCGAGGACCTCGCCGACCTGGTGTTCGACCTCCGGGCGGAACCCAAGGACGACCGGTACGAGACGACGCTCTACGTGGAGAAGGTCCGCCACCGGCCCGACCTCCAGCGGATCGCCCGCGCCCAGATCGGGGAGAGCGGCTGGACGCTCGCGGACCGGCCGAACCCCAAGAGATAGCGGCCTACCCACCAGTAACCTAACCTTTATCGCCGCGGGCCGGCTCCTCGGACGAGGGACCCAGTGGAAGACGTCGTCATCCGAACGCTCGAGAAGGTCACGCTGCGAGACCCTGTCCTCATCGAGGGACTTCCCGGCGTCGGGAACGTAGGGAAGCTCGCGGCCGACTACCTTCGCGACCAGCTCCCGGCGAAGCCTCTCGCCACCATCCATTCGAAGTTCTTCCCCCCGCAGGTCTACGTGAGCGAGGAAGGGATCATCCGCCTGGTCTCGAACGACCTCTACTACTGGAAGGCTCCCGCCTCGGCCCAGCGCGACATTCTCGTCCTCGGGGGCGACTACCAGGGGATCAGTCCCGAAGGACAGTACGAGATCACCGAGCGGGTGTTGCAGTACTGCGCGACCCTCGGGGTGAAGGACCTGTACACGCTCGCGGGGTTCGCGCAGGGAAAGCAGGTCGAGACTCCCCGAGTCCTCGGGGCCGCGACCAATTCCCAGCGGGTCGAGACGATGAAAAAGTTCGGTGTCGTGTTCTCCCGGAACGACCCGGGCGGCGGGCTCATCGGCGCGAGCGGGCTCTTCCTGGGACTCGGACGCACCTTCGGCATGGAGGGCGTCTGCCTCATGGGCGAGACAAGCGGGTATTTCGTCGACCCCCGGAGCGCGGAAGCGGTCCTCAAGGTCCTCTGCAAGGTCCTCCATCTCGACCTCGATTTCGCCGCGCTCGAGTCGAAGGCGCAGGAGATCGACCGGATCGCGACCAAGATCCACGAGGCCGAGCAACGAAGCTCGGATTCGTCCGGCCCCGGCCCCTCTCCCTCCCGAGAGGACGTCGGATACATCGGCTGATTCGGTCGCGCCCGGTTCGGCTGATGGACGCGAGCCCGGCGTCCCGCACCGAGCGGACGGGTGCGTTACTCGCCCTCGCCCGGTCGGAAGCCGGTCCGGACGGATTTCTCCCGTTCGACCGTTGGATGGACCTCGCGCTCTATGCGGACGGGGTAGGGTACTACACCGGTCCCCGGACCCCCTTCGGGACGACGGGGGACTTCTACACCGCGCCTCAGGTCCACCCCCTGTTCGCCGCCTCGTTCGCGGAGCGGATCCGCGCCGTCCGATCGCGGCTCGGTCCGGATCGCCCCTTCACCCTGGTCGAGCTCGGCCCCGGCGAAGGTACTCTCGCCGCCGGGATCGTCTCGGCCCTCGGTGCCGCGTGGACGTCCCGCGGCCCCACCCGGGTCGTTCTGGTGGAGCGCTCGGCCCCGTTGCGTGCGAAGGCGCTGAGCCGCGTCCGCCAGGCAGCCGATCCCGACACCGTCGTCGTCTCCTCGGTCGAGGGGGTATCGGCCCTCGGACCGTTCGAGGGGGTCGTCGTGGCCAACGAATTCTTGGATGCGCAACCGGCCCGGCGCCTTCGCTGGAAGGGGGGTGAATGGCGAGAGCTGGGCGTCCGGGTGACCGCCGAGGGGGTTCGAGCGGCCGAGGGACCGCTCGGGACGCCGGTCTCCGGACCCCAACTTCCCACCTCGGTCCCAGAGGGGACCGTCGTGGAATTCTCACCGGCCGGCGAGGGAGTCCTCCGCGAGGTCGCGGACCATCTTGTAGCCGGCACGTGGCTGATCGACGACTACGGGATGGAGGAGTCGGAACTCCTACTCGCCCACCCCGAGGGGACGCTCGCGACCGTTCGGGGCCACCGCACCGGTCCGGATCCTTTGGCCGAACCGGGGGAGGCGGACCTCTCCACCTTTGTCAACTGGACGCGGGTTCGCACCGCGGCGCGAGCCGCCGGGCTCGATGTGGTCGCCGACACTTCCCAGGCCGAGGCACTCGGCCGGTGGGGATTCTCCGGTCTGCTGGAGCGGGCGATCCACGGGGCGGGGACCTCCGAGGCGGAAGTACGGTTGCGGCTCTCGGCGAAGAATCTCCTGTTCGGGTTCGAACGGTTTCGGGTCGTGGAGCTGGCGCCGGCGCGTCTCGCGGACCGGTTTCGCTCGACTACGTGATATTCGAGTGGCCCGTGCCCGTCTCCACCGGTTCCGCTACCTTGGCCTGGACCAGAAGTTGGGCGGTCTCCGGTGGGAGCGAGAGAACGTCCTCCCGGCGCAGGTCGATCGTCTCCGAGCCGACCTCGATCGGACGCCCATCCTGGAGGACCCGAACGAACACAGGCGCGGCGGTCCGAGCGGTGGGGCTGACGGTCGGCGGTCGGACCACCGGCCCGACGGGGGCGGGGGACCCCGGAGAAAGAGCGGGAACGGGGTTTGCAGAGGCCGGAGTCGGACCGCCCTGGTACTCCAAGTACGGCGCTGTCACCCGGCGATGTTCGAAGAGGGTCGCGAGGACGCGAGCGTAGACTTCCCGTTCTTCTGGGAGCGCGTTCGGAAGCTCTCGCGCTCCCCCGATGCTCGTCTGGAAGGCGATCGTCAGGATCTTCTGCGCCCGCCCCTCGACGATATCCCGAGCGACCTGGCCGGCGCGTTGGTAGGTCTGACGAGAAATCTCCCCCTTTCGGCCGGACGGATTCTCCCGCAGGTCCGCCTCGTAGGATCGACGCACGTCGGCGAGGTACGCCGCCGTGCTCGTGTAGAAGTCGTGCGGGATCTTGGCGAGGTTGCGCGTGGCCGCCTCGCTACGTCGCCATTCGAGCAGGAGAGAGAATTGGTCGGGCATCAGGACTCACGGGAGAGTCCCCACCGCCGAAGGACTATAGGAGTTGTGCGGTCTCTCGACCCCGCTCCGGGGGAGCGCGACGCCGCGTCCCGGGCTGAGCGGTTCGATGGCGAAGCAGACCGACCCGGCCGCGGCGCTCGAGGACTTCGTTGAGCTTTGGCAACGGCTGAGGCTCGAGACCGCCACCCCGGGAACCTTCATCGTCGTGGAAGGGGAGCGGGACCGGCGCTCCGTAGGACGGCTCGGACTCCACGGGACGATCTTCGTCCTCCACGGTGGGCGGACTCTCTCCGGGAGTGCCCAGACGCTCACGAACCGGGCCCGCCGCGTGATCGTGCTGACGGACTGGGACACGGAGGGGGGGCACCTGGCCCACCGTCTCGCCGAGTTCCTCGAACCCGAACCTCTCGTGTTCGACCTCGAGACCCGCCGCCGGCTCGCCCACGTCCTTCGCGGGGAGCTCGTCCACGTCGAGGGACTGTACGGTTGGGCCCGCCGCCTGGCGGAAAAGCAAGGTGAATCGATCGAGAGCCGGTTGGGTCCGCTGGAGAGCGCCGACGGGACTACGGGATAGCCTTGTACTGGGTGCGGCGCGTGTCGCGTCGGTTGGCTTGCCGGGAGGGTCGGAACCGCTCGGCCCCCTTTCCCTTCCATCGAAGACCCCGCCCCTCGCGGCCGGCGCTGGTGAGGCCCCGGAAGACTCGGCCCTTCTGATTGGGGGCGGCGATCCACGCGATCTTCGGGTCGGCCCGGATCTCGGGATGGTCGGGGTCGACCAGGATGATCTCGAAAAACTTTTGCTTGCCGTCCTCGCCGACCCAGTACGAGTTGAGGACCTCGAGGTTGGGGTGGTGCTTCTGGGCCCGTTCCTCCGCGATGCGACGGAGGCTCTTGGAGAGGGTCATCTTGTTGATTCCCTTGTGCTTGGGCCGGCGACCGGCGATAATGGCCCGCTTGCGCTGACCGCCCCGGCGGACCCGAACCCGGACCACGACGTACCCCCCTTTCGCTCGGAAACCGACCGCGCGGGCACGGTCAAGCCGCGTCGGTCGCTCGAGCCGGGTCACGGTGTTCTCCCGACGCCACGTCAGGAGACGCTCATGGCGCCGCTCCGCCCCCTCTTCTCCGAGGGTTTCGCGGAACGAGCGCGCCATGTACCGATAGGCCGAGGTTGTCATGGAGCGGGCGGGGGACCCGGGTTCTGATTATAAAGTTGCCGACAGTTTTTCCTCATTAACGTCCGCGACCTACGAGGTCCGGTGCCCTCATGCCGGTTCGAAAGGGTTCGGTGAAGTCCCTCACCCGCCCGCCGAGACCGGCGAAACGCCCCGGCCCAAAGACCCTGAAGCTCGGGCGGCCGGCCGGATTCGGGACCGTCACCGCGTACCTCTCGGTCGAAGGCGGCGTCGCGGCGCTCGAATTCTACGTGCGGGCCTTCGGCGCCAAGGAGCTGATGCGCCAGTTGACCCCCGACGGAAAGCTCCTCCACGGGCGACTCCAGATTGGGGACTCCACCGTCATGGTCTCCGACGTCTTTCCCGGCGCGGCAACGGCCTCGCCGCGGCAACTCGGCCGGACGACGGTGACCCTCCATATCTACACCGACGACATCGACGCGCTCTGGGCTCGCGCCCTCGCCGCGGGGGCCCGGGTCGTCATGCCACTCGCCGACATGTTCTGGGGCGAGCGCTACGGACAACTGGTCGACCCGTTCGGCCACCACTGGTCGATCGCGATGCCGGTCGCGATGACGGAGTCGCAAAAGAGGGCCAAGCAGGCCGAGGCGATGTCCCGCTTCAGCCCGGCGTGACCCGCCTGCGTGGGCCGGCACGGGGCCTCGCGCCTACGCAGGTCCCGTCCGGGAGACCCCATTCCAAGGCAAGTGGGGGTCCGCGGGACGGACCACTTTCGCGGTGGCATGGCTCTCCGTGGCGACCGCGCGCGTAAGATGTCCCTCCATCTCCCGGACGAATCGGTCCATTCGGGACCGCTCGTCGTCCGGCACGGCGGTGGGGACCTCCCAGACCAGGGCGGCTCCGCCGCTGGTCGGATAGAGCCGGAACTCGAGGGCGCCCGCGGCGGGAGGGAGCGCGGGGTTCATCTTCTCGAGGCGACACCGCATTCGGGTCTCGACGGGCTCCGTACCCTCGGCCCGTTCGACCGAATACCCGACGCTCGCGAGGTAGTCGCCGACGTATCCGGCGAAACGCTCGCGTCCGATGCCGCGGGCCCGCAGCCAATCTCCGTTGCCTTCACCCATGTTGGTCACGATCCAGTTCGCGCTCGAGGCTCTTGAAGAGCCCGAGCATCATCCGGTACTCCGCCCCCGTGGGCGTCGACCGGCCCAGTACACGACGAAACAGGAGGATTAAACCCCGTCGTTTGTGTGGAGGGTACCGGGTCCGGCCCAACAGCTGCCCGACCCGCTCCAAGAACAGCTCCTTCTCCCGGCCGTTCAACTCGAGCTCCTCGGG
>JAKIWQ010000001.1 GCA_022749935.1 Thermoplasmata archaeon | reverse complement strand
TCCATCGGCGCGAGCGCGCCGTACTTTGAATCGAACTCGACGATCGTCGCGTTGCCGGGGACGGGCGTGGTTCACCTCACCGTCCGGCTGACGTCGGCCCCCGCGGCCACGATCGATGTCACGGTTCTCGATTCCTCGTCCCACCAGACCGTCCCGGTCGCCCAGATCAACTTCTCCTCGGCGGGTCCCCTGCCCTCGGGAGTGGCCAACTTCTCCCGCCAGACCACGTTCGGTATCTTGGTCCTCTCGCTCGCGGCAGGGAACTACACCGTGAGGGCGTGGGCGCCGGGGTACGAGGAGAACGATTCCGTTCCGGTGCAGTGGTTGCAACCCGGCCAGGTCACCCTGGTCACGATCCTCCTCACCCCCCGGCCCCTCGGGGTCCTCGACACAATCATCCTCGACAGTTCCTCCCACCAACCGATCGGAGGCGCCAACGTCACCATCGCCACCGGGCCCTCCGTCGTCTCCGACCGGGCCGGTTGGGCGAACTTCTCGGGTCTGGCTCCCGGAGACTATCCGATCCAGGCCACCGCCTCCGGTTACTTTCCCAACGAGACGAGCGTCTTCCTCGTCAGCGGGGAGATGGTCCACCGATTCTCGATCAACCTGACCCGCTCGCCGTCCAATCCCGTCCCCGGGGGTCAGACCAATCAGGCGCTCCTGCCGCCCGACGCCCAGTCCGTCTGGCCCCTCCTGCTCCTACCTCTCGGGGCGTTGTTCGCCGCGATCGTGTACCTGACCTTGCTTCGAGTCCCGACCGCACCGCTCGCGGTCTCCGGGCGGGGCGCGCCGGCGCCCACCTCCCGTCGACACCGTTCGACTCGGCGCGTGAAGACCGACCCTCCGGTATCATCGCCCGGCGGGAAAGGATCCTAGGGGAGCGACCGGAGACCTGTTCGGACCGGGCCCGTACGGGGGGGCCGGGCCCACTAGGTGCTCAGCCCCTCGGAACCGGTGGGTGGCTCGGACTGGGACGCCCCTCCGGCCGTCGGGCCCGCGGAAGGGGCCGCCCCACCGGCCGTGGAGGACGCGCTCGTCACCTCGATCCGGGCGGGATCTCTCGGCCGGCTGATCGCGATGAGCATCAGCTCGAGTTCTGCCGTCACCCCCAGCGCCACGATGAGCGGAGTGTAGAGGGGAGTGGCGAAGGCCACGGCGATGAATCCACCGGCCACCATCGCTCCGAACACGATCGAAGCGAGGCCGGGGGCCCACGCCCCCGTCGGGGGTTCGTCCGGAGAGCGGCTCTCGAACACGGCCCGCTGGGCCGACGAGAACGGTACCAACCGGTCGACTCGGCCTCGGGCGGAGGGGACCGGCATCCGGGCGGCGACGGGCAACGGCTCATCGAGACCGGATCGTGGGCGAAGTGCGACCAGAATGACCCCGGCGACCGCCAGCGCGCAGAGGGCGGCGAACGTCCCATCGAAGACGGCGCGCAGCGGAAGGTTGGGGTTCGCGACGCCGGCGACCAGGTCCGCGAGTCCTTGGATCTGGTTCACGTTCGCCGCGAAGAACGCTTCGACAAAATTGGTCGGCAGGTCTCCGTGGACGGTCGCCACTCCCCCTTCCCGGGTCGCCAGCAGCGCCGTCCCGATCACGATGGCGAACGCGAGGGCGAGCGCCCGATGGGCCGGTCCCGACCGTTCCCTCCAGGCAAGAGCGGAGACGAGGAAGGGGAGGCCGATCAGCACGCCGACTGTGAGCTGGCTTGCGAGGTCCCCGACGACCTTCGACTCCAACAGCGAGACGGCCACGAGCACGGCGAGGGTAATGTCCAGCGAGACCGCCACCATCTGCCACGAGGGCTCGGGGCGCGCGAGCATGAGCGCGATCGCGAGGGAGAGTCCGACGGCGAAGTAGACGCCCAGGGCGGAGGCCGGGAAGAGGGAAACGACTCGGGCCGCCACGTAGAGGAACGGCAAGAGGAACAACCCGGTCGCCAGCGTCCGCTCGTTCATGCGGCGACCCTCCGTCCCCGGACCGGAGCGAAGATCAGCCCCACGTCCGCCGCGGCTCCGCCGGGCCCGTACCGGGCCACGGGCACGCCGAGCCGCCGGAGCACCTCCGCCTGCCGGTCCACGCGCACGATCTCGGGTCCTAGGAGCAGGTCGAACGCCCGTTGGCTCGTGGCCGACGGGAGGCCGGGGTAGATCGTCCGCAAGTCGGGGACGAACAGGTTCAGGCGGTGCCCCGATCGGCGGAGCGCTCCCCACACCCGGGCCAGTTCTTCCGCTTCCCCTTGGGCGGTGGAGAAGGCGAGTAGATGGGCGGGGGTCTTGAGTCGGGGTGACAGATACTCGAGGGCCGCGGTGAGGGAGGAGGAGTGGGAATCGACGGCGACCCCCGCGAGCGCCCGCGCGACCGCAAACTCGTGGTCCGGTCCCCGACCCGGGGGCAGGTGGCTCACGATCCGGTCCGAGAACAGGACGAGCCCAAACCGGATGTCCTCATCGAACGAGTACTGGGCCGCCAATCCGGCGGCGTCCACCGCCTTCTCGAGCGCGTCGGCGACGACCGGACCGGCGGCCATCGCCCGACCCACATCGAGGAGGACGAGCACCTCCTCCTGGCTCTCCCGTTGAAACTCCCGGACGTAGAGCGTTCCCTTGCCGGAATGGGTCCAGGCGATCCGACGCGGGTCGTCCGTCGTCGCGTACTCTCGCAGAGAGTGGAAATCCATGCCCGCCCCGCGCGCCGGGTCTGGACTCTGTCCGAACACCGGCGTGGAGAACCGTTCGGCCCTTCGGATCCGTACGGACGGGTATCGGGGGATCGACTCGAGGGTCCAAGGGGTGGGAAGCGCAGCCGCGCAGAAGGCGAACCCGAACGTGTCGTGGGCCACGACCACGGTCGGACCGAGCTCGAACCGGCCCCGGACGCTCGGCGTGGTGATGTAGGCGAGGGTCTTCACACTCCCGGGAGCCCACCAGGTCAGGAGGCGGGAGGAACCTCCCACCGTCTCCAATCGGTCCGGGTGGGAGTCGAACACTTCCGCGTAGAACCCGGTGGCGATCCGGGGCGCGATTCGGACCCCCACGAACGCCGCGCCGCGGACCGGCACGAACGAACTACACTCGACCCGCCGAGCGTCGAACGACTCCGGACCGAACCCCCGGATCACGTACGCGAACGTCAGGACCTCGCCGCCTACGAACGCGAGCAAAAAGGTCGCGAAGACGAACAGGATGAGGCTGAGAGCGTAGAAGGCGAGGAGCAGGGTGCCGAGGCCGGCGGCCAACAGCGCGCCCCCCACGGTGGTCAGCACGACCCGCGCCATGGCCCTCGTTGCCTCGGAGGTAGCTCAGCGCGGCACGTCGACGTGGCTGAGGTCGTCGTCCAGGATCCCCCGTACGGATTGGGCGATCCGTCCGACCTCCCCCTGACCACCCGCGAGGGAGAGCGCCTCGGGACGAACGATCACCCGGTGGCTCAGGACCGCGAAGGCGAAGTCTCGGACGTCGTCCGGGATCACGTAGGCCCGGCCGTCCAGGATCGCAGCGGCCTTGGCCGCGTTCAGGAAGTGCACGCTGGCCCGGGGCGACGCCCCCACCATGATCCGAGGGTCCTTACGGGTCTCCCGCACGACCTGGGTGATGTAGAGCAAGAGATCCTCCGAGACGTGGATCCCGGTCGGCAGGGTACGAAGCGCCTCGAGCTCCTCTCCCGTGACCACGGGCGGACGACCCCCATTCTCCGGGACGTCTCCTCGCGTCCGCAGGATCGTGACCTCGTCCGTGGCGGTCGGGTAATCAAGGACCCACCGGAACAGGAATCGATCCAGCTCGGCCTCGGGCAGGGGGTACGTCCCTTCCTGCTCGATCGGGTTCTGCGTCGCGATGACCATGAACGGACGGGGGAGCGGGTGGCTCTGCCCCTCGATCGTGACCTGACGTTCTTGCATCGCCTCGAGCAGCGCCGACTGGACCTTGGGAGGGGCCCGGTTGATCTCGTCGGCGAGGATTACATGCGCAAAGATCGGGCCGGGCCGGAACTCGAACGACTGGTCCTTCGGGTTGATCACCGTGGCGCCGAGGATGTCGGCCGGGAGCATGTCGGGCGTAAACTGGATCCGTCGGAACGTCAGGTCGAGCGACCGGGCGAACGACCGAACGAGGTACGTCTTCGCGAGACCGGGGACCCCCTCGAGAAGGACGTGCCCTTCGGCGAGAAGGGCGACGGTGAGGGCCCGCACGACCGGGGCGTATCCGATCACTTCCCGGCCGATGGCCGTTTGGAGTCGCTGCAGGACCTCCGGGGCCAGGGTGGCCGTCGACGGCTCCCGGGGGGAGGCGGAGGAAGCGGGCGCCGAGGGATTGGGAGCCGGCTTCGTCATGCCGGTGCCTCCAGGGCGCGAACGACGGATTCGACTTCCTCGGCGGCCCGCGTGAAATCACGTTCGGCGACCCGCCGCCGGCGGGGCATGGTCCATTCCCCGAACCCGACCCAGGGGGAGATCCCTTCGGCGAGGTAGGCCGAACGGTACGCGGTCGCGAGGTGCCGCAGGGTTCGCCGAAACGACAGCGGCCGGGGGAGGGGTACTTCGACCGGTCGCCGACCCCGCCCTTCGACCTCTTCGGGCAAGACGCCGAGTCGGACCGCAGCGGATTCGAGGAGCCGTTCTCGAAGGAGGTACGAGGCAAGGAGGTACTGCTCGCCCTGGAGGGCGGCGTAGGCCGCCGAGCGGGGACTTTCTCTCCAGGAACGATACGGAGCGGATGGAGTGAGTCGGGGAGGTAGCGCGACCCGCGTGGTGAGCCACCATCCGATCGCAGCCCCGCCGAGGATCAGGAGGGGGAGTCCGTAGGAGACGTCCCATCCGAAAGGAATGGATGCCACGTGGTGCCTCCCGACTCCCCGTTACTCGACCCGCGTCGGGCCGGAGGCGACGTCGTCGGGCCGGGAGGGGCTCTCGGTGGAGTCTCCGGTATCGGTCGGCGGAACGGGTACTCGAGCCGTGTAGAGTCCTCGGAGGGGGGGCTCGGTGTAGATCTGGGCCAACAATTCCTGCAGGTCGGACCGCACCCAGTCCGCCTCCGTCCCGTATCGGACCGGCTCGTAGAGCCCATAGAACCGCCCGACCAGCGCCGGGAGGGGCCCCATATCGCGCCGGAGGTACTTTCGGAGGAACTCCCGATGGGTCCACTGGGCGGGGAGCGAGAGTCCGTAGGCTCGCTGGAGGTCGAGGATCACCCGGTGGTAGGCGTGGCTCACCGCCCCGGCGAAGTCACCCTTGGAGAGGGTGGTCGCGACCTCCGCGAGCACGGGAATCTCCACCTCGGAAGGCGCCACGGTCGGGGGCTCGGGAGGCGGGGGGGGCCGACGTCCAAGGAGCGGAACTTTCAATCGAGCCATCGGAGAATCTATGGAGGGGGCTCCGGCCGATGGCCCGAGGGGGTTAAGGAGGCTTCGTGGAGCGGGCTGCCCGAAGCTCCGCACCGGCGAGGCGGGGTCGCGGCCCGCGACTACCCACGACCCTGGGCGGGGCCACCCGTCCGAGCGGCCACCCAGCGGCAGGGCCATGGAGGTTCGGCCGCTCGGAGGTCGAACGGGGGGGCTGGTTCATAGCTTCCCAACCCCTGGAATCGGGTGACCGTGCCGACCGCGTGGGACCCTGAAGTGACCGCCCGCACGTCGATCACGCCGTCCCGTCCCTCCGGCGGGTCGCTTCGCGTGGGACCGTTCGGCGGGAATCGATTCGATGCGGGGTGTCCACTTCCCGAGACCCGACCGTGACGGAGACCGGTTCCCTTCTGCAGTCGCTGGAGTGTCGTGCCTGCTGCACGGAAGTGGACCCTCACCGACCCGCGGGAGTTTGTCCGACCTGCGGTCACGCGTTACTCGCCGTCTACGCCCTATCCAAACTGGACGCGCGCTCTTGGAAGGCGGGGCTCTCGAGCCGTACGCCGAGTCTTTGGCGGTACCGGGAACTGCTTCCGATCCAGCGCCAGGAGTCGATCGTGACGCTCGGGGAGGGATTCACCCCGGTACTCCCCCTCTCGGACGTCCCGGAGGCTCCGGGGGTTCGCGTCGTCTTGAAGGACGACGGGCTGCTCCCCACCGGCTCGTTCAAGGCCCGCGGGATGTCGGTCGCCGTCGGGCGGGCGCGCGAGCTCGGCCTGCACCAGTTGTTCGTCCCCAGCGCAGGCAACGCGGGGGTCGCCCTCGCCGCGTACGGGGCCCGTGCAGGCGTTCGGGTGCGCGTGTATCTTCCGACGAAAACCTCCGAATCGATACGGGAGGCGTGTCGAGCCTACGGGGCCGAGGTCGTGGGGGTCGCGGGGACCATCCGGGAAGCCGGCGCCGCGGCCCGGACCGCGGAAAAAACCCTCCCCTCGTTCGACATGTCGACCCTCCGCGAGCCATACCGTGTGGAAGGAAAGAAGACCATGGGGTTCGAGATCTTCGAGCAGTCCCCCGGGGCCGAGCTTCCCGACGCGATCGTCTACCCCACCGGTGGGGGCACGGGCCTCGTGGGGATGTACAAGGCCTTCACGGAACTCCGTGAGCTCGGGCTCCTCGAACGGATTCCAAGGCTCTATGCCATCCAGGCGGAAGGTTGCGCGCCGGTCGTCCGGGCGTTGCGCGACGGGGCCGCGGCGGTCCGTCCATGGGAGGACCCTACGACGGTCGCCCCGGGCCTGCTCGTCCCCGCTCCGTTCGCCTCAGAGCGGGTCCTCGAGGCGGTCCGGGGCAGCGGTGGATCGGGGGACACCGTGTCGGACTCCTCGCTCCTCGACGCCATGGACCGGCTAGCCCAGCGACATGGAATCTCGGCTTCCCCCGAGGGGGCGGCTCCCTACGCCGCGCTGGAGAGCTTGACGCGGCACCGGCTCCTTCGGCCGGGGGAGACCGTCCTGCTCTACAATACGGGCAGCGGCCTCGGTTTCTCGAGCGCGCGGTTGCGAGACGCCCTTCCCCGTGACGAGTCCAGGCGCCACCTGGAGACCCCCGGTTGAGTCCCGGGGCCGAATCCCTCGGTCCCGACCGGGCGAGGGTCAGATCCCGCCGATTCTCTCGGTACTCCGCGCCGGCTTGGCGACCAGGTCGATCTCTCGGGCGGCCCGGTACTCGCCCATCTGGTAGAAGAGGGCGTGGAGGACCTCATGCGAGATCGTTTCGGCGACCGACCCGTCCTCAGCGGGATTGCTCAGTCGGTAGAGCGTGATCCGATTCCCCTTGTAGTTGATGCGGGCGTCGAGTTGCTCCAGGTCGTCCGCACTCGCACCCCGTTCCGCCAGGAACCTGCGGAGCCGCGCGATCCAGTACGCGTACTCGCGAGGCGTCCCAACTACGATTCGTGGGTGCTCCACGAGGATACCCTGACGCCCGGAGGCTCGTACACACTTCCCGTCTACCCTTCCCGGCGGGGATGGAGGAGGCGCTCGCCGCGGCGCGTCCGACATCTCCCCCCGACGTGGAGGCCCCCCGAAGGGTGGCGTCCCCTAGGGACTACCGAGGTCTAAGTACCGGAGAGTCCTACCCGGACTTCCGCGCACGTCGGCGAGCAGGGGGTCCTGCCTCCGGCGGGAACGGGGACGTGGGACGAATGAAGAGGAACGTCGGAGAACAGACGCCATTTCTGCGGACCAAGGGACGAACGGTCGGGTTCGGAAGCGTGATGACGGTGGGTCTGGCACTACTGATGGTCCTCGCCCCGGCCGCTTCGGCGCACCCGGCCCTCACACTGACGGCGCCGTACGGAGGAACGGCGGACCAATCGATCAGCGCCGGTTTCACCGGGTGCGGAGGAAACGCGTCGTGGAGCACCTCACCGAGCTTTAACCTCGTGAACGGTCACGCCGTCACCAATACCAAGGCCACGCAGGTGTCTTGTGGGAGCGTGAGTGCGACGACGGAGGCCGTCTCCTTCGTCGGGCTGTCCAGCTCTACCTTCAGCGTCGCGAGCGGGCACCATTCGGTCAAGGAGAAATGGAGCGTGACGTTCTTTGTCGACTTGGTGGCCACGCCGGGTCCCTACCCCCAGTTCGCGTACGCGGAATCCGAGGTGTACATCTACACGTACGTGTACGATCAGACCAGCAGTTCCTACTTGTCCTCATCGTTCCATTCCTCTCAGGGCAACTCCGTTTCGAGCGGGAGCCTCATGAAGACGTTCACTTCGTTGAGGATGGAAGCCTTCGTCAACGGCACGTTCACCGCGGGTCACACCTACTATGTGGTGACCGAGCTGATCTCGTTGGTCGATACCTCGGTGTCGACGGGCGGGTCGTCGGCGAGCGGCTCGATCAACATGAGCACTTCCGGCAAGCACGCCGTCCTCTCTTCGATTACCGTGTCCTGACGAGCGACACGGGGGGTCCGGCTCGGAGCCAGGGGGGACCGACCCCGGGAGGGGTCGCCCTCTCCCTCTCGGGCGGCGCTGCCAGGTGACGATCGCCGATTTCGAACGTGGGGGCCGGTTGTCCGCTATCGGACGCGAGGGGCCGAGGGTGCGGCGCCCTTCGGGCGAACCCCTGGACATCACGAAATACGCCGGAGCCCCGACCCCCTCGACCGCGATGCGAGACCGCTGGGGACCCGCTCGAACTCCTTCGGTCGACCTCGCACCCGAGGTGCTCGACGAAGAAGTTCGCCGCCCCGCACGGTGTATCCGAATGGCCCAGCCCGTTGATCTGCGGCTTCAGTTCCCGCGGGAACTGGGCAGCCACGAGGGTTCGGTCCGAGGTTTCTCCCCCCGTGGCCCTCCCCTACGTGGGTTCGGGTGACAGGGAATGCCCCCGACCCGAAGATGGGGGGGCATCCCCCTCACCAAGACCCGGACGCCCCCTTGGTTCGGCTCGATCTCGATGGCGCTCGGTGGGGGCGGTTGGACGATCCCCCGTCAACCGAACCTAACCGAACAGCCCAGCCCGGCCGACGCAGGACACCGCAGACCCAACGTGCGGGCGGCTCCTTTCGCGACCTTAGGTGCGTGCCCGACCACACCGAAATTGCCAATATTGGTGTCGACGGCCGACAGGAGCTGCAGAGGGAGTCGCGGAGGAAGGTGCTACTGCAGTCGGTCTCTTCTCGCCGCCGTCTGGCGAAAGCCAGTATCCGTTACCTACTTTCGTCCTTGTTTGCGACCTTCGGTGGTGGATAAGCAACGTTCTACAGTTCGAGCCCAATCGGTCTTCTAGTTCCTTCTCGCGCAGCTCGAACGGGTCCGGGTCGACGCAGCGATCGCCCGACACGGGTCACCGGCGGATCCCCATGCGGGATTTCTTAGAACGCACGAATCCCCTCCAGCGCCGACGCTGGGTCGGTGGTTCCCCGGCAGGAATCCCACGCCTTGTCTACGGATGCCACGGTGTCGGTTCAATGGCAATTGTGCGCACACCGTCAGCGTCAGGCATCCGTGCATCTTGGGTCGAGCAGGAGCGTGCAGTCCTCGCGTCGCCGACGGTCCACCGATGACACGTACCCTGCTGAGGCTCTCCCTACCCTCAGCGGCGTTCCATCAGAATCGACCAAGCGAGAGGCTGGAAGTCCGGACGGAGATCGAACCGGATCTCGTGAAGCTCAAGGATCTTGAACAACGGGCCCAGCTCGGAGCGAATCTCCTCCTCGCGGACTACCGGAGGACCCTCCGGGGAAATCTCCTTGGGGTTCCCGGCCAAGGACAGCCAGCGCGTGCCGGGCCGGGAAACCCGTTGGAGCGTGGATTGGAACCCTTCCAGGTCGCGGTTACGGATTCCGTGATACAGACCGATATCGAGCAGACAATCGTACGGTCCTCCCAGATCCAGGCGGGTGAGGTCACCCGCCCGGAAGTTGATTGACGCACCGGCTTTCGTCGCCTTCTCTCGAGCCCGTTCTATCGCAAGCGGCGTGAGGTCGACTGCGGTCACGCGATACCCGCGTCGGGCGAGCTCGACGGCGTTCGTACCGGTACCGCATCCCATCTCGAGGACCGTCTTGCCGGGGAGGTTCCCGGCTTCGATCTGGCGAATCAGTTCGGCATTGGGTTTCCCCGAGTCCCACGGCGTGTCCCCGACGACATACCTTTGGCCAATGTGATGAACGTATTCTTCGGGTGGTAGATTCGTAATGTCACGGGTGTTCCCTCGCGGTGGAGATGAACCCATCGAACACTCCCTTCGCCTACCGAGGCTGGCGAGCCGCTTAACTTCGAGCTCACGGGGGGTCGGGCCCCTGTCACACAGAGTGCCCATTCCAAACCCTGCCGCTGACGACCTGCGGTCGCTTGGCACGCGGCAGCCGGGAGTTCAACCAGGATCCCGGCGACGGGCCGGTTTCCCAGGCCTACGTGCACGCACTCGCCGGGGAAAGGGAACAATCTCGCGCCATCTTGGAACGCATCGAGGCCCCTCCCGTGGCGCCATGGTTCATATGGCAGCTGGCTCGGATCCACGCCGAGCTCGGCGACCTCGATGGTTGTTTCCGATGGTTGGAAATCGGGGTCGAGCGTCATTCTGTCAATCTGGCCAACTTCCGCCTCAGCCCGAGGCTCGCACTCGTTCGCCAGGACTCGAGATTCGAAGCACTGTTGGAACACATGAAGCTCGCCTAACGCTGTGAGATCCGCCCCGGTCTTGTTACGCAACCGACCCCTTTCCGGACGCGAAGTACGAGCGGGCCACCGCCGGCTTGATGGGGAAAGCGCGTGTCCGATGACGGGACCGCGATGAGCGCGGACGAGGGGAGATTCCGCGACCTCCCGGAATCAAACGCGACGGAACCTCGCCTCAGCAGAAACGCCCTCGTAACACAGCGCGTTGCGATTACACTGCTTCTCCCGTTCCTTGTCGCCATCGTTGTCGCCCTGGCCATCACTTTGTCTTCAGTGGCGCCCGCCGTTCGACTGATCGCTGAGTCCCAGGTGAGTCCGATCATCGCCCTGACCCTGCTCCTCCTGTACTTCGAGAGCCGAGGCCGGCGATGGAGCTTCGCCGGGGCCGCTATCCTTGGTGCACTGGGGGTGGGACTTCGGCTGATCGTGAACACTCAACCCCAGTTGGAGGTCGGGGGAGGACTTCCGATCGTGGTCACGGTCATCTATGCCACCCTGGGATTCCTCGTGATCGCATCGAGCTTGTGGGCGTATCTTTCCTTGCGCCGAGAATGAGGGACGCGCCCGACCGATGACCGGACCGCGATTAGCCCGATGGGCCACGTGGAGGTCGACGCGTCCTCCGGAAACCCACCTTTTGTGAGAGGCTCGCGGAATAGGTTACCACGGGCGCCGCTAAGGGATCGCGGGGCATCCCCCTCACCAAGACCCGGATGCCCCCGACCCGAAGATGGGCTCGGCCGGATTCGAACCGGCGGTCTTCGCTGTGTGAGAGCGACGTCGTAACCGCTGGACCACGAGCCCGTGATCCGAAAGCGAGCGCCCGGACCGTTTAAGGCGTCGCTAGGGCAGGGCGAGAACGATGGGCAGGAGGAGGCTCGCCGCCACCGTCAGGACGAGACCGCTGGCCAGCGCGAGGCTTCCCGCCTCGGCGTCCCCGTACCGGGTCACGAAGTAAAGGGTCGTGTCCATGGACGTGGCGCCCCCGAGCGCGCTCATCCCTTCGCCCTGGAGCCGACGGCCGAAGACCGGCGCCAGCAACATGGTCAGATCCTCCCGGAGGAAGTTGGTCAAGAACGCCATGAGCCCGAGCAGCGCGCCCGCCCGCGCTCCGACCAACGGCCCCGCGAGAGTGTACCAGCCGAACGCGAGCGCCGTCGCAAGCGCGATCGGAGCGGAGAACTCGCCGAGGACGATGAAGACCGTGGCCGCTCCGAGCGCCCCCCCGACCGCCGCCAGGAGGGGTACCCAGAGGCGACCGAGCGCACGGGTCCGGAGCCGCAGATCGAAAGCGACGAGGGCGAGGAGGGCGTACAGGGCCCACGGGATGGCTTCCGCCGTAGGCACGGCCAGGACGTGGCCCAGGCCGTAGCCCGCGAGGAGCGCGCCCAGTAGGAGGAGGCTCAGCGGGACCCGCCCGTCGGGCTTCGTGGTCCCCGCCGGCGGCGTCGACCCAGGAACCCTTCGGCGGGCGAGGACGAAGTAGACGAGAGCCGTGAGGAGCAGGATGAGCGACGCATACGCCAAGGCGAGCGGGACGGTCGCGAGGAGAGAACCCGCCGGGATCCCGCTCAGAGACGCACCCAGCAGACCCACGAGGGCTCCCACGGTCGCGAGGGTGGCCCGGCCGACCCAGGCGGAACGGGGCCGGACCACCCACCCCGCGACCAGTCCCGCGAGGAAGGCGACGTAGAGGTACGGATCGAACTCCACAGGACGGCTAGCCCGACCAGGCCGTCATCGCCCGCGGTCGACCCGGAGGGGCCGGGGGGCCGAGCCAGACTGTTTCCTCCCGACCCGGCCCGTACCCCACATACTCGACCGGAACGCCGGTCTCCTGGGCGATGAACTCCAGGAACTGGCGCAGCGGCACCGGGAGGGCAGAGGCCCCCTCCCGCCGGACGCGCTCCTTGAGTCGCTCGTGGAAAAGTGGCCACCCGTCCAGCCGTTCGTAAACCGGTTGAACTTTCGCGAGATCGGACGCGTCCAGCGGAAGTCCGTCACGGACGGTGGTTCCGTCCGGGAGGACGTACTGCACGCAGACCGGGACGGTGTCCTCGCCACCGAGGACGTCTACTTTCGTGATCGCCAGGGACGTGAACCCGTTCAAGCGCGCCGCGTACCGCAGCAGGACGAGGTCGAGCCAACCGGTCCGGCGCTCCCGACCGGTCGTGGCCCCCCGTTCGCCGCCGACCCGGCGAAGGAACTCGCCTCGCGGCCCGGAATCCTCCGTGGGGAACGGCCCCGCTCCCACTCGGGTACAGTAGGCTTTGGCCACTCCCACCACGGTGTCGAGCTCGGTCGGCGGGATCCCGCTGCCCATCATCGCTCCGGCGCTTGTCGGATGGGAACTCGTGACGTACGGGTAGGTGCCGAAGTCGACGTCGAGCAACGTGCTCTGTGCGCCCTCGAGGAGCACGGAATCGCCGCGGGCGACCGCGTCCCAGAGCATCGTTTCCGTCGGACGGACGTACGGAGCCAGCCGGGCCCCGGTCTCGACGAGCTGGGCCGCGAGCGGGTCGATCGGGGGCAGTCCGGGAAGATGGGCTTTGACCGCGTAGAGGAGTTCGAGTCGTTCACGGACGACCGCCGGTCGGGACAGGTCGCCCATCCGGATCCCCCATCGCCCGTACCGATCTTCGTACGCGGGTCCGATCCCCCGACGCGTCGTGCCGAGTTGCGCCCCCGGGTTCTTGACGGCCCGGAGGTCGTCCTGCCACGCGTCCTCGATCTCGTGGACCGGAAGAAGGACGTGGGCGCGCTCGGAAACGACCAGTTCCCCGCGAAGCAACCCGCGGCGTTGCAACTCGAGGACTTCCTCTTCGAGCTTCATCGGCTGAAGGACCATACCGGGGCCACTGACCCCGACGCACCCATGGCGTAGGACACCACACGCGACCTGGTGCAGCACGACGTTCCCCTCGGGGAGGTGGATCGTGTGGCCCGTGTTCGGCCCCCCCGCGGAGCGGACCACATAGCGGGCGTCGGCCGCGAGGAAGTCCGAGATCTTGCCCTTGGCCTCGTCCCCGAACTGGGCCCCGATCACGACGCGTACGGTCGTAGGAGTTCCCCCGTCGGAACCGAAGCGTGCGGGTTCATGTGCGTTGTGCCTCGCGCGTCTCGGGCTCGTCGCCGGTTCACGGGGCCGACGCCCGGTCCGCAGCCGGTGTCGCGGTGATGCCCGGGAGACCACCTTCGAGGTCCGGGGCTCGCGGGACGCGACGAGCCTCCACCAGAAAGTCGTGGGTCTTGCGGCGATGGCAAGCGCGGCAGAGCGTCTGAAGATTCGAGTACTCCAGGGCCGCCCCGCCGCGGACGATCTCGACGATGTGGTCGACCTCGAGCTCCCGAGCCCGACGGCGGAGTCCGCAGATCTGGCATCGATACCGGTCGCGGAACATGACGTACGTGCGCGCCGAGTCCCAAAAATAGTGCCCGTGGAATTTCCATTGGCACGTTCGCGAGCAGTACGGGGTCCGGTGGGTGGGGAGGGGTCGCCCGCACTCGACGCATCGGGCCCCCCTCCGCGCTTCTTGCCGCCGGCGAGCCCCGTCGGAGAACCACGCCACGGAGAGGGCGAGAATCCGCCCGTTGGGACCGATCCGGACCGAAGGGGGGGCGGGGGCACGGCGGGCCATGGAGTTCGTTCGACCCGGCTCGGTCAAGAGACTTCGCGTGGAGTGGACGAGGCGAATGAAGGACGGGCGCCAGCGCTAACTCCCCGGCCGATTGGTCGGAGCGTGCGGTTCCCGCTCGCGGATTGGATTGACGAGCACCTCGACTGCCGCCACAATCTCGGTAGCAGCGGGATGCGGGGCTCGATCGCCCACCCCCGCCCGAACGCCCGTGAGGTCGGCACGGCTTCCCCCGAGCGACTGACCGAAGCCCTCGCGCTCGGGATTCGCGTTGACCCTCGTCGTGTGTTCCTCACGCACGGGGCGACGGAGGCGAACTCTCTCGTCACCTGGTTCCGACGGCGGGCAGAGGGGGGAGCTGCCCCCAAATTCCGGGTCCAGCACCCCGAGTACCCCCCGCTGTCCGACGTGGCCACGTGGGCCGGATTTCGAGCGGGAACTCCGAACGCCTCGGCCGCCCTTGGGCTCGTGTCGCTTCCCCGGAACCCCGAGGGGGTCCAATGGTCGGACGCCGAGTTCGAGACGTGGGCCTCGGGAGCGAAGTCGCTGCTGGTGGACGAGACGTTCCGGGAGTTTTCCGGGGCCGGATCCCGGTCGACGGCGGGCCGGCCGGGCCTCTGGGTGACCGGCACGTTCACCAAATTCTTCGCCGCGGACGATGTGCGGGTGGGCTACGTCGTGGCGCCCCCGGAGGAGTCGGCCCGGTTTGCACGATTCCATGGCGTGGTGACGGACGAGTTGCCGCCCTACTCGGTGGCCGCGGCCGTGCGCATCCTCGAGGACCGGGTCGACCTCGCCCGGCGGGTCCGGGAACTCTTCGAGCGGAACCGTCGTGTCCTCTCGAGCGCCCTCCCACCAGGGAGGGCCGTCCGGGCACCGGTATTTTTCGACCGAGTGGCCGATGGGGATCGACTCGCCCGACGTTGCTTGCGGGCGTCCATACTCGTGTGCCCCGGCCGGTTCTTCGGGGCCCGGGGGGGCGTTCGGCTCTCCCTTACCCGACGGACCTTCCCTGCGGACTTCGCCGCCTACCTGCGGGTGCGGAACTCCGCGACGGGCCGCTCGGGAGCCTAGCGCGGCATCCGCGACGGCAACGGTTCGACGGCCCCCCTCGGGTACTTCCCCAGCCCGAGGCGCGCGAGCGTGACTTTGTTCACATTCTCGGTCCGCGCCGGGAGCGTGGACCCCTCGCGCTCTTGGAGAAACGTCTTGGCGAACGCTCGGGCCCGGTCGGGGTTCGACTCGTGCACGAGCAGGAATCCCCGAGCGAGCTCCGTGAGGACGGCCCGCCGCGGGACGACCTCCTCCAGCGTCTTTTCGTCCGCTTCTCGCGAACGTCCCTGGCCCGCCGGTGCGCCCATCCGTGCGGCTCCGAGCCGGCGGGTGCGCCTTAAAGGAAGGCGGTGGACGAGACGTGGGGGTCCCTCCAGGACCGAGAACATAATGGCCCCGTGCGGCCGTGGACGAACGATACCCCATGAGCGAAACCCCGCTGGCGTCCTCCTCACCGTCCACCGCTCCGCCGACCGGGACCCCTCCGGCGCGCGGGGTGTTCCTGCGCACCCCCATCCCGGGCCCCGAGGCCCAGAAGATCATCGCCCGGGACCAGCAGTACCTCATGACGGTCACCAAGGCGTCTCCGATCGTGGCCGCCTCCGGCAGTGGGGTCTGGATCACCGACGTCGATGGGAACCGCCTGCTGGATTTCGCGGCGGGGATCAGCGTCCTGAACGTCGGCCACAGCCACCCGGACGTCGTCCGAGCGATCCGGGACCAGGCGGGGGTCTTACAGCACTTTGCCGGCACCGATTTCTACTACGACCTGCAGGTTCGTCTCGCCGAGAAGCTGACGAAGATCACGCCCGGGACGTTCGCCAAGAAGATCTTTTTCACCAACAGCGGCACGGAGAGCGCCGAGGCCGCGCTCAAGATCGCCCGCTGGAACCGGCGGCGACCGATCACCGTGGGCCTCCTCGGTGCCTTCCATGGACGGTCGATGGGCTCCCTCTCGATGACCACTTCGAAGCCGGTCCAGCGGGCCCGGTACGCTCCGTTCGTCAACGGCGGGCACCACATCCCAGCCCCGACGTGCTACCGTTGCCCGTACAAGCTCGAGTACCCCAGCTGCGACCTGTACTGCGCGAAGATCCTGAAGGAGCTCTATTTCGAGACGTCCATCCCGCCGGACGACGTGGCCGCGTTCATTTCCGAGGCGGTGATGGGAGAAGGAGGCTACGTGATCCCGCCCAAGGGCTGGCACCAAGTGATCAAATCCACGCTCGACGAACACGGGATCTTGTTCATCGACGACGAGGTCCAATCCGGAATGGGACGCACCGGGAAGTGGTTCGCCATCGAACACACCGGGGTGGTTCCGGACATCCTCACCATGGCCAAAGCGGTCGGAGGGGGCGTTCCGATGGGCGCGGTGGCCATGCGGGCGGACCTCGACCTCACGACGGGCGCCCATTCGAACACCTTCGGCGGGAACCTCCTCGCCTCGGCGGCTTCGCTCGCGACCATCGGGGTGATGGAGAGGGAAAACCTCCTTCAGAACGCGACCACCCAAGGGGGGTACCTCCTCCAACGGTTGCGCGAGCTCCAGTCCCGACACGACGAGATCGGCGACGTACGAGGCCTCGGTCTCATGGTCGCGACCGAGTTCGTCACCGACCGGACCACGAAGGAACCGGCCGTGAAGTTCCGGGATCAGGTCCTGGTCGAGGCGTATCGCCGGGGGTTGATCCTGTTGGGATGCGGTCGATCGTCGATCCGGTACATCCCTCCCCTCATCGTCCGGAGGGAAGAGATCGATGAAGCGGTCGAGATCGTGGATGCTGCGATCTCCGCCGCCCACGCGGGCGCATGAAGTTCGGCCATCTCGCCGGGCCCGGTCAGGTCCTCGTCACCGACCGACCCGAGCCCACGGCCGGGCCGGGGGAGGTCATCGTCTCGCTCGCCGCCTGCGGCGTGTGCGGCACCGACCTCGAGAAACTCCGGGGGAACTACCGGACCGTGGGCGTCATCGGCCACGAACCGGTCGGTCGGGTGACCCAACTCGGGGAGGGGGTCCCGGAGCTCGCCCTCGGGGACCGGGTCTTCGTCCATCACCACGTTCCCTGCTATGCCTGCCCGGTCTGTGCCCGCGGGGACTACACCTTCTGCGCCCGCTACTCCCAAACGAACCTCGACCCGGGGGGGTTTGCGGAGTCGTTTCGGGTGCCGGCGGAGAACGTCGGTCGGAAGGCCATCCTTCCGCTCGCGGCCAACGTCGATTGGGAGTCGGGCACGTTGCTCGAACCGGCCGGGTGTGCTCTCACGGCCCTCCGGCGACTCGGTCTGCCCGAGCAGGCCACCGCGTTCGTCCTCGGGCTGGGTCCCGTGGGCATCCTGTACGCGCGTCTGTTACGTTCCCTCGGGGCGAAATGGGTCGGCGGGAGCGAGGTGGCTCCACTCCGACGTCGGGCGGCCGAACGGGGCGGGATCAGTACGACCGTCGACCCGAGAGAGGTCGGCGCGGTCCGGGCCGCGATCGACCACGCGACCGACGGTCGTGGCGTCGACCTCGCGGTCGTCGCGACCGGACATCCCGACGTCCTCCGGGACGCAACGACGTTCGTGCGCCGGGGCGGCACGGTGAACCTCTTCGGGCTCCCCGAGGCCGGTAGCCGCCTGGACGCCGACCTTCAGGACCTCTACCTTCGAGGCGTCCGTCTCGTGCCCTCGTACGCGACCACGGAACCCGACATCGCGGAAGTCCATCGGCGGGTCGCGTCGGGGACGCTCACCATCTCCGACCTGGTCTCCCATCGGATCCCCCTCGAACGGCTGGAGGAAGCGTTTCGGCTCGCGGGGCAGCCCGACGTGGCCGTGAAGGTCGCGGTCACGGGTCCGGCGTTCTAAGGGGTTCAGGCCTCGACGGCTTCCCCGAGCGTTTGTCCCGCCACGCGGTGGCCCGTTCGTACCCGGACCCGGGGACCGAGGATGCTGGAGAGCACCATTGCCTCCTTCTCGACGTAGACTCCGTCCATCAGGATCGAGTTCTCGATGTGGGCGCCGGGCTCCACCGTCACGTCCTCCCCGAGGGTGACGTACTTTCCGAACGAGGCGCCCCGCGCCCGAACGCCCTTCGCCGCCGCCACCGGTCCCGAGCCGAGGGCCCCCGCGGGGAGTCCGGCCCGTCCGCCACGCGCATCATCGAAGAGAAGTTGTTGGGAACGAAGGATGCGTTCTGGAGTACCGGCGTCGTCCCAGTACCGGGAGAGGCGGAACCCGAAGAGCCCTTCCGAGAGCAACCCCGGTACGACCTCGCGCTCGAAGCTGACGGGCCGGCCCCCAGGGACCCGCTCCAGGACGGATGCGGCCCATATCGCAAACCCTGCGTTGATCCAGTGGGAGGGCGCGTCGGCCGGTTCGGGTTTCTCCACGAACGCTTCGATGCGGTCGTCTGGCCCCAACGCGGCCACTCCGTAGGGTCGCGTATCCTCCACCTCGGCGAGCGCCATCGTTCCGACGCCGCCCCGATGCTCGTGGAGCGCCCGGAGCGCACCGAGGTCCGCGGCGGCGATCACGTCGGAATTGAGGAGGTAGAACGGGTCGGACATTCCGGCCCCCGCGTTCTTCATGCCCCCTCCCGTGCCCAGCGGCTCAGACTCCGCCACGAGCCGCACCGGCCAGGGAGGAGGGTGGCTTCGGACGTACGCCTCGATCACTTCGGACTTGTACCCGGTGGCGAGAACCACCTCCTCGATGTCGGGAGGGATCAGGTCGAACACGTGGTAGAGGACCGGCTTGCCGGCGATCGGAATGAGTTGCTTCGGGACCGTGTACGTGATCGGACGGAGGCGGGTTCCGAACCCTCCGATGAGCACGAGGGCTTTCACGCGACCCACCAACCCGGGGGGCGGCATATCTCCTCCGCTCGGGGCCGCGACGAGGAAGCTAGACGAGCGAGGTGTCCTCGCCCTTCTCGGCCGTGCGGGAGTACTCCTTCTCGGCGACCCGTTTCAGCAGCGCGGCCGGACTCCCCCAGAGCGTCAGCCCTCGGATCGTCCCAGCGGCCTTGCCGAGGCCGAGGGCCACGACCACCCCTTTCTCCTGATATCGGAACGGCTCGAGGGGACGACCCTCCCGTCGGGCGACGAGGTTGGCCGCTGCGACCCGGGCTTCGGCCCGCGCCGCCTGGGCCGTGGCCGGTACCAGCATCCCGGTCGTGGGGTCCCGGACCTCGGAGACGTCTCCGACCGCGAATACCCCGGGGTGACCGGGGAGTTCGAGCGTGGGCGCGACGGCGAGACGCCCCCCTTTCCCGTGAGGGGCGTCGAGCGACTTGACCTGCGCTGGAGCTTCGAGTCCCGCGCACCACACCGTCACGTCGCACTTCAGGATCGAACCGTCCTCGAGGTGCACGGCCCCCTCGTCCACCCGCACGACGTTCACCCCATGGAGGACCCAAACCCCGGCCCGCTGCAACAACTCGCGCGCGTGCGCCACCAACTTCGGGGGCAACCCGACGAGGAACGGCAGAGCGCCGGAGAGGAGGATCACCTCCGGCGGACGGGCCCGTGGCCCGGCCACTCGGGTCCAATCCGTGGTGGCGATCTCGGCGGCGAGCTCCGTTCCGGTCGACCCGCCTCCGACGATCACGACCCGGGGTCGACGTTCGCCCGTCGTGGAACCGGAGGCCGTCTCGACATCACGGAGCGCTTTCGCGAGCCGAAGGGCGCCCGAGAGTCGGTAGACGCTGAAGGTGTGGTCGGCGGCTCCCGGCACCCCGTAGTAGGCGGCCACGCTCCCGAGACAGACGGCCAGCGACCCGAACGGGATCGCCTCCCCACCCTCCAAGTGAACGATGCGGTTCGCCAGGTCGATCGCGCCCACCGCCCCTTGGCGGAACGAACTCGACGTCCGCTCGAGGACGTTCGCGAGCGGAACGGTCCATGGGCGGACGTCACCGGCCGCTTCGGCGATCTTTCCGATCTCGTAGAGTTCGGTCCGCAGCACGTGGACCGGACTCCGATCGACGAGGACGATCGGGAGATGGCTCCTAGAACGGCGGGCGACCTCCCGAGCGACGGTCAGCCCCGCGTACCCCGCGCCGAGGATCACCACCGGTCGCTCGGTCGGTGCGTTCACGGGAGCCCCCACGGGGAACCCCAAGCGATCTCGGACGATATGCGTTCTCCGCGCACCCGCCCGAGCGCCGTGTTCTCGCCGTCTTCCCTTCGGTTCGAAGTCAACGACTAAGTACCCCCTCCGGGCCCAGTTCTCGGCGGTGCTTCGAGGAGCCGAACCCGCCGTCTACCGACCGGAGAGGACCCACTCCCCGTGATCATCCCCGACCCGCTCGTCAACAACCTCTGGGTCCTCCTCGCCGCGCTCCTCGTCTTCACGATGACCATCGCCGTGGGGCTCCTCGAGGTCGGCGAACTCGGGGAATCCCTGTCGTTCAGTCTCCTCAAGACGGTCCTCATGACCGGTCTCGCGGTCGTGGTCATGGGCGCCATCGGCTACAACACGGCGTTCGCACCGACCTGGGGCGGCGTGATCGGGGACCCGTTCTACCAACCGGGGCTGTTCCTCGGCGGGTTCTCCAGCTCCTCCGCCAACCCGATCGTCGACACCTGGTGGTCCCAGACGAGTACCGGGCTCACGACCGGGACCTACTTCCTCTTCGAGACCGCCTTCGCGGCCGTCACCCTCGCGCTCGTCGGGGTCGTGTTCCTGCGGAAGCTCAAGTTCTCCGCGATCGCCGGGTTCTCGGTCGTGTACTTCGTCCTGATATGGAATCTTCCGGCCGCGTGGATCTGGAACCCCTCGGGATGGCTGGCCCAGCTCGGGATGGTCGACTTCGCGGGCGGTCTCGTCGTCCACGGCGCCGCCGGCGCGGCCGGCCTCGCCGTCCTCGTCCAGATCTGGCACGAGGAGAAGAAGCGGGGCGATGTCTCGAGCCCCCAGACACCGATCCGGATCAGTCCGGGATGGCTGACGCTCGCCATCCTTCTCCTCTGGGTGGGGTGGTTCGGGTTCAATCCGGGGAGTGTGCTGCAGTTCAACGACGAGGCCGTGGTCGTGGTCCTCACGACCTTCCTGGCCGCCGCCGCCTCGTGCCTCAGCCTGCTCGGGTGTTCCTATCTTTTCAAAATCCCGGGTTCGCCGCTCTTGACGGCCGTGAACGGCATCCTGATGGGCCTCATCATCATCACTCCCCTCGCGGGATTCGTCAGCCCGGGGAGCGCGCTCGTGCTGGGGCTCTTCGGAGGCCCGCTGTTCCTCGGCGCGGAGATCTACTTCAGCAAGCGCAGCTGGTTCGCCGACCCGGTCGGCCTGCTCCCCGGCCACCTCGTGGGTGGCCTCTTCGGCGTTCTCATGATCGCGTTCTTCGCCCAGAGTACGTTTGCCGCGGGCTCCCTCTCCTCTCCGCTCGCGAATGGCCTGCTCTTCGGCGGAGGGATGGCGGCGGTGCACCAGCTCGGTGTGGAGGTCCTCGGGATCGTGGTCGTGTTTGCGACGGTGTTCGCCCTCTCCCTCGTGACGATCCATCTGATCTCCCGGGTCCAGGGTGGGGTCCTGTCGACCAGTACGAACGACACCGCCACCTAGAAACGCTCCGAGGCCCCTGCCCGCACCATGGATCTTCCAGGGAGCGAACGCTCCCCGATGACGGGAGCCCGTTCGGTCGGCCAAGTGCGGGCGGAGGGCCGACTCACCGTAACCCTCCTGCTCCGGCGCCGGACCGACACCCCTCCGTACCCGGACCCGTTAGAGCCCGGACCGGCCGCCGACACCGGGCGCCTCTACCTCAGCCGAGAAGAGTTCGCTCAACGGCACGGAGCCCTCCCGGACGACCTGGCTCGGGTCCGGGAATTCGCGCAGGCGAACGGCCTCGAGGTCAGATCCGAGTCGATCGGCCCCCGACTCGTTCGACTCGCCGGGACGGTCGAGTCATTCGAACGAACCTTCGGGGTCTCCCTGGAACGTTGGGCCTTCGAGGGAGGGGCCTATCGGGGTCGGACCGGGCCGGTCCAGATCCCGACCGAGCTCGAGGGCATCGTCCAGGGTGTGTTCGGTCTGGACGACCGACCGCAGGCCCGGACGCACTTTCGCCGCCGGGCGACGCCCGCGGCCGGGGACCACGTCTACACGCCCACGCAAGTCGCGGAGGCGTACGACTTTCCGACGGGCACGGACGGCGCCGGTCAGACGATCGCGATCCTCGAACTGGGCGGGGGTTTCTCCCCCTCGGACCTCCAGAGCTACTTCCAGAGCCAGGGGCTGGCGTCCCCGTCGGTGACCGACGTCTCCGTGGACGGCGCCAAGAACGCACCGACGGGGGACCCCTCCGGCCCCGACGGGGAAGTGCAGCTCGACCTCGAGGTCGCCGGCTCGGTCGCCCCCGGTGCCTCGTTCGTGGTCTACTTCGCTCCGAACACGGACGCGGGATTCTTGGACGGCGTGGCGGCCGCCGTGCACGACACGACCCACCGCCCGTCGCTCTTGTCGATTAGCTGGGGTGGGCCGGAGAGTAGTTGGACCGTTCAGGCACGGGCCGCGCTCAACACGGCGTTCGAGGATGCCGCGACCATAGGCGTCACGGTCCTCGTGGCCGCCGGGGACGGCGGCGCGGACGACGGGACCGGCGGCCCGCACCCCGTGGTCGACTTTCCGGCGTCCAGTCCGTTCGCCCTCGGATGCGGCGGAACGACCCTCGTCCTCGAGGGCGGGGCGATCACATCGGAAGTGGTGTGGGACGACCGGGGGACCGGCGGGGGCGCCACGGGGGGTGGGGTGAGCGAGGCGTTCGCCCGCCCTTCGTACCAGGCTTCGCCGCCCGTGCCGACCGCTCCGAATGGGTTTGCGGGACGGGGGGTGCCGGATGTGGCGGGGAACGCGGACCCCGCGACGGGCTACTCGGTCCGCGTCGACGGCGTGGCCGCCACGTACGGTGGGACGAGCGCGGTCGCACCGCTCTGGGCCGGTTTACTGGCCCGGCTCAACCAGTCGCTCGGTAGCGCGGTCGGATTCGTGAACCCGAAGCTCTACCAGCCGGCGGTCGAGAGCGGATTTCACGATGTGACGGTCGGGACGAACGGGGCGTACTCGGCCGGCCCGGGATGGGACCCGTGCACCGGGTGGGGCACTCCCGACGGAGCCCGGCTCCTCGCGGCGCTACGGCCGCCGTCGTCGGCGTGAGCTCGAAGCGCGGGACGCTAGATCCCGAACGAATCGAGGAAGGCCCACCACGCACCGAGGGTCTTCTCGACCGACTCGGTCGCACCCCCGTCGCCCGGGGCTTCGGCCCGGAGTTCCCGATCGAGAATCTGCCGTTCCGCCGCCGAGTGGGCGACGTCGGCTTCGGAATGAACTCGGAAGAACTCATGGGTGGCCCGTGAGCGGATGCCGTAGTGCGCACGGAGTCCCCGCGACTTTTCGGCGGCGACGGCCGCGAACTGGCGCTCGTACGCGTAGAGCGCGCCAAGGGCCTGAGCGGGCGACCCCTTCCCCAAGGTGAGCGCCTCGTAGGTCCGGCAGAGTCCGAGGGCCGCGGGTCGGGGAGGCGGGGGCCGCCGGGCACTCCACCGCGCTCCGACCCCTCGGGCGAAGTCCACCCAGAGTTCGGGGTGCGTGGGGGGCCGACCCTCCTCGTCCATGAGATTCTCGAGGAGGACCCGTCGGTCCTCGGGCCGGGTCAAACGGGCGTACGCCCCGGCGACGTAGCGGGGGAAGTTCGCCTCGAAATGGTAGTACTGACCGGCGTACTGGCGAAGAGTGTCCATCGGGAGCTCCCCCGCCGACCAGGCCGTGTAGAAGGGGTGCTTCAGCAGGTGGCGTCGTTCGATCGCGGCGTCGATCTCCTGGAGGGCCTTCATCACTCGTCGGGAAGATTTCCGGCTTATCTATGCGTTGGGGTCCCTCGACCCCGCCCCCAGGGGGTCTCCGGGGCCCGAAGACCTCCTATCCTTGGGGTATGTCGGGCGCTCGACGTGGGTCGATGGCGCGGCGGGTCTTCCTCGTGTCGGGAGCCACCGGAAAGCAGGGCGGGGCCGTGGCCCGCAGCCTGTTGAAGCGCGGCCACGCGGTGCGGGCGCTCACCCGCGACGCCGCGAAGGCCTCGAATCTCCGAACCCTCGGCGCCGACGTGGTGGAGGGGGACCTGCGTACCGGCAAGGGTCTCCCCGAGGCGCTCAAGGGAGCCGAGGGGTTCTTCGTCCTCACGACGCCGTACGACAAGGGGTACGACGCGCCGGACTTCGAGAGCGAGAAGCGACAGGGTCGCACCGCGCTCCGTGCTGCGAAGACGGCGGGTACGCCGCACGTCATCCTCAGCTCGGCGACCGCGGCGACGGGCGATTCGGGGGCGTCCCTCTTCGAGTCCAAGGCGGCCAACGAACGGCTGTTGGTCGAACTCGCCCTCCCGGCCACCCTCCTTCGCCCTGCGACCTTCATGGACAACTTCACGTCGGCGTGGGGGCTCGAGTCGCTCCGCGCCGGGGTCTTGTCGTTTCCTGCGCCCCCGGAAACCCGGATGGAGCTCGTCGCGGTCGGCGACATCGGAGAGGCCGCCGCCGCCGCGTTCGAGCAAGGGCCGAGGTCGTTCGGAGCGACCATCGACCTGACCGGGGACTCCCAGACCCTCCAGGAGATGGCCCGAATGCTCGGGTCGTGGATCGGCCGGTCCGTCCGGTTCGAGCCGGAGGTCGACCCGGAGTCCACGGAGCGGTTCGGCGTGTTCCCCGCCGTCAGCGACCCCGAGGCGGAACGCCGAGAGATCGAACGGTCGATCGAGTCCCTCGAGAAGCGGTGGGGCCTGCACATGACCCGGTTCTCCACCTTCCTCGCCTCCACTCCCGTTCCGCGCACGGGCGCGGACGCGTAAGGGCACGGGTTACGCCGGGGCCGGGGTCGCGCTCGACACCGGGGGCGGCACCACCATCGTGAGCGGCGAGATGTCCGCTACCTCTTCCGCGCGGTGACAGGCGACCCGCTGACCCGGATGGGCGGGGATCTCCCGCAGCTTCGGCGACTCCACTCGGCACCGATCGATGACGAAGGGACAACGGGACGCGAACCGGCACCCCGGCGGCGGCCGGACGAGGGTCGGGATCTCTCCACTGATCCGGTACCGGGTCCGGCGACGTCGCGCGTCCGGGACCGGCAACGCGGCGATCAACGCCTTCGTGTAGGGGTGGACCGGTTTCTCGAGGACCGCACGGACCGGGCCCACCTCGACGATCTCGCCGAGGTACATCACCGCCACCCGATGGGAGGCGTACCGGACGGCGGCGACGTTGTGCGTGATGAGGATGTAGGAGTACCCCCGCTCCCGCTGCAGGCTCACGAGACGGTTCAGGATCTGGGCCTGGACCGCCACGTCCAGCGCACTGGTCGGCTCGTCCAGCACGATCAGCTCCGGTTGAAGGATCAGGGCGCGGGCGAGCGAGAGACGCTGGCGCCCACCGCCCGAAAATTCGTGGGGGTACTGGTCGAGGCAATCCGGAGGGAGTCCGACGGTCGGGAGCATCTCGAACACCCGCCGGCGGATCTCGGCCCGGGAGATCCTTCGCTGCCCCTGGAGGGCTTCCCCCACCACCTGCCACGCCCGAAGGCGGGGGTCGAGCGAGCCCACCGGATCCTGGAAGACGATCTGGACCCGACGGCGCCAGGCCTTGAGCCGGGCCCCCTGGGCGACCGTCACGTCGATCCCGTCGAACAGGATCTGCCCCGAACTCGGCTCGTGCAATTTCGCGATCACCCAGCCGAGGGTCGTCTTGCCCGAACCGGATTCTCCGATGAGACCGAGGGTCTCACCGCGTCCCACGGTGAGGGAGACGCCGTCGACGGCGTGGACGGCCCGGATCGGTTCTCCGCGAAGGTACTCCGCGAACCCGCGATTCAGCGGGAAGTGCTTCACGAGGTCGCGAACCTCCAACAAGGGGGGCGACGCTGTCACGGGAGAGAGTCGACCTCCTCCGCGAAGTGACAGGCGGAACGATGGGTCGCGTCGGCCCCGGGGCCCGACCCGGCGGCGAGGGGCGGCCCGGGGTCTTGTCGACAGACGGGTCGAGCGAGGACGCACCGGGGAGCGAACGTGCACCCCGCCGGCAGCCGAGAGAGGTTCGGGACCGATCCGGCCAGCGAGGGAAGCGGTCCTTCGTCCTGATAGCCCGTAGGGATCGAACGAAGGAGCGCCTTCGTGTACGGGTGGCGCGGTCGTTCGAACACGTCGGCGACCGGGCCGAATTCGACCAAGTGACCCGCGTACATCACCCCGACGTCGTCGGCGGTCTCGGCGATCACGCCGAGGTCATGGCTGATGAACAGGATCGACGTTTTCACCTCGTCCATCAGCTCCTTCATGAGGGTCAGCACCTGGGCCTGGATCGTTACGTCCAACGCGCTCGTCGGTTCATCGGCGATCAGGAGGGTCGGACGGGCCGACAGGGCGATCGCGATCATCACGCGCTGCCGCATCCCTCCCGAGAGTTCGTGCGGGTAGAGGTTGAGGATCGTCTCGGGGTCATTGATGCGCACCAGACGGAGGCAATCGAGGACCTCGGCGCGGAGGGTGCGCCCATCGGTGAACGGCCCCGCCGGTCCTCCCATCGGGACACCGCCGAACGAAGTAGGGGCGCTCGGGAGGAAGGCATGGGTCGTCGCCTCCGCGGTGCTCTTGCGGGCGGGTCGGGAATAGTCGAACGGTTGCGGGCCGGGGTGGAATTGCGGCGCGAGCCCGGCGTCGCGCCGCCGCCGGACTCGGATCGCCTCGGCGACCTGGTAGAAGACCCGGTAGGCCGGATCGAGAGAGTTGATCGGCTCTTGGAAGATCATGCCGATCCCGGTCCCCCGGACCATCGGCAACTGCCATCGAGGGACCTCCAGGAGGTCGGTCCCCTGGAACACGACCCGTCCCGAGAGGACTCGGGCCGGGGGCTCGGGAAGTAGCCGTGGGATCGCGTGGGCGAGCGTGCTCTTTCCGCATCCGGTCTCTCCGACGATCCCGACCACCCGACCGGGACGCATCTCGAACGAGACGTCCCGCAGGGCGTGGAACGTCCCCGAACCGACGACATAGTCGACGGAGAGGTGTTCGACCGCGAGGATGGGCTCGGTCATGCTCGGCCCCTCTCCGGGTCGGGGGAAACGGACCGGAGCCCGAGGGCACGACCCGCCGTATCTCCCGACACGGGCGCGCCGGGGGGCCGCACGCCCGTCGCACCGGGGCCCTGTACAAATAGAGGGGCCAGCCCCTCCCGTGCCGCCGATTCGGTGCCGCCCGGTGCGTCCCCGCTATCCGGGCGCCTGCTCGGCGGGGGCGAAGACGACGAGCACCACGAGTTCCTCCTCCACCGAGTGGAACCGGTGCTCGTCGTGGGCCGGTACGAACAGGACATCGCCGGGGGCCACCGGCTGGTCGAGGGCGCCATGGAGGAAGCGCGCCTTCCCCTGGACCACGTAGTAGATCTCGTCCTCCCCGTGGGGGGATTGACCGTCGGTCGCGCCGGCCGGCAGCACGTAAACGCCCACGGACATCGCTGGGACTCGCAGGAACTCGTGGTACCGTTCGGTCGACCGACGGGCGACGTTCGCCAGCGCACCGATCGCGTCCATGGGGCCTTGCGGGAGTCCCGAGCCGCGTCGTCCACTTAGCGGCTCCCGGCTCCCGGACTCGGGTGAGTCGACAAGGCGGACCGTACTTCTCCGGCGACCCGCTGGCCAGAACCGATGGCACCAGCGACCGTCGCGGACTGCCCGTGGAGGTCGGTGGCCTCCCCCGCGAAGAACAGGCACCGGTCGACGGGAGCGGCCAGCTCGGCACGGTCGGCCAATCCGACCCCGGGGGGAAGGTAGGAGTAGGCGCCTCGAAACCAGGGGTCCCGGGTCCAGAGGTGCACGCGGGCGTCCTCGACGTCCCCCCAGGAGATCCCCGAGGGCACGACCCCCTCCCACTCGCGGCAGGTCGCGTCGATGATCTCGGGAAGGTCGAGCGCCGCGCGGCGTCGCGCCTCCCGTCCCACGGTGAAGGCGGTGACCACTTCGGGCGGTGTCGGAATTCCGACACTCGGCCGGTAGAACGACGAGGGGGTCCCTCCCCAAAGCATCGCGAAATCGCCGAGCGTCTTCCGCAAGGTTCCCCCCGAGACCCGGAGATGGAGCGCAAACGCATCGGCGAAGGCGATCCGCCCGATCGCCCGTCGCTTGGATTCGGGAAGCGGGGGGTCGAAGGCGATGAAGGCCGACTTCAACACCCCGAGCGGGACGGTGATCACGACCGCGGGGGCACGGTATTCCTCCTCTCGGCCCGACTCGACCGTCTGAGCTCGGACCCGGACCCCGTCGCTCGTCCGGTCGATCGCCACGACCGCTCGACCGAACCGAATCCGCTCCCCGAGGGATTCAGACACCCGATCGGCGAGGGCGGAGTATCCTTCGGTCACTTGGAAGTTGGTGTAGCCGAGGTCTTCGCTACACGCCTTCTCCTCCTCGGCGGGCCCCTTCACTCCGACCGCGTCAAGGTCCGCTCCGTAGACGTGGGCGTGAAGGAGCTCGACCACGCGCCGTGCCCCGGGGCGGGCCGGGTGGGTCGTGAGGTACTCCTCGAGCGACATGTCCGGACCCGCATACGCTTCGAGCTGGGAAGGGATGGTGTATCGCGCGGCGATCGCCGACCGGAATCCGATCACCGGGTGAAACGGGAGGACGAACCAGGGGTACCGCCCGATGCGGCGGTCGACGACCATCCGGCTCCGGGGCAGGACCGGATACCGACGGACGTGGAGACCCCACTTCCGGGCCCATCGATGCGTCACGGCGTCGCGGCCGTGGATCATCTGGGCGCCGAGCTCCGCCGGCCCTCCGTGCCGGAGCGTGTAGTCGGTCCGCGCACGACCTCCCGGGCGGGGACCGGCCTCGAGGACGAGGGTGCGGAGGCCGGCCTCCTCGAGCGCGAGCGCGGCCGAAAGGCCCGCGAACCCGGCTCCCACTACCAGCGCATCGTACGAAGGCACGGTCCCCTCTACCGGCGGCTCGCGAGGGGACTCACGCCTCGGCACTCCCGGGGACGGGCTCGGGCGATGCGAGGTTCGCCCGAACGCGCGCGAAGGCCCGTCGGGTGCGTGGGTCGAGGACGTCCCGCATTCCGTCCCCGAGCAGGCTAAACGAGAGCACCGAGACGAAGATGGCCGCGCCGGGGGCGAGGACCATCCAAAGGAATTGCGGCAGATACCCCTGATAGTTCGCGATCATGCTCCCCCACTCCGGCTGATTCGGAGGGAGGGGAATCGCAACGAAGGCGATGGTCGAGAACGTCACGAGGACCGTCCCGATGTCGAGCGTCATGTAGACCACCAGGGGTTCGAGCAGGTTCCTCAGCACGTGGCGGAACAGGATCGTGGGCTCCCGCACCCCGAGGGCGCGGGCCGCCGGGATGTACCCTTGGTGCTTGATGGTAAGGACTTCGCCCCGGACGAGCCGGACGTAGTAAGGCCACCAGGTCGCGATCAAGGCGATGAGGGTCGAGGTGAGGTCCCGGCCGAGAAGGGCCGCAATGGCGAGCGCGAGCACGAGCGTCGGGAACGCGAGGAAGATGTCGGTGACCCGCAGGATGGTCGCCGAGACGACTCGGGCCGTGCGGCTCGTCTCCCAGAACCCGGAGACCAGTCCGAGTCCACCCCCGATCATCACGGCCGCGCCGACGATGACCACGGCGATGCCCATGTCGAGCGGCAGGGCGGTGAGGACGCGGGCGAACAGGTCCCGGCCGTCCTCATCGGTCCCGAACCAGTGGTGGGGCCCGGGCGGCAGATAGCTCGCGTTCGGATTCAGCGCGTTGGGGTCGTACGGAAGGATCGACAGGGCGGGACCGAAGAGCCCGGTCACGACCGGAACGGCCCAGACCAGCAGCGCGAGCCCGAGGATCAGTACGACCAGGACGAACCCGACGAGGGTGAGCAGATTGGCCCGCAGGGTCTGCAGAGCTTCCGAGAGCGTTTCTCCGAGACCGGGCTCCTTCGGGAGCGTGACCCCGATCCCGGGGGGGCTGGGGCGGGGCGGCCCCTCCATCTACCTCCACTCCACCCGGGGATCCAGGAAGCCGTAGGCGATGTCCGCGAGCAGGTTCGCGACCACGACCGCGATCGCGAAGACCACCACCACGCCGATCGTGCCCGCGAAATTGTACCCGAGGATGGCGTTGAACGAGTAGCGCCCGATCCCCGGCCAAGCGAACACCTCCTCGACGACGATCGTACCCGCGAGGAGCCCGCTGGCCGTGAACCCTAACACCGTAGTGGTCGTGATGAGGGAATTGCGCAGGGCGTGCCGGAAGAGGACCCGCTCCTCGGACAACCCCTTCATCCGGGCGCCCTTGATGAAATCCAGGGGAAGGATATCGAGCATGGAACCCCGGGTCATCCGCGTGATGATCCCGAGGTTGAGGAACGCGAGCGCGATGGATGGGAGCGCGAGATGCTTCAGGGCGTCGAGCGTCCCGGACCCGCTGCCGGCGAGCATCGCATCGAGGACCGACATGTGCGTCGGTTGCGGGAACGGCGGAGGGTTGTACGTGAACGCATTCTCCGTGGGGAACCCTATGGCCGGCGCCACGACGATCGAAAGTAGGATGGCCGCGAGATAGGTGGGGGCCGCCCACCCGCTGAGGTAGAAGATGCGGACGAGGTGGTCGGGCCATCGCCCGGCATACCGGGCGGCGACCACGCCTAGGGTGATCCCGATGACGATCATGAGGAACAACGAGGCGAGGACGAGCTCGAGCGTCTCGGGGACGCCCGCGAGGATGGCCGGGAGGACGGGGCTGCCGGAGGGGTCGGTCCCCCAGTTCCCCTGCAGGAGGAGGCTCAGGTACTTCTCAAATTGAACGGGGAGGGGCTGGTTGAATCCCCAGAAGTGCTGGCAGGCCAGGATCACGTTCCGCTTGGCGTGCGGGTTCCACGCCTCGCATGGATTCTTGACGGCCACGTGGGAGAGGAGGAACGTGAGGAGGATGACCCCGAAGAGGACCGGGATGAGTTGGAGGAGGCGGGCCCCGATGAACCAGGCGAGGTCCGAGAAGCTCCGCCCCAACCGTCCTCACCGTTCCCGTCGGCGGACGGAGGGCGGCCCGACCTCGGGACGAACGGACACGACGTCCGGCCACCGGGGACCGGCTAATAACTCCGCCGAAGGGCCACTATGGGGAGGCCGTCGAGGGCGGTGTCAAATGCTCGGAAAGTGCCCGGGCGAACTGCGCCGCATCATCCTTCACCCGCTTGGCCAAATAGGCGTCGACGATAGCACGCAAGGGTCCCTGGCCCTTCAACGTGAGGGTAAGACTCACGAGGGTGGCGTCCGGAGACTCGGGGGCGAACGCGAGGTACCCCTCGATCGTTGACTCGGGTCCTTTCGCCCGGAATCGAACCCCCGACACGGACTGTTCTACGAGCTCTCCCTCGTACACGCTGGTCCGGTGCATCGGGCCGAGCTTGATCTCCACCGTCCACCGTGCGGTGGTGGCCGAGGTGCGCTCGACGGCGATGACCTGCGGGATCTGCGATGCGACGAACGTTGGGTCAGCGAGGAGGGCACGAAGACGCTCGACGCCGGCGCCGGCGCGGAACTGGATGGACGCCTCGGGCATGGCTAGTTCACCGGGAGCGCGTCGGCCTCGGAGGCGGTCGGATCCGCTCCGCCGCTGCGGCCGAGACCGAGATGAAGGTCGGAGAGGAGGACTCCCGCGGCGTTGTGCCCCGGGGCTCCGATGACGCCTCCGCCCGGGTGCGCCGCGGATCCGCACAAGTACAGCCCCGCGAGCGGGGTCCGATAATTGGCCCAGCCCGGGATCGGCCGCAGAGAAAAGATCTGGTCCGGCGTGATGTCGCCCTGATCGATGTTTCCGCCAGGCATTCCGAGGATGTTCTCGATGTCCTGGGGCGTCATCACCTGCCAGTGGGAGACGAGCTTCCGGATCCCCGGAGCGTACCCTTCGAGCGTCGTGAGGACCGTGTCGGCGACGGCCTCCTTGGCCTCCGACCAAGGTCCGGACCGGAGGGAGGTCGGCGAGTATTGGACGAAGCACGTCATCGTGTGCTTTCCGGGCGGCGCCATGGACGGGTCGACCAGGGTCTGAAAGTAGGCGTCGATGATCGGCGCGCGGGAGAAGGTCCCGTACTTGGCGTCGTCGTACGCCCGTTCGATGTACTCCATCGACGGAGCGATATCGACCGCCCCGACGAGGTGGCCCGGGTCCGGGGCGGCGGTGAACTTCGGGATTCCCTCCAGGGCCGCATTGAACTTGAGACAGGCCCCTTGAGCCCGGATCTTCCGGAGACGATCCGCGATGGCGCGATCGATCGTGTCGGGGGGAGTGAGGTCGAGAAGGGTCTGCCGGGCGTCGATCGAGGACGCCACGGCACGGGCCCGGAGCCTTTCACCCGTCTCGGTCTCGACGCCGACCGCCCGGCCCCTCTCGACGAGGACCTGACGAACTCCGACCGAAGTCCGGATGGTGGCTCCGAACTCAATCGCCGCCCGGGCCATCGATTGGGTAATCTGGCCCATGCCCCCGCGGGAATGGCCCCAGACCCTTCGATGTTCTCCGAGTCGGCCGATATTGTGATGGCCGAGGATGTAGGCCGTCCCCGGCGTATACGGTCCCGCGAACGTTCCGATGACGGCGGACGCGGCGAGGGCTCCTTTCAGCTCCGGACTCTCGAACCAATCATCCAGGAAGTCCTTCGCGCTCCGGAGGAAGAGGTCCCGAAGCATCCGTTCGGCTTCGCCCTCCGGAAGCGTCCCGATGAACTCCGAGAGCGGCATCGGCGGCGCCATCATGGCCGGCTCGATCAGGTCGAGCGCGTGATCCCAGAAGCGGACGTACTCAGGATAGGCGGCGGCGTCGGCCTTCGAGAATTTCGCGATCTCCTTCTGTTCTCGGAGTTCGTCGAGCCAGAAGGTCAGATGGCGGCCGTCGGGGAGGGGTGAGAATCCCTGGGGGTCGGAGAGGATCGGGTCGTAGCCGAACCGGCCCAGCTCGAGCTCCGACACGATCTTGGGCCGGAGCAGCCCGCTCGCGTACGCGAAGGTGTTGATCCTGAAGCCCGGCCACGGTTCTTCGGTAATGCAGGCCCCACCGACGATCGGTCTCCGTTCGAGGACGAGCACCCGACCACCGGCCTTGGCGACGTAGGCTGCGGTGATGAGACCATTATGACCGCCGCCGATGACGATGAGGTCCCAGTCGGTCATCGCGCCGAGGGACCGAGGGGAGCGGATAAATCCCTCGGTCGGCGACGAGGTCCGGCGTCCGCCGGCGAAGGCTTAAAGAAAAATCGGTCTCCCTCTGGAAAGGAGGGAGAATGGCCGGCGGAGCGACGACCCGAATCACCGCCGGCCGACCCCCGGTGTCGGCTGCGTCCTTGCGAGCCGTCGGTCGACCCCTCCTCCGAGCGCGAACCCTTCCCGGCCCCTTGTTCAGTGACCCGGGGGTCTTCGAGCAGGAGCGGGACCGCCTCTTCCGTCGCACGTGGCAGTGTATCGGACGGGAGGACGAGCTCGCCCGCCCCGGTTCCTTCCGGACCGTGGAGATCGCTGGATCGGGCGTCGTGGTCCTCCGAAACGCCTCCGGCGAGTTGAAAGCCTATCACAATGTCTGTCGCCACCGAGGCACACGGCTCGTCGAAGCGACCGCCGGAGACGGGCTGCGGGGGATTGTGTGTCCCTATCATGCCTGGTCGTACGACCTCGACGGCCATCTTCGCGGGGCCCCCCACATGGGGGGGGTCGAAGAATTCGACCGGAAGGACTCCGGTCTGCACCCGGTCGCCGTCGCGACGTGGAGAGGGTTCCTGTTCGTCAATGTTTCTCCCCGCCCGGAACCGCTGGAGCGGAGCCTCGGAGGGTTTCCGGCTCGCGCCCGCTCCTACCCCCTGGAGCGGTTGCGCCGCACCCATCGTGTGGAGTACGAGATCGCGGCGAATTGGAAGCTGATCGTTCAGAATGCCAACGAGTGCTACCATTGTCCCGGCGTCCACCCGCAACTCGTCAAGCTCACGCCCTACCGTTCGGGCGAGGAGGACCTTCGGACGGGACCGGTCTTCGGGGGGTGGATGGACTTCGTCGACGGAGTTCGGACCTTGTCCCCGGACGGGAAGACCGCGCGAGCCACCTTCCCGGGGCTCTCCGCGACGGACCTCCGTCGTGTCTACTACTACGTGCTGTACCCTTCCAACTTCCTAAGCCTGCTACCCGATTACGTGACCCTGGACTGGTTCATCCCCGTGAGCCCGGACCGGACTCGCCTCGTCTTCGATGTCTATGTCGACCGGGACGAAGCCCATTCGGCCGACGACGCGATGGGATTCTGGGAGACGACGAACCGTCAGGACTGGCACATCTGCGAGATGGCCCACCTCGGGTCGAAGACTTCCGCCTACACTCAGGGGAGGTACAGCACCGAAGAGGAAGTCGTCCACCTCGTGGACCAGTACTACCTCGGCCGCATGGGTTGGCTGGGGCCAAAGGGCTAGACCGCGGCCCACTCTTCGACGAGGCCCGAACGTCTACTTCTTGTGAGCGAGCTCTTCGGTCACGAACGCGTCGAAGTCCGCGGTAAGGGCCTCCTGCTCGCTGTAGCGCCCGCCCTTCCAGGCGCGCGACGCCACCCCTTCCTGAGCCAGGGCGCAGACCCGCCAGTCCTGCAGGTTGATCTCGTCCCACAGCTCGATCGCGTCGCTGGGGTCGAAGTCGGGTGCGGCGGCCGCCTCGGGGGAGAAATAGAATTCGTTCTCGATCCGGCAGTGCGAGGGGGACGTGGGCCACACCCGGTGGGTCATGAGAAAGTCCGGGTGCAGACTGAAGAACATGTTCGGAAAGACCGTGTAGTACCGGACCCGCTTGCTATCCTCGGGAGTGGTCCCTGGGAGTACGGGGCGCTTCGTGTAGCCGGTACGGGTCATGGACGTGTAGTCCTTCGCGAATTCCATGTACCCGCCCGAGTATAGGGAGCGACCCCCCGGTTCGTGGAAGTACGCGTCGTTATCCCCGGTCATGTACGGCGTCAGACGATTCAGACTCGGGTGGACCGGCGCACAGTGATAGCATTCCGAAAAATTTTCGACGATGATCTTCCAGTTCGCTTCGACCTCGTAGATCTTTCCGCCCCCCAGCTTGAGCCCATCGAGCGGGGTCGCGTCGAACCGGTGGAGGAAGGTACCGAGTTCCTCCTTTAGCGAGGGGCCTTTGGGCTCCAAATTGATCCAGATGAACCCACCCCAGGTCTCGACGCGAACTGGCCAGAGGCCGAATTCCGCACGGTCGAATTTTTCGATCGTCTTGGTGTGGGGAGCACCGGTGAGCCGGCCATCGAGGGAGTAGGTCCAGCTATGGTACGGGCAGACGAACGAGTGGGCCCCCCGGCCGCCCTCCTCGAGGGCGACCCGGGTCCCTCGGTGGCGGCACAGGTTGTAGAACGCACCGATGCGACCCTTTCCGTCGCGGACGAGTAGGATGCTTTCGGGGCCGACGCGGGTGGTGAAAAAGTCACCGGGCGCTGGGATCCGGTCCTCCCGACCAATACAGAGCCAATGGCGGTAGTAGAATCGTTCGAGCTCGGTGCGGAGGACGTCCGGGTCCCAGTACAGCCTACCGGCGGGCGTCGTGCCGGTGAGATGAAAGGTGGGTTCGCGTACGGCCCCGTCGGGCGGTCGAGCTCCCGCGGTCGCTGGCATCACTTCTCGGGACCGTTCCCTCGGTAAATTGGTTTCGCAAATGAGGAAACGACCTCCCCCGTGCTAGACCTTATCAACCTCCCGGGGGTGCAAGGGGTCCGGGTGAGCTGACTGAACCCTCGCAACGTCCGAATTATCGCCATCGTCCTTGCCGTCGTGGTGGTCATTTCGGGAATCGGGATCTACTTCTACGTCACCCGGGCTCAAGGATGCGGCCTCTCCTCGAAGAGCCCGCTCCTGGTCGACCAGGCCGAAGCGACCGATACGGCCGACCCTCAGGTCGCCTACTCGACCCCGGACTGGGGCCTCGTTCAGCAGATCTACCAGACGCTGATCATGTACAACCAGTCGAGCCTCGTGAACTTCACCGGCGTCCTCGCCCACAACTGGACCATCTCGGCCGACCGATTTCACTGGAACTTCACGCTCAACACCGGCGTCCACTTTTCGAACGGGGACCCGTTCAACGCCTACGTCATGTGGTACAGTCTCTACCGTCTCCTCGCGCTCCAAGGGATCGACCAGTACCTCCTGGCCGAGAACTTCTGGTATCCGGGAGTGAACTACTACTCAAACGCGACCCAAGTCAGCAATTCCCTACAGAACCTGACGACGGACCTCAACACCTTTGATTTCAGCACCCCCACCGCCTCCGAGATCGCGACCATGGGGGCCGACAATCAATCGTTCCGGGTCCTCGGACCGGACACGCTGCAGGTGAACGTCGGATTCGGATACAACCAGCTCTACAACGGAACGACGTTTACCTACGGCCCGCCGGTCCGGTACTCCTATCTTCTGGCCGAGCTCTCGACGCCGGGAGCCGCGGCTGTCGACCCCATCGTGATCACCGCGAATGGCGGAGTCGCCAGCGGCACCAACCCGTGGATGTCCGACCACGCGATGGGCACCGGACCGTACGTGCTCACCAATTACAACCTGCAACAGGGCTACAGTATCTCCCCCAGTCCGAACTACTGGGGAACCCAGCTCGCCAATCAGGAGCCGTGGAACAACAACCTTCAGCCGGCGCAAGTGGGCGTGGAGGTCACCTTCCAGGACAGTCCCGCCGTCAACATCGCGGACCTGAAGAGCGGCTCGGTGGCCACGGCCTCCTTCGCCTACCTGGGCCCGCAGGCGATCCAATCCGCGCGGGGCGCCTCGTGCGTGACCGTCCAAACCCTTTCCACCGGATTCAGCGGGGCGGGCGGCTCGTGGTGGGTGTTCATGAATCAGAGCGTCTTCCCCTTCAACAACCTCTCGGTGCGCGCCGCCATCACCCACGCCATCAACTATCCCGAGGTGATCCAGAACGCATTCAACGGGCTGGCGTTCCCCTGGGTCGGACCGGTCCCGCCGGGTTCGCCCTACTACAATCCCGCCAACCTGACTCCGTACCAGTTCAACCTCCCGCTCGCGCAGCAGGAGATCCAGAACTCGCCTTGCGCGAACGGCGCCTGCAAGGGGATGGTGTTCAACTATGAGTATCTCAGCACGAGTAACGACTGGTTCGACGCTGCGACGACCATCGCGTCGAACCTCGCTGCGATCAACATCACGCTCAACATCGAGGGCGTCACGCTCTCGCAGTTCTACATCGAGCAGACCATCGACCAGAGTACCGGTCAGTGCACCTCGTCCGAAACGTCCACGGGGGGCGTCGGGCCGTTCTACATCGGTCAGGACTTCTACTCGTCGGACTACATCGCGCCGGACGACTGGACCCAAGAGAATTTCCTGAGCTACGGGAGCGCGAACATCTGCAACTCCAATTACAACAGCGGGGCTTCGGGGGGGTACAACGCCACGTTGGACGACCTCGTGCTCTCGACGGCGGGGACGAGCGACCCGGCGCTCCTGACCCAGAACTATACGCTCCTGACCCAGCTCATGTACGCGAACTACACGAACGCCTGGTTCGCGGTCCCTGACCTCTTTGCTGTCTACAACCCGGACCTGACCGGGTTCGTCCAGTATCAGACCCCCATGGGGAGCACCGAACTCTCCACCATGGGCTGGAATACGATCCACGCGTCGTAAGGTACGACCCCCGCTGCTGGCGGTGTGGGCGAGTTTATCATCCCGTCCTGGGTGCGGAGGTCCGCGAGGGTCGACACCATTAGTTCCACGACCACCGGCCGCGTGCTCCTGCTAGGTTGCGGGGCGATCGGGTCGGTCATCGCCGGCCATCTGGCCGCCGACGCGTCCGTGAAGGAACTCGTCCTCGCGGACGTCGACGAGAGGTTCGCGAAGAACCTCCTCCGGCGACTCCCGACCGGTGCTCGGGTGCGGAGCCTCGGACTAGACGCCTCGGATCGGTCGGCCGTGGAGAGGGCCCTCGAAGGGGTCCAGGTCGTCGTCCAAGCCTCCCTACCTCGGTTCAACCTCGGGATCCAGGATGCGGCGCTCGCCGTCGGAGCGAGCTATCTCGACCTCGCGTGCGAGTCGAACGACCCCTACGTGCGATCGGGCGAATGGAGTCGCCGGGGATTGACGGCGGTCGTCGGCATGGGAGAGGATCCGGGCCTGAGCAACCTCATGGCACGGTTCGGGGCGGACCAGTTGGACCGAGTCGACTCGATCCGGGTCCGGGACGGGGATACCGCGAGCCACCCCGACCTCCCCTTCCTTCCGCTCTTCAGTCCGGAGACGTTCATCGAGGAGACCCTGCACGCCTCACGGATCTGGGACGGAGGTCAGTACCGCGACGTGCCCCCCTTCGGGGAGGGGGAGGTCTACGACTTCCCTCCCCCGGTCGGCCCCCAGAAGGTCTACTCCGTCGACCACGAGGAGGTCGACAGCCTCCCCCGGTTCATCGGAAAGGGGATCCAGTACGTCGACTTCAAGCTCGCGTTGGACGACGCCACGGTGAGGATCCTCCAGATGCTCCGGGACCTCCACCTTCTCGAGAAGGGGACCCCGGAAGCGCCCGGCCCGCGGCGGGCGGTGCTCCAGGCCCTCCCGAAGCCCGCGGACCTCACGGGCACGGTGGACGGGTTCGCGTGCCTCGTCGTGGACACCAGGGGCGAGCGAAAGGGCGTTCTTACGTCGGAGACCCTCTGCGCCCAGCTGAGCCACCGTCAGGCCTTCGACCGACATCACGCGACCGCCACGGCCCACCTGACCGGGACTCCGGCCGCCGTCGCCGTCCTCCAACTGCTCTCGGGCCAGATCTCCGCCCACGGGCTGCTCCCGCCGGAGGCCCTCGACCCGGTGCCGTTCTTCCCTCTCCTCGCCCAGCGGGGGATCCACGTGACGGTGCGCGAGACCCGCGAACGCGGGCTCGATCCCACGACCTAGGTCGCCGCGCGGCGGAGGGCCGCTTCGAGCACGTCGAGCGCGCCCTCCAGTTCGGGTTCGGTGATCGTGAGCGGAGGCTGGACCCGGATCACGGTGTCCCCATAGTTGTACAACGGGACGACCCCGTGGTCCACGCAGTCGAAGAAAATCCGACGCGCGGTCTCGGGGGAGGGCGTTCGGCTCGCGCGGGTCCCCACTTCGACTCCGAGACACAACCCGAGCCCGCGGGTGTCGAGGACGGTGTCGTACCCAGTCCACTCTCCCATGCGACGGAGCGCGGCCCGGCCGAGCTTGGCCGACCGTTCCACCAGCCGGTCCCGGGCCATCACGTCGAGCGTGGTGGAGGCGGCGACGCACGCCGCCGGGTGCCCACCGAAGGTCGTCCCGGCGGCGACGTCCCGTTCCGCCATCAGTTCGTCCGTTCCGAGAACGGCCGCGATCGGCATGAGGCCCCCGCTGATCCCCTTTCCTATCGCGACCAGGTCCGGCGCCACACCGAAGTGCTCGATCGACCACATGCGCCCGGTCCGTCCGACCCCGGCCTCGACCTCGTCGTCGATGAAGACCCAACCGAACTCGTCGCAGAGCTTTCGGAGACCGCGGACGAAGGACTTTGGCGGGATCCAGATTCCGGCCTCGCAGGCGACCGGCTCGAGGATGGTTCCCGCAATCCGGTCCGGAGCCACCACGTGGCGCAAGAGTTGGTCCCGAATGTAGTCGAGGACGAAGCCGCCGTACTCCTCGTCGCCCATCCCCACAGGCCGGCGCGACCCCGCGGGATAGGGGGCGTGCACGACTCCGCCCCCATAGGCCTCCCAGTGCCGCCGTTCGTGAGAACTCAAGGCGCCGACCATGCCCGTGCCGATGCTCAGCCCGTGGTACTGGCCCATGAACCCGAGGATGACGGGTCGTTCCCGGACCTCGACCGCATACTTGATCGCCCCCTCGACGGCTCCGGTCCCCGACAGTTCGAGGAAGACCCGGGAGAGGTTCGGCGAGGGTCGGACCTCGAGGAGCTTCTCGGCCAACTCGAGCATCGGCAGATGGGGGTTCATGAAGTAGATCAGAAACCCGTACCGCTCGAGCGCCGCGGTCGTCGCCCGCAGCACGTCCGGGTGGACGTGGCCGAGGTTGTTGGTCGCCCACTGGCTCGTGAGGTCGATGTACTCGCGGCCGTCCGCGTCGACGAGGGTCGATCCGTGCGCCCGAGAGATGACGACACTCGCGAGCCGGGTCTCTTCTCCCCAGAAGTACTTCGGGAACAGCTTTCGGTACCGCGCCCACAGCTCGGCCCCTGACGGGGAGGGTGGTTTCTTACGAGCGGTCTTCAACGCCGTCCCCCCGTACCGACGATGGCGGGTCCTCTACCATCTACGCGGGAAGGGTGGGGAGGTCCTCGAGGACCACCTGGGCCGCATTGTGTCCCGGGGCACCGGTTACGCCTCCGCCCGGGTGCGCCGCAGAGCCACAGAGGTAGAGTCCCGTGACGGGGGTCCGGTAGCCCGACCAGCCCAGTATCGGGCGGAAGGAGAAGATCTGGTCGGGCGTGATGTCCCCCTGGAAGATGTTCCCCCCCGTGAGACCGAGCGTCCGCTCGATGTCGAGGGGGGAGATGACCTGCCAGTGTTCGACCACGTCCCGGATGTTGGGCGCGTACTCGGCGTACGTGTCGAGGATCCGCTCGGCGGCTTTCGGTTTGAACTCGTCCCACGTCGTCCCACGGAGCTCGTAGGGGGCGTACTGGACGAAGCAGGTCATCACGTGCCGCCCCGGCGGCGCCATGGACGGGTCGAGAACGCTCTGGAGTTCGCAGTCGATGAACGGATGCTCGGAGAAGCGACCATACTTGCCGTCGTCGTACGCCTTTTCGAGGTACTCCATGGAGGGGCAGAGCTCGATGGCTCCCCGATGGTGAGGGCCCGGGGTTTCGGGGGCGACCGTGAACTTGGGAAGACCGCTCAGGGCGGCGTTGAACTTGAGCGCCGCACCCCGGCTCTTGATCCGTTCGACCTCCCGAACCACGTCGCTCGAGAGGTGCTCGCGTGGGACGAGATGCAGGAAGGTCTGCTTCGCGTCCACCGACGACGAGACCGCCCGGGCCTCGATCCGCTCTCCTCCTTCGAGTTCGACCCCGACGGCACGCCCGCCGTGCACCAGGATTTCCTTGACGGTGACTCCGGTACGCAAGACCGCCCCGTGGTGTTGCGCCGACTTGGCCATCGCCTCGGTGATCCGGCCCATGCCGCCCTTGGAGAATCCCCACACCTTCCGCGAACCTTCGAGGACTCCGATGTTGTGGTGGGCGAGGACGTAGGCCGTCCCGGGCGTCCGTGGACCGGCCATCTCCCCGATGACCGCGTTGGTCGCGAAGGCGACCTTGACGTGGTCGCTCTCGAACCACTCGTCCAGAAAATCCTGGGCACTCAGGAGGAAAAGGCTTCGGACCAGCTCCTCCGCCTCGGCCCCGGGGAACTGGGAGACCAGGTCCGCCAGCGGGACCGGAGGGGCCAGCATGAGGGGTTCCACTAGGTCGAGGACGTTGTCCCAGAACTCCTCGTACTTGGGGTAGGCGGCCGCGTCCTTCTTGGAGAACTTGGCGATCTCCTTCACGGTCTTGTCGGTGTCGTTCCACAGCGAGAGAGAACGACCGTCCGGGAAGGGGCAGAACGCCTGTGGGTCGTACAGGATGGGCGAATACCCGAACTTGGACAGCTCGAGCTCTTCCGCGATATTGGGGCGAAGGAGGCCGGCGACGTAGGCGTAGGTGTTGATCCGGTATCCGGGCCACGGTTCTTCGGTGACGCAGGCGCCTCCCAGGATCGGTCGCCGCTCGAGGACGACCACCCGCGCGCCAGCTTTGGCGAGGTATCCCGCATGGACGAGCGCGTTGTGACCCCCGCCCACGATGGCCACGTCGAACTTGACCAAGAAAACCCCCTCGGGCGCCACCGACCGGAGACACTTAATGCCCATCCAGCGGACCCTACGTGCGGTCCCAGGCTGGGTACGCCGGACTCAGATCCCGCCCGCACGGAAGGTAGGGTCGTTGGTCCGGCGCCCGGGAAGTGTTGAAGATTCGGGACCTCTAGAAATGGTTCGCCGGGCCGCCCATCCTGGCGGATGTAGGCCCGGCGTGGGGCAGGTTCCCGCTCACGCGGGGACGGGCTCGGAGGCCGCGTCGGCCTCCGTCTCGCTCTCCGGAGTGCGAAGGACCCAGGTCAGGCGAGCCCAGATCCCGCCAGCCCCCGCCCTAACGGGCGAGGTAAGGCGGGTCAGGGACACCACCCAGTGGTAGTCCTCGCGCGGGAACTCGCTATTCGCGAACTCCCTAACGCTCGCACTCCCGGGGAGGAGGCGCGCCGCCCGGTCTCGTCCGATCTGCTCCGGCAGCATCCTCTCCCTCCTCGGTCATGGACACGGCCGATTCCAGCCCCCGTGAACTACATAACGGCGCCCGGCTGGGGGAAGCCGGGGGGTCGTTTTCGTGTTAGAATGGCAGGGTGACGACCCGTCGTGCGACGAGATTGTCCGACCGATGTACTTCGTTTGTCGGACGGCGTCAATGGATTCTTCAGAGGTTCCCGGAGCGTGATGGCGGGATCGCTAGCCCCGTTGGACCTGTCACGTTTCCGACACCCTCGATTTCGTCCTGCCGGTCTAGCCCGTCTAACCATTCGCGGGCTTGGCCCTTATCCCATCCCCGACGCTCTAGCGTGAGCGCGGGTCGATCCCCGGGGCGATGGAGGCTGCTGTGGCCACAAATGGACGAGGTTTGGCTCCATACCGCCGGGGGTGGCTCGTGCCGACGGCCTCGCTGGCAGTCGGTCTGCTCGTCGTGACGGCTGCAGGATTTCTCTTGGCTCCCGGGTCTCCCCCGCCCCCCGCGTCCTTCTCGGGACAGATTGCTACCCTCAGCCGATGCGAGGGGGGTGCATTCTGTCCGGTGCCGCCGCCGTCGCAAGCCCAGTCCCTTCTGGACCGGAAGAACGTGAGCCTCCACTGGGTCGACCTCACCGGGGGATTGGTCCGCTTTACCGTATGGGAGCCGAGCGGCGCAATACCGGACCACTGTAGGTGGATCGGAGTTTCGAACGGGACCTGTTGGTTCCTATCGGTCGCCGGCGTGTATGAATTCTCTGCGGTGAATTATGGCGGGACGGTCGAGAGCCAGAATGTGACGTACGTCGGGACCTATCAGGCGCCGATGCCCTGAGTTTCCTCTTGACTTTCTGATTTAGTTTCATCAATCTGCAGTTCTGCCGGGGCCTATCGGGGGTGGCAATACGGCCAGACGAGGCCAATACCTCGCGACCCCCCGGTGTCACGCGCAGAAACTCGGCCGGGCCTCCTACCTAGGACGGGACCCCACCATTGCGCATCCGCTGACTCAGGGCTTGAGGACCACCTTGATGATCCCGCCCTCCCGCCGGTCGAACTGCTCGTAGAGCTTCGGAGCCCTTTCCAACGGTTCCCGGTGGGTGATCACGATGGATGGGTCGACTCGCTTGTCGGCGATGACCTGCATCAGGTACCGATTGTAATTTTTCACGTTGCACTGCCCCATTCGGAACCCTAGCTCCTTCGTGAACGCCGCCCCGAGAGGGAAGCTGACCCGACCGTCCGGGTCGGCCGGCGTGGGAGCGAAGAGGCCGGGCATGCCGATGATGGCACCCTTCTTGGCGACCTTCATGAGCGTCTCGAGGACCGCGACGGGCTTGGCCTCCACCTTCGGGCCCGGCGCCATCACGCCCTTCCCCGTGGCCTCGTACCCCACCGCCTCGACGCATGCGTCGGCGCCCCATCCGTCGGTCTCGTCCATGATCCGGGTGACCGGGTCTTCCTTGTCCACGTTGATCGGGATCGCTCCGATCTTCTTGGCCAGGGCGAGACGCTCGGGAATACGATCGGTGGCGTAGACCCGGGCGGCTCCACGGAGAAGTGCGCTCATCTGAGCCATGAGGCCGACCGGTCCGCATCCGCCGACCACGACGATGTGACCCGGTCTCACTCCCGCTATGTCACACCCGAAGTACCCCGTCGGGAAGATGTCCGCCAGCAGGACCGCCTGGTCGTCCCGGACGTTGTCCGGGATCTGGAGGCACATCGTGTCCCCCCAGGGCACCCGGAGGAACTCGGCCTGGCCCCCGTCGTACCCGCCGAGGAGCTTCGCGTAGCCGAACGCCGCGCCCGGACCTTTGGGGTTGAACGGGTTGGCGTTGTCGCACATCGACCAGAGGCCGTTGTTGCAGAATTGACACGCCCCGCAGCTGATGTTGAACGGGACGACCACTCGGTCCCCCTTCTTGACCCGCTGGACGGCGGAGCCGACCTCGTCCACCACCCCGACGTTCTCGTGCCCAAGCGTCTGCCCCGGTAGGTCCGGGCTGATGAGGCCGTGATAGAGATGGAGGTCCGAGCCACAAATGCACGTCGCGGTGATCTTGAGTATGACGTCGGTCGGCTTCTCGATCTTGGGCTTCGGCTTGTCCTGGATGGCGAGTTTGTACGGGCCGAGGTAGACATTCGCTTTCATCGGGACCTCCGTGCGGTCGTATCGCCCGGGTCGTTAGGCGACGGCCTTCGCGCCGGCGGCCGCGACCTCGTGGTCGTGCTCGACCGTACTCCCGCTGACTCCGATCGCCCCGACGACCTCGCCCTTCGCGTTCTTGAGGGGGATCCCCCCCGGGAACGAGATCAAGCCCCCGTTCGAATGCTCGATGTTGTAGAGAGGGCCGCCCGGTTGCGAGAGCTTCCCGATCTCGCCGGTGTTCATGTTGAAGAACCGCGCGGTCCGGGCCTTCTTGATCGAGATGTCGATGCTCCCCAACCACGCATCGTCCATCCGAAGGAACGCCTTCAGGTTCGCCCCGGCGTCCACGACGGCGATGTCCATCTTGGTTCCGAGATCTTTCGCCTTCTTCGTCGCGTGTTCGATCGCGCTCCACGCCTGTGCGTCCGTGATATCTGCCATGGGAAACCCACTCGCGGGCCGACCCCGTTGGACCTACATGAAGGGCCGTACGGGGCCCAAGGAGGCCGTTCGACAACCGCCGTTGGGGCGGAAAAAGGGAGGGGCTCGGTGTCCGTCGCGCCGAGGCCCAACCGGGTCCCGAGCCACGGCACGGCCGGGGTGTTGTCCCGGTCGCGGAGGTGGTTCGCCGGAGGAGAGGAGCCGGGACCTTGGGCACGGACTCGGGGGTCCGCGAGCACCCACTCGATTCCGCCTTCGCGGAGGGGCGCCGCGCCGGCCCGGGCGGGGAGGCGGTCAACCCAAGGCTCGGTCCTCGTCCTCCAAACACGACAGGGGGTGTGGGACACCCATCGTCTCACGGACGCTTTGGTGCCGGCGCGGGCGACCCGGCGCCGCGCAGGCGCCGTGCCATGGTCAGGGTCGTGAGCTGAGGGGAGAATCCCTGTTCCGCGAGAAAGGGTAAGGCGCTCCTCGCCGGGTCCGGCACGGCCAGGAGGACCTCGGGACTTCCGCGAGAGCGCAGCCAGGCGACTCCCTCCTGAACGAGTCGCAGGACATCCGCCCGGGTAGCCTGCGCACCCAGCGCGGGAAGGAAGAGAACCCCGGGTCGTTCCTTCCCTCTCCAATACGCTGCGAGGTAACCGACTCGGGCGTCGTGCGGGCCGGCCGCCCACGTCTCTCGGGTGACTCCCGGGAACTGACCGAGCGACTCGAGATGCGAAAGACGCGCTGCGGAGGGCGGAAGCACCGAGGTGACGGTGGCGGGGACCTGCCGCGCGCACCAGAGCGCGGCCCCCTTCCTACCGGCCTTCCCGACGACCTCCACCTGGGCGGAGGGAGGATCCGCACCGGCCTGCCCCGCCGGCGGGGCGCAACGGAACCAGAGGGTCTTCTGGATGGTCCCGTACTGGCGGGCGAGGTACAACGTCACCGCAGGGAGATTGTCCTCCTCCACATCCAGGACCGCCCACTCCTTCCCGCGCTGGAGGGCGAGCTCCTCCGCCCAGGCGACCAGCCGACCCGCCAGGCCCTGTCGGCGATGGGAGGGACGAACCCCCACCCCGAGGACGTACCCCGATCTTTCCCAGGGCACGATCAGCGTCGTGCCGACGATCCTACCTTCCTGGGCCGCCACCAGGAATCTCAGGGGAGGCCGCCCGAGCAAGTTCAGGAACCGAAGTAGGAACCAGGTCCCCGGACCGAAGAGCCCGCGGAACTCCGAAGCGCCTTCGGAACGGAATCCGAGCATCGCTTCGAACGGACCGTAGTTCCCACTCATCACCTCGAGAAACGAATCGCGGTCGGATCGCCGGAGTTCGCGAAGGAGAACCCCGCCCGCCGACGAAGGGTTCGAGGGGCCGGCCACGCCCGAGCAGAGTGGTTGGGTACTTGAACCCGACGGGCGGCCCTCGCCCTCGAGCCCGGCCCGAGGGCAGAGGACCCGCCGTGGGGTCGGGGGCGGCGCTATTCGGTGGCCCGGACCGCTTCCGCCGGCGGGATCCGGGACGCGCGGATCGAGGGGACGGCGATCGCGAGCATGGCGAGCCCGTACGCCACGACCAGAATGAGCACGATGTTGAGGACGGGAATCGCGAAGAACGAGACGCCCGAGGCCGCCGCGCTCGGACTCGTGGACAGGTTGTAGACGATGAGGATGCCGAGCGACGTCCCGATCCCGAGCCCCAGGAGCGTGATGAACGAGTACTCGATGAAGAAGGTCTTCAAGATCGCCCGCTGGGTGAATCCCATCGCGCGCAGCATCCCGATCTCGCGACGGCGCTCGACCACCGCCCGGAGCGCGAGGATCCCCATCGCGGCGATCCCGACCCCCAGACCGAGTCCGACGAAGATCTCGAGGAGGCCGATGATCCCCTCCGTGGAGGCGATGGACGTCTCCAGGATCTGGGCGATTTCGAAGAGGACGAGCCCGTCGCGGAAGAACTCTCGTTTCGCGTCCTGGGAGGCCAGGGTCGTCGATACCCCCGACCGGAGCGTCAGCAGAAAGGCGGTCTCGTTCGAGTAACCGAGCGTTTCCGCGGCGCCGGGATTGATCCAGACTCCCGTGAGCACGCTCTGGGAGAGGATTCCGATGACCCGAACGGTGAGGTGGTTCGAACTTCCCGGAGGGGTGAGTTCCATGAGTCCGCCGACCTCGATCGAGGGGTGAGGCGCGCTCGGACCTCCTCCGACGGAGGAGGTCGCGGGGGCGTAGTTCTGGTCGACGAGGGCCACGGATCGGTTGGACGCGAGCTCCGCCAGTACGGCCGAGGGCGACCATCCCTCCCAGGTCGCCGTGAACGGAAACTGGCTCGTCGCATAGAAACTGGACGTGCTCGACTGATTGCCCGGAGCCGAGTAGAGCGAATCGGTGTACGGGTTCGGCGTCGACCCGGTGATGTTCACTTGGATCGCCCCGGAAATCAGGGGCACCGTGACCGCGTATTCCCCGTTCAAGGTCGGGTTGTTGGCGACCTGCTCCGGGAGGGTAGGGATCGGCTGGGTCGAGACCCCAAAGTACGTGTACCCTCCGGTCTCGCTCTGGATCGTGTTGTTCAGGTTGGCCTGGACCGTGGCGCCGAAGCAGGCGATCGCGACCATGGTGAACGTCACGAGCGCAAAGATGGTGAGGTTGATCGCCGTTCGGGCCGGTCGACGGCCGGGGTAGGCGAGGCCGACCCGGGCGATCGGGGCGCCCCGGGCTCCGCGTCCGGCGACGCGCAAGAGCGCGGCGATGAGCGTGTTCGAATTGAATACGTAGAGGAGGAGCGCCCCCGAGACCATCAGAATCCCTTCCACGAACACGATGAAGATCCCTCCCGTGTGCGCCTGACCGAGGACGACACGGTGCAACGGCTCGGCTCCGGCCCAGACCAGGAGGGCCACTCCGACCAGGCTGAACGCGATCCGGTTGCGGACGAACCGGGAGGCGATGAGCCCCAACCCGAGGATCATCATGCCCCCGCCGAGGATCGGCAGGGAGATGTCCGAGGTTCCCTGGGCATTGGGTAGGAGCACGAGGGCGCCGACGATCGTCAGCGCCACTCCCACGTACCCCAGGGTGGTGTAGAGCCGGACCGGAGGGGGCGGCGAGGGGAGGTCCCGGATGGCCTGGACGATGTTGAGCCGGCTGACGCGAGAGCTGGCGATCGCCACGGTCACGACCGTCAGCAGGAAGCCGGTCACGTAACTGATCACGAGATCGTCGGTGGAGACGTTGAACGACTGGAGGATCGCCGCCGACGTGAGGCCGCCGGAGGAGAAGAGAAGACTGAACGTGTAGGTGAGGAAGTACCCGACCAGGACGCCGAGCAACGTTCCCGCGAGAGCGCTCCCGACGGCGTAGACGAGGCCTTCGAAATAGTAGACGAACACCAACTCCCGCCGCCGCATCCCGACGGCCCGGAGCATGCCCATCTCCCCCTTGCGTTCTTCCGCGAGCATGACGAAGATCCCGACGATCAGCATCGCTCCCGCGACGATCGAGAACAACCCGAGCACGAGGAAGATCGTCTGGATGCTGGACCCCGACACATCGGCCGCGGCGATGCCGTCCTTGAGCGGCTCGTGCACGGTCAGTCCCGCCGCCAAAGGGATCGTCGCCAGGGTCGTGTTGAGGTAGCCGCTGACGGTGTCCGAAAGGGCGATCCCGTCCTGCTGGGACCCGGCGTTGGTGATCGCGATGAAGTTGACGTGCCCCGAAAGGTTCTCCAGGGTCTGGGCCGTGGGGAGGTCGAGGAAGACGTTCCCCGGAGCGAGACCCGCCGTGAGGTAGCCCCCCCGGAGGTTCTCCTGAACGATGGCGCTGACCGTCACACCGATCGGGGTCGGCCCGTAGAGCTCGAGAGAATCTCCGACCGAGGCCCCGAGGGCTTGGGCGGTCTGATCGTCCAGGAACACCTGACCCGCGCTGGGCCCCGAGAGCATCCCTCCGGAGGTCGACATGAACGAGCCGAGATTCCCGCTCTCCGAGGAGTTCGAAGCGATGAGGTTCAGCGCGGTCTCTGGAATCCCGGTCGTATGGTCGTAGGCTTGCGTGGTCGCGATGATCATGGGAGTCACCCCTGCGATACCGGGATGACCCTGGGCGGCGAGAGCAACATCGTGGGAAGCCGCCACGGAGAAGGGAGCGTACCCGCCGGTAGGGGAGAGGGCGTAGATCGACTCGTCCACATACCCACCACCGAGGTAGGTGTAGTGGACGCTCAGCGCCTGGACGGTGGAGCCGACGATCAAACTCCCGGAAATGATGGTCGTGCCCACGAGCAATCCGAGGATGAGGAGCACCGTCCGGGCGCGGCCCCTTCGGACGTTCCGCAGCGCGATGCGCAAGGCGAGGCGGTGACCGAGGGCGAAGACGAGAGCGATGACGCCCACGACGGCGAGGATGAGGGCGCCGACCACGAGGGTGGAATCGACCATCCGGGAGGACCCCCGCCTAGCTGATGAATCGCCCGTCGCGCATCTTGAGCGTCCGGTCGCAGCCCGCCGCCACTTCCGCGTCGTGCGTGACGACCACCATCGTCTGACCGTAGTCCCGGTTCAGCTTGCGCAGCAGCGTGGTCACCTGACGGGACCCCTCGTCGTCGAGATTGCCGGTGGGTTCGTCCGCCCAGACGATCGCTGGATGGGAGACCAAAGCACGAGCAAGGGAGACGCGCTGCTGCTGCCCGCCGGAGAGCTCGGAAGGTCGGTGCCCCAGTCGGTCCCCGAGCCCCAACTGGTTCAGGATCTCGCTCGCCTGCCGGCGGGCGTCCTTCGCGCCCGACCCGGAGATGAGCAGAGGCATCTCGACGTTCTCCACCGCACTGAGGACGGGGAGGAGGTTGTAGGCCTGGAACACGAAGCCGGTCCGTTTCGCTCGAAACTCACTCCGCTTCGCGTCCGGCATCGCGTGCACGTCCACCCCGCCGATGAGGACTCGCCCCCGGGAGATCGCGTCGAGCCCGGAGAAGCAATTGAGAAAGGTCGTCTTACCGCATCCCGACGGTCCCATGACGGCGACCATCTCGCCGCGCTGGATCTCGACCGTGAGTCCCTGGAGGGCGTTCACCTCCGTGTCCCCCGCGCCGTAGACCTTCCAGACCTCTTCTCCGACCACGACCGGTTCTCCCATCCTGACCTCTCCCGTGCGACGGCCCGCACGAACTCGGCGGTCCACTAGACTGGCCTACATAGGCGTTGAGCCCGTCGAGGGGGCGGATCGGGCCACACCCCGCCGAGGCCGTGCGTGGCTCGACCATCTGGGCCGGAGGCGCGGCGGGCGCCTCACTCTCGACTCGCTCGGCTCTGAGTTCAACCGCTAGGTCGCCGATCCAAGCGTCCACCGGCCCGTACACCGGCCGCGAGGACGGGGCGGGGGGCCCCGGGCTCCGTGGCCGCTCCGATGGCGGGGGCCCGACCCGCCGTCAGGATCCGGGAAGCAAGACGCGTTTCGAGGGAGAGCACTTCGAGCGACTTTCGAATCCCGTTCGCCGCCTCGGGGAAGCTTTCGGAGGCAAAGTAGCGCTCCACCTCCTCCCTCCGTCCGAGCCCGACGAGGGGAATCGTTCGCTCGAGCAAGCGGGCGAGCGCCCAACTCCCCCTCGCACGGTCCTCCATCTCCCGGAGGTTTTTCTTCAACCAGGCCCAGGCGAGGCTTCCGCCTCGTCGATTTCGTGCGACACCGGTGATAATCTCGTAGGTCACGGTGGCCCGCATGCCCGGTTCGAGGGAGGCCTCGAGCGCGCGCACGAGCAGCTCCTCCGTGGGCATGCCGCCGAGGGCTTCGCCGCTCTGCAACGCCCCGTCCTCATCGGCGGTCGAGCGCGCCCGTGCGAGGAGAGGGGCGTAGGCCCCCTCCCCTCGCGTCCGAGCGAACGCGTACACGACCGCGGGCCGGAGGGCTGCTGCGAGTCGATCGATCGTGTCGAACCGATGGGCGAGCTCCTCGGCAAATCCCTCATCGAGCCGGGCCAAGTTCAGGGCCAATTGTTCCCGGAGCACCGGGTCCGTGTCGGGTTCGCCGGGACGCTCGTCGAGGGTGAGGCGGTCCAACTGGGTTCGGTAAAAGGTCAGGGCGGCCTCCCGGAAGGCGGCGTCCTCCCCGGCGATCATCTCGAGTGCGGCGAGGGAGTGCGCCAGCTCCCACACGCTCGGATAGTCCGAACACGCCCGAGCGGCATGCACCAGCTCGAGGACTTCCGGGAGACTCGAGTCGCCGGACAGGAGAAACGCCCACCCGTCATTGAGGATGGCCCATCGCTCCGCCCCGTCCATCGTCGGAAGGTCCCGCAGGATTCCCGCCCGGAGCTCGGAGGCGAACCAGACCCGGACAAACGCGGAGCGCCCGGGGTTGATGCGCAGCTTAGCCGACCCATCGTACGGGAGCTCCGTCTTGTGGGAGCCGAGCACCAGCCGCTGCGTCACACCTCCTACCGTCAGCGTCAGGGGAATGGGCCAGGGGGGCTCCTCGGGCCGGGCGGGTCCGAACCGGAACCGCGATTGCTCCAGCTGCAGCGCAGCCCCTCGAAGACTCGCCCGTACGACCGGGAACCCGGGTCGCTCCACCCAGGCACGGAGTACCTCCGTCACGGGTTCGCCCGAGACCGATTCCAGGATCGCCCACAGGTCGTCGCCCCGGGCATTCCCGTACTGGTATCGCTCGAGGTAGGCGGCTACACCTCGGCGGAAGACGTCCTCGCCGAGGTAGGCCTCGATCATCCGGACGACGCTGGCACCCTTGAAGTAGGTGATCTCATCGGTGCTTTCGGCGATGGTCTTGGGGTCGGTAATGTCCATCTGGATGGGATGCGTGCTCGCGAGCGAATCTCCAAAGTAGGCCGGGCTGATCCGTACGAGAAACTCGCTCCACGCATCCGTCCGCATGCCGAGTCGCGCCTCCATCTTCGCGGCCACGAACGTCGCGAAACTCTCGTTCAACCAGAGGTCGTTGAACGACCGCATGGTCACGAGGTTTCCAAACCACTGGTGCGCAATCTCGTGCGCGAGCGTCTCCATCGCCCAGCGTCGGATCGCGGGACTGGTCGCCGCGTCCACGAGGAGCCCGAGCTCGGGAAACGCGATCGCGCCCCAGTTCTCCATCGCGCCGGCCCACAGGTCCGGGACCCCGACCAGGTGCAACTTCGAGAGGGGGTACCGCTGGCCGTAGTACTCTCCGTAGGCCTGAAGCAGCGGGCCCGCGGATTCCAGCAGGCCCCGCGTACGCGCTACCTTGCCCGGTAGGGTGGCGGCGATGATCCGAACCCCGTCGTGGACGCACTCCATCGTTTCGAACGGCCCGATGCCCAGGTAGAGCAGGTAGGTCGCCATCGGCGGTGTCCGAGCGAACGTCCACTTCTGTCGGCCCCCGGAGGGCTCGGCACCGACCAGGTCGGCGTTCGAGATCACCGTCAGCCCGACTTCGGTCGTGACGCTCAGCCGAAAAACGGCCTTCGCATCCGGTACGTCGAGACACGGCAACAGGCGACGGCATGAGATCGGCTCCATCATAGTGGTCAGCACGGGGAATTCGCCCGAGGAGGAGAAGTACAATCCGGACAGGCTCTTGCGCGAGGCCGCCCCGGTGTAGAACACTCGGAGTTGAGAGCCGTCCCGGTCCCCCGCGTCCACGATGAGCTTTTGGCGGGTCGGATCAACCGAGAAGGGGACGGGGGTTCCGTCGACACTGGCCGAGCTGACGTCCAGGTCCTCGGAGTCGAGCTCGACCAATCCCCGGAGGTCGGAGCCACTCAGGGTCAGGTCGCCCCGGAACACCCCTGTGGCGGATTCGACCTCGAGGTCCAGGGCGTACTCCCGGACCTTCACGCCGGGCCGAACTGAAGGGGGGTATTCAACTTGATGCGCGAGCGATGGGCCGACGTCTCCTCTGGGCGGAGCCGGCTCCGGTCGGGGAGAAGCCTAACGGGGACGGGGACCCGGCGAGTCGCCCAATCGGTCGAGGTGCAGTTCGGTGAGCCCCAGCGACGGGAGCCACTCCCGTAACAGGCCGCTCGGGGGTAACCCGTCGGCGGGATTCCCGCGGGCGCGGGCCACACGGGCCTCCTGCCAGTCGGAGCCGACGGGAGCTTCGACGCGGTACCCTTGGTCGAACACTCCCTCGAGCCGACTGGGGGGCGTTCCGCGGAATGTGACGAGGAGGGTCACTCCCTCCGCGTGGAGCGTCTCGTGGATTTCGAGCGGCCCCAGGGCGGCTTCCATGAGGTTCGCAGGAAGCGAGTCCACGTTCGTGAGGACGATCGCCGACCTCCCGCTCGGGGTTGCGGTGCGCGACGCCAGCCGTTGGAAGAGCACGGGGAGACGAAGGAAGGCCGCGAGCCGGGACTCTAGGGGGGTGGGCGCGGGGTCGGGCGCGACGAGTCGCGAGAGCGCCTCCTCGGGGGACGGCGGTGGACGGAGTTCGTCCAGGTCCATGGGGACTTCTCGGCTCCGGTCCGATCCCTCCGCGAGAAGCCGCTGCGCTACGGCGTCCCACACCTGGCCGGCCCGCGAACAATCGGCCCACCCGAACGGGTACGGGTCCCTCCGGGCGAGAGCGGCCACGAGGATCGAGATCGACCGTTCGCCGACCCCCGAGATCAAGATCGAGCCGACCGGGGGCGGAACCCCCCCGCACGTGTTCACGGCGCCCATCTGCGATGCCGGGTCTGCTCCGAAACCTTCTACCGCCGTTCAGGGGATGAGGCGAGGCCGAACTCGTTCGGCCCACCGAACGGGTTCGGTCGGGCGCCCGGGGTTTCCGGGGGGGTTGGCGGCTAGGCGAGGGCCATGTCCGGGCGAAGGGCCGTCTCGAACAGCTTCTTCTCGATGAGGGCGATGGTCTCGGAAAGACCCGATTTGCTCCGTCCCAGCTTCCGGGCCAGCGCGGTCAGGGTGATCCCCCGGGGGACCGCAAAATAGCCGGCGGCCATCGCCTGGTCCAACAGATGGTGCTGGGCATCCGTGAGGAGCGGAAGGTGGCTCCGAAGCGGGCGGCGACGGATCGACACGATGGACACGGCCGGGTCGGCCATCTTGGCGTGCTCCATGATCTCCTGGAACTCACTGTATCGGGCCACGATCTCCCAGGCGATGTACCCCGCCTGGAGCCGGAGCGGGAACTGGAGGGGAAGTCGCAGCTTGCGGTAGAGGTAGATGATGGGGGGATTCTTGTACGTGATACGATAGAGACATCCGTCACCGACCTCGGCGAGGCTCTCCGCCTTCACGACATCCGGGAACTCCCCGATCTCGTGGGCCCAGACTCCCGGAGGCGAACCGCTGATCCAGTAGTCCGAGACGGAGAGCCCCGGAGTGACGTCGGTCCGGTTCAACGCTTCAAGCCGGATGTGAGGGTGGGCCGAGGAAAAGGGGCCCGTCCAGATGTCTCTCGGGATACGGATTCGAAGCGTCGCGAGGAAGAGACGGTCCTCACGGGGTTCGTCGGAGGAGGTTCGCAACCGTTCGAGACGGGCGCGCGTGGACCGTTCCGCCGCCGGAGGAGCGACCGGACGCTCCGCCCGTCGGGGCACTCGTTCGGACGCGGAACTCCTCCCGCCGTTTCCGGGCCCCGTCGTTCAGTGCGGGTCGGACGGCGACATCGGTGGACCGCTTGTTCAGATATAAAGTCGGACGGGCCGCGATGGCTCCCTTCCCGGGACGGGCGTGAGTCTCCGCCGAGCGCACCGAACCCTGTCGAGCGTTCTCCGCCGCGACCGAGTGGGTGGCCCGGGCGTACGCCACCGCCACGGACGACCTACCCGGGTTCCACGATTTAGGTACGGGGAACGAATTCCGCGATGCGAGCCCACGCAGGGAACCGACGTTCGATCAGATAGTCGAGGCTCCAACGGCTGGGTCCGTAGGTAGCGTTGATGAGGATGAGCGCGAGAAAGAGCAAGGCATACATCGCGCCCGTCCCGATGTCCGTCGACCCTGGCCCGTACGGACCCCCAAAACCCTCGGGAACGGCCCAGATGAAGAGGCTCAGGAGGGCACCGCCGGCGTAGGCGGCCTTCCGCATGAAGCCGAATACCAGCGCCAGACCGAGGGCGAGTTCGAGCGATCCGGTAAGGTAGACCCAGAACGCGGGATTGCCGTTCACTTGCGTGCTCCAGAAGGCAAACCAACCCTGGAGCCACGCCGGCTGACCGGCCCCCGAGACCTTGCCGCTGAAGGCATCCACAAACCCGGGGGCGAACTTGAGGGACCCGTCGATCACCCAGATGAATCCGAACAGTACACGGAACAGGGTCTTCAGGACGACCGCATTTCTCGGCCACCAGCCGTCCAGCTGAGCCCGAACGGGCGACGCTCCCCCCGTACCTGCTCCTCGGGCGAACTGATACCTTCAGCAGTTCTTAACGAACGGGTCGATTCAATCCGATCAGCCTGGTGAGTAGGTCGCACTCCCCGCGTGCTCGCACTCACTCCGGTCTAACATCATCGGCTCGATCATGAGGGATTAAGAACCGTCCTTCGACCGAATCCAAGGCCCGGGGCCGTGGTCCTCGCGGCGGCGCGACGGGGGGCCGTCCCGAGGAATCGACTTCGGTCGTCAGGATCCACCGTACAAGAGCTATGAACGGGGGTGCCCCCTCCCCCCTCGATGTCGTACGAAGTCCGGTTCATGTACTCCGGCATTCGGGTCCGGAACCTCGAGCGTTCGGTCCGGTTCTACCGTCGTCTCGGATTCCGGGTCGTGAAGCGAGGGGGGTTCTCCCACGGGGGAAGGTGGGTCCATCTGGTCTTCCCGGGCTCGCCCCATCGTATCGAGCTCAACTACTACCCGCCCGGGACCGCGTTTTACGAACGGTTCCGTCCGGGCACGGAATTCGACCACTTTGGGTTCTATGTTTCCGATCCCCGGCGGTGGCTACGATCCGTGATCCGGGCCGGGGCCAAGTCGAAGGTGGGGTTCGTGGACGGTCCGGCCCAGCTCCTCTTCGTGGAGGACCCCGACGGGATCGGGCTGTGTTCCTGCGGTCCTTCTAGCCCGGGCAGCCTGCCGACGTTGTTCCCGGTTCCGCGACAACCCCGGACCCTCTCCCGAAAGACCCGGACGAACAGTGCCGGACCAAGACGGTCGTCTCGGGGACGCCCGGTCCGTCCCCCCAAGCGCTCGCGTGGGAACTAAGTCGACGGGGAATGGAATCCTCCCTCTCACCGACGTACTTCGCCGGACCGGGTTCGCATGAACGTACCTTAACGGGACCCAGAGGGTCACCTGAGTGGATGAGCCGGGAGGGTGAATCCGGACCTGCAACCGAGCTCGACTCCGTCCTTTCCCGGCACGGTCCCGTCGACGCCCGGGTTCGGCTGGGCGAGGTGGCGGTCACGAACATCCTGACCGGCGGTTCCACGCCGGTGGAGGCCGACGTGGTCGTCGGGGACCTCCGGATGTCGGCGATGGTACTGAAGGAGGCGGTCCAAACGTCCCTCTACGCTCGGTTCATCATCGGCTTTACCGAGGCGGTGAGGAGCCTCGCCAACGATAGCGGAGGATGGTTCGACCGGTTCACGGGGGACGGGTTCGTGGCGTACTGGGTCCGACCGGAAGCCGACCACCCCGACCTCGGAGAAGTGCCGGAGTTCTGCCGGTCGGTGCTGCCCGCCGCGGAAAGTCTGATCGCCAACCTCCGACGCAACTCCCGCAACTTCCCGGTGGGCGTGGGCCTCTCGCTCGGGGCTGATTCGGGTCCTTGCGAGCTCGTCCTCGTGGGCGGCAACCTCACCCTAGTGGGGAGTCCGATCGTCGGGGCGACCCGGATGGTCGCCGGGGCCAAGGCCCACCAGACGCTCGTGAACGTGTACCTCGGTGAGAAGTTTGAGCGGGAACGCGATCGCCTCGGGGAGGCGGGGATCCGGGTAGAACGTAGCAGCGTCCGAACGAAGGAGTACCCACGAGGTCAGGTCGCGTACGAGTTGGTCTTCTCGGCGGCGACCCACGGGACGAACGCGTCCTCGCACACGGGTCTGCTCCCCGGAAGATCCGGAGTCCCGGTCAGCTAGGCCCCGTGGGACTCACTTCGGCGGACGTACGCGACCGGTGATCCGCGGAGGGTGGAGCCTTCAGGCACGGGCGCGGAACGAGGGCGCCCGTCTACTCGGTGAGGCCCGGCGAGGTGGAACGAAGTCGGCGGACCGTTTCGACCAGTAGGTTCCGAATGACTTCCGGCTCTTTCGAGACGGCACCCCAGAACTCCCATCGGGAGAGGACGAGGCACCGCACGGGCGTCGCAGCGCGGACATCCGCCGTCCTCGGTTCGTCATCGAGGAGGGCCATCTCGCCGAAGAACTTGCCCGGTCCGAGGCGAGCGACCTGCTTCCCCGATTTTTCCACCGAGACCTGGCCCTCCAAGATCACGAACAATCCGACTCCCTTCTCGCCGGCCCGCACGATCACTTCGTCGGCCCGGATCGACCGGTCCTTGGCGGTGTCCGCGATCATGCGAAGCTGGCGCTTGTTCACGCTCGCGAAGAGGGGAACCGCGCCCAGAAGGTCGAGGGTTCGGGCCATCGCAATCCGCTCGGGGTTCGCCATTTCAGCACCGACATGGACGGCAGAGATAAAGGCCCACGTCGCACCCTTTCACCCGAGTAATGCGCCGTCCGAGCCCGTCGATCGGGCGGCCGCCCACGCCCCGGTCGTCTCGGAGGTGACAGGGGCCTTTCCGGGGACCCTATCGGGATGACATGGAAGGCCAGAGGTCACCGCGTGCGGCACTCCACCGAGCAGGTCGACCCCGCACGGGATTCGGGCGAAGGGCAGAGGAAGGGGTTGGGGGCGGGTGACCCCGGGTCACCCGCGGAGGGGTGGCTTACGTGGCGAAGTTCACTGAGGTCCCCCAATTCGCAAACGGGTCCCGAGTCCCACCGCACGACGGGTCCACCAGGAAGGTGGCCGCGCTGCAGTTCGGGGATTGGATGTAGTTGGTCGCGAAGTAGACCGCCCCGCCCGAGTTGGGCACGAAAATTGCCTCGCTGTAGTCTCCCCAGCGAGGTCGCGTCGCCCCCGGGAATCCTTGGTACTCGGAGAACCCGTCCTGCGGCGCCTTGCCGAGGTCGGCGACGTAAATGACCTTCCCCGTCAAACCGGTACCGGAGGCGGTCAGCCATCCGTACGCCGTGCTCGGGAAGAATCCCCCGTGGTCTGCCCCAGAGGGTCCGCCGTCACCGTTCAATGCGAAGGTGATCAGGGCGCCGAGGTTACCCCCGTCAGCCGCCGAAGAGCCCTCGCCGGCCATCGCCGGGAATTCCAGCTCCTCGTGCGCCCCAGAGATGTATCCCTGGTTCGTGAGTTTGAACACCCCGCGGTTGTCGAAGCTCTTCGTTCCGATCACGTCGTAGGCGACCCCGAGGTGGGTCTCCGTGCACGGGCAGCCGCTTCCGGTGGCGAAGGTTTGGTCGATCTCGGTGCTCTGGGCTCCCCACACGTGATCTCCAGCGAACGACGCCTGGGTGAACCCGTCTCCGTTGGAAGCGATTCCACCCTCCGGACACTTGGAGACCTTCGAACTGTTGAGTCCGTAGGCGACGCACGCGTGACCGAGGGGGATCTTGCCGTCCTTCTGCGGAGCGACCACACCGGGGTCAAAGTACGGATTCACTCTGTCGAATTCCTGGCCGCCGAAGTGAATGCTGGTGCATTGACCGCACGCGTAGCTGTTCAGATTCTTCAGCCCCGTCCAGTCAAAGATGGCGATCCGGTTATCTCCCTGCCCGACAAAGTCGAACGATTCGAGCATGAACCCCGAGCCGCCGTGGGTGTTGTCGAACTGCGTCGGGTCGGGCGATTGCGCCGGTATCACCTGGAACCAGCAATAGAATCCCCCGGTGCTCGCACACGACCCGTTGGGAGTCGCAAGGAGCCCCATGTTCTCGATCGCCATCGTGAAGTAGGGGTTCGGAGAACCGAACGAGGTGGTCACCGGGAGACCCAACTCCAACGCCTTCTTGTTGATCGCGAACTCCTGGGCGCCGTTCAGGAACCCACCGCCCAGCCCGGGGACGCTCGGGTAGAGAAGCGGGAATTCGTCGTAGAACACGAGGAAGGCGTCCTGCGTCGACCCGATCTTGGCGAAATCGTTGAGCAGGTACGGGTACCCGGGCTCGGACGAATTGTAGTTGGCGTTCATGAAATACACGTTGTAGGAACCGAGGGGATTGGAGCTCGTGCTCACGGCGATCCCTTCCCAGCAGCCGAGAGCCTTGCCCGCAAAGCAACCACCGAACGGTCCGGCAACGGCCCAGGAGCTGTTCGAGACGATCTCCGTGATGAACCAGTGACCGCCGTCGTTGTAGTCATAGAGGCACGAGGTGTCCCCTCCGCTGCTCCACGGCCCTCCCATGCTCGCCGGGATGTTGGGGAGGCCCATCACACTGTCCAGCGAAATGTCGGAGGAGGCATGGCTCAGCGAGGACGAGTGGAACACCTCGAGCTCTCCGATGTTGTTGTCCTCCATCACGTAGCCGTTGCCTGCACACAATCCCTGGTCCGCGGGCTCGACGGTCAGCCCGTAGATTCCGCTGCTGTCGATCGCGTTCAGTCCCTTCACGCCCGTGGCGCCCCCCGAGCTGGTGCTGATGGAGTCGCAACCGGCTCCCAAGGGCACGCAACTCACCGAGGGGAGTGCGATCGAACCCGAGATGGACCCCATGGCCCCATGGTAGTTCGACAGGGCCTTCTCTCGTGGCGTGGGAAGAGGGATCGGCGCCTTGATCAGCTGGCGGTTCATTTCATTCGTGAGCGCCGGGCTGGCAGCCGAGGGAGTCCCTGGAAAGGGACCGATGATCGCTCGACTGGCCGGACCGGCATAGGTCGGCCCTTGGGCATGCAGGGTGGTGGTGGTGACCCTGGCCAGCGAGCCCGGGGGGCTCACGGGGGGCGCCGGGACGGCGGGCGCCGAGGATCCACGATTGCTGGCCTGACTGGGACCGATGGCGACCCCGCTCAGTACCAGACCGGCCAAAACGACTACCGAGAGGACGGCCAAACGGGTTTTTGTGTGCTCGCGGGCGCTCAAGGTTGCCTCGGCCCCGGAACGAGTTATCCTACAAATAAGGTTCCGACGTTGCAGTTATTGCGTGGTCGCGCCCGACGAAATCGGGCCCCGTGCCGAGCCGGCCGCGCCCCTCGAGGAGGTACGGCGCTGCGCAGAGGCGGTGCGAGCCGAGGCGGACCGATCCTAAGGGGAACTCCTAACGCGAGACTCGGAACAGACCTTCCCGGTCCCGGAGCAAGCACCCTATTTTTCCCGGACCAGGGAGCCGACGATTCGGCAGTTGCTGCGGCAGCTCGCGGCAGGGAAACTCCAGCCGTGCGGCGAGGTCCATGCCCGCCTCGCAGTTCGATCTCGATCCCTCGATCTGTAGCGGGATCTAGGGAGTCCGGGATTCTAAGCCGACCCGACTGGAATCGGGCCCGTCCACCCGGGCTCCGCTAAAGGGCGGACACCCGAAGGGCCCGACTCTTCTTCCGTAGGTGGAGACCATCGCACGCCGCGGTGCGCCGGGACCTCACGAGGAACGGTGTCCCGCCGACCAGAGTCAAGGAACCTACCCTCTTACCGGAAGTACAAGGACTGCGAGCCAAGGGAGGGAATCGAACCCCCAGGAAACGGATCTGCAGTCCGTCGCATTAACCATTCTGCCACCTTGGCGCGGCGGGCCCAAGGACCTTCCCCTTAAAGCCCTCAGGGAGGCGTGCCGTCGACTACAGGGGCCGAAGTCCGCGCGTGAAGAACTTCAGGCCTGTTGCAAGGCTCAGCCGGACACGTCCCGGCCAGGCCAGGGACCGTCCGCCCGGCTGCGTATGACCTCGCCGCAGCGCCTCGAGGAGGTCGTCCACCTTACTGGCCCCCTCGGGAAAGAAGGTGTACGCCCGGCCGAGCTCGGCGAGCGCGTGCACATCGCCCCCGCCCGTCATACCGATCCCACGTCGGGCCCCGACCAACTCCGCCTTTGCGTTCGCCACTTCCGAGTTGTGTCCGTTGCGTGCTTCGAGGGCCCTCACCGGAGCCGTCTCGGCGAGGCGCCGACCCACCCCGTGCACGAGTCGGAACGGGTGGGCGAGTACCGGCTCCCCCCCGTGCGCCCGAACCCATTCGATGGATTCGGCGAGAGGCCGGCGTGAGGGAGGACGTTCGGTTACGCCGTACGCCAGGAGATGTCCTTCGAGGGTCGAGACCTCCACGCCCGGGAGGAATACGTAGCTGGGGTGCGCTCGTCGGAGCTCGGCCAGCTCCGCATGTCCGCCTACCGAGTTGTGGTCCGTGAGAGCGAATCCCCGCAGGCCGGTGTACGGCAGTCGCGCCACCAACTGCTCGAGCCTCAACGTGGAGTCGGGGGAGTACCGGGAATGCACGTGCAGGTCGAGTCGGGGGCCGTCACTCATCGGACCACCGCCCCCACCGCGATGTCTTCGCTCGGTCGGACGGGCCGGCCGGGGCCGAACGAGAGAACCTTCGCCCCGACCGCATCGGGTGGTCGTCGGACCACGATCACTTGAGTCCCCTCGTTCCAGTCACCGTCGACTTCTTCGGGAGTTCCCCGGCTCTCCACGACCGACCGACCGGCGGCGGGAGCCCCTAGAACCCTCGCGACGACCAGTCCGTACGACATGAACTCCGCGTGGGTGATTGTGCGGTCCGACGCCGAACGGCCCTCCACGAACTCTCCCGGCCGGACCCCCGGAGGCGGTGACAGGAGGACCGGACGCTCACCCGTGTCTGCCGCGAGGACCATCCCCTGCGACGGTACCCCCCGGATCGTCCGCGCGGCGAGATTCGACAGGAAGACGATCGGTCGACCGACCAGCGTGTCGGGCCCGTAGTTGGCCCGGATGCCCGCGACGATCGACCGCGGGTTCGCTTCGCCCGCATCGACCTCGAGGACGAGAAGACGGTCCGCGGAAGGGTGGGGGGCGGCGCGAAGGACGACGCCCGACCGCACGGCCAATGGCGGAGCCACAACGACCGTATCGGCCGCAACGACGGGGGCGGTGGACCCCAGGGCGCGGGCCGACTCGGGCTTCGGGAAGAGCGGTCGGATCTCGCCCAGGGCCTGACCTCCGGGGACCGGCTCGAGCGCCCGGTCCCAGTCTCCGGCCCCGGGCCCGTCCGCAAACCCGAGCATGCGGAAGGTGTCCGCGCACGCGAACGGGATCACCGGCGAGAGCCACGTGGCGAGGGCCCGAAGGGTCCAGACCGTCTCGTACACGACTCGAGCTCTCTCCGGGTCCGAGAGTTGCCAAGGCTTCGCCTCGTGGAAGCTCCGGTTGGCCCCTCGCACCTCATCCAACGTCCGGTCGAGGGCTTCCTTCAGGTGGACCGCCTCAAACTCCGCGGTGATCTGGGCGTGCGCCTCCCGGAGTCGGAGTCCGACGCCACCTGCGCCCTCCCCGTTCCAGGAGTCGGGGGGCGACGGGACGCGCCCCGAGTACCGGTCTCGACAGAGGACCAGGGACCGTTGCACGAGGTTGCCGAACTGGTTGGCGAGGACCTCGTCCCGAACCTTGCCGACCTCATCCCAGTCGAGCTCGGTGTCGTGGTTCTGGGGCGCGAGGAGGGCGCTGTAGAACCGGATGACGTCCGGCGAGAAGTGTTCCAGGAGCGACGGAATGAACGCCGTAGCCTCGGTGGGACGGGACTTCGAAGGTTTTTTGCCTCCGATGAGGAGCCATTCGTTCGCCGGGACGTCAAACGGAAGGGACAGGCCGCCGTGGCCGAGCAGGACCCCGGGCCAGAGGATCGAGTGGTGGAACTTGTTGTCCTTGCCGATGAAGTAGTACGAACGGACGGGTTCCCCTTCGTCCCAGTAGCGTCGCCACGCCTCCGGGCGGCCTGCTCGGATGGCCCACTCCTTGGAGGCCGAGAGGTACCCGATGAGGGCGTCGAACCACACGTAGAACCGCTTCGAGGGGTAGCCGTCGAGGGGTATCGAGACGCCCCAATCCAAGTCCCGAGTGATCGGGGTGGGACGGAGTCCTTCGGTGAGGAAGTTCTCCGCGACGCGGCGGGTCCCGGCACGCCAGTGCGGTTGCCGGGAGAGGTACTCGGTGAGTTGGGGCTGGAGTAGGTCCAGTCGGAGATAGAAGTGTTCGCTGGGCCGGAACTCCGCTGGCGTATTGCAGAGGAGACAGCGGGGATGGCCGAGCTGCCGGGGCTCGAGCGGCCGACCACACCGGTCGCACTCGTCGCCCCGAGCGCTCTCAAACCCGCAATTCGGGCACGTCCCGACCAGGTACCGGTCGGGGAGGAACCGACGGTGCTGGGGGCAGAACGCTCCCTCCTCGGTCTGGCGGGAAACGAACCCGTGCTCGAGCAGCGCGAGAAAGACCTCTTGGACGGTCTTCTCGTGGACGATCGTGCGGGTTGTGGTGTAGCAATCGAACGTGAACCCGAGGCGGGAGAACGCCGCGCGGTTGACCTCGTGGTACTGCTCGGAGACCTCGGAGGGGGTCCGGTGCTCCCGCTCCGCGGTCACGAGGATGGGGGTGCCGTGCATGTCAGATCCCGAGACCATCAACACTTCATCGCCCCGAAGCCGGTGGAACCGGGCGAAGATATCGCCGGGCAGGTAGGCTCCGGCCAGGTGTCCGATGTGGAAGGGCCCGTTCGCGTACGGCCAGGCGACGCCGATCAGTATCCGGGCCATGGGGGGTCCTCCGCACTCGATAGACCGGGGCCGGTCCTAAACGTTTGGCCGCGCCGGAGGCCCCTCCTCACCGGCGGAGACGTCGCGCACTAGCACGGCGGAAGCAACGATAAAGAGGGGTCCCTCCGTCGCCGCGCGAATGGTCGCCGAGCGCGCGCGCCGCGTCGAGATCTCCGGCATCCGGCGGATGTTCGAGTCGGCCCCCCCGAACTCCATCAACCTCGGCCTGGGCGAGCCGGATTTCGACCCACCGCCGGAGGTGATCGCCGCCCTTTGCCAGGCGGTCCGGACCGGAGGGAACCACTACGGCCCCAGCGCCGGCCTCTCCGCCCTGCGGGACCAGATCGCCGCGCGGTACACCGACCGGGACCCGCGGACGGTACGGGAGAACGTCATCGTCACCGCGAGCGGCTCGGAGGGCCTCATGACGACCGCGCTCACGCTCTACGACCCGGGGGACGAAGTCCTGGTTCCGAACCCGGGGTTCGTCCTCTACGGCCCGCACGCCCGCCTCGCCGGTGCGGTCCCGGTCCCCTATCCCCTCCTCGAAAAACGTCAGTACCAACCGGACCTCAACGCCCTCGAACGGCTCGTCACTCCGAAGACCCGTGCGATCGTGGTGAACAGCCCCTCGAACCCGACGGGCTCTCTCCTCCCGGAGTCGACGGTCGAACGGATCGTCGAGTTCGCCGACCGACACCACCTCGCGATCGTCTCGGACGAGGTCTACGAGGAGATCGTCTACGAAGGTCGATTCTCCTCGTTCTGGGGAAAGTACGATCGCACCGTGGTCGTGAACTCGTTCTCCAAGACGTTCGCCGTCACCGGCTGGCGGCTCGGTTTCCTGGTCGCGGCCAAGCCCCTCGCGATCGAGTTGAACAAGATCCACTACCACATCATGGCCTGCCCTCCGACCCCGGCCCAGACCGCGATCCTCGCCGGCTTCGAAGCGGGAAACGCCGCGACCCGCGCGATGGTCCGGGAATTCAAGGCCCGGCGCTCCCTCCTACTTCGACTCCTTCGTACGATCCCCGGGGTCACCCTCGTTCCGCCGGCGGGAGCGTTCTACGCATTCCCGAAAGTCGACTGGGGACTGACCGCGACCGAGGCGGCGACCGCGATCCTCGCGCGGGGCGTGATCACCACCCCCGGCGACGCGTTCGGCTCTCTCGGGGCCTCCCATCTCCGCCTGTCGTTCGCGGCGTCCCGGGAAAAGCTCCGGCTCGGACTGGGGATCATTCGCGCATTCGCGGAGGAGAGGGTGGACCGATGATGGTCGGACTCATCGGGCGTCTCTTCGTGGCCGCGGCCCGGTTGCGCCCCGGGTCGGCCGGCAGCGACCTCGCCCACGTGGGAGAAGAACTGCGTCGCCTCGCGAGGCCGCCGGCTCAGCTCCCCACGACCTCCCGGTAGAGGGCACGGTGACGCTCGGCCGCCACCGACCAGTCGAATTGTAGCACCCGCTCCCGGCCGGCGCGGACGCGGCCGCGGGCGGACTCGGGGTCCTCGATGACCTGCCGCAGCGCCTCGGTCAGCGCCGGTCCATCCCCATAGGGAACGAGGAGTCCGGCCCGTCCTCGATCCAGCACCTCCGGGACCCCTCCGACCGCGGTCGCGACGATCGGCGTCCCGACCGCCATCGCGATCAGGAGGACGAGGCCGAACGCCTCCCACTCCGACGGCAGGACGAGTGCCCGGGCGCCTCGCACGACGGCGCGAGCCGATTCGAGCGGTTCGACGTGACCGAGGAACACGACCTCCCGCTCGACGCCGAGGGCCCGCGCGCGCTCCTCGATGGCCGCACGCTCCCCCCAGTCGGGCCCCATGAGCACGAGCGGCCGTCGCGCGGCGGCCGGGAGACGGGCGATCGCCTCGACCAGCGAGGGGACGCCCTTGTTGGAGGCGACGCGTCCGAAGAAGAGGAAGTATTCCGGAGGCAAGCCCGGAGGTGGGTCCTCCCGCCCCGGTGCGCACCAGCGGGCCAGGTCGATGCCGGGCGGTATCACACGGATCCGGTCGGCCGGGGCGAACTCGCGCACGAGACCGGCCTCGCGTTCGGTCTCCACGACCAGCGCCCGGGCGATTCGGTACGCGGTCGCCCCGAACCCGACGTCCTGCAATCGGAGCATCCCACGTTTCCACGCGGGCTCCCGGTGGTCGGCGGGGTGGTAGTGCGTCGTCACGACCAACGGGATCCCTCGCCGTTCGGCGACCGCCGCGGTCTCGAGCACATGGCCGTACCGGTGCGAGTGCGCATGCAGCACGTCGGACCCGCTCTCGGAGAGGGCGTCCATCAGACCCACCATCATGGGCATCGTCAGGCCCGGGACGAGTCGCTTCCGCACGGGGAAGCGACGGACCGGCACCCCGTCCACTACCGGAGCGTAGTGGTCTCGCCGGTCCCAGCGCGCTTCGTCGTAGAGGTCGCTCGCGTACACCGTCACGTCTTCCCCCGACGCCTTCAGCAGGCGCGCCACTTCGCGGACATTCGTCTCGACGCCCCCCGGGGCGTCGAATCGCAGGGTCACTTGCGCGATCTTCACGGGCCCACCACGTCTCGGTAGACCCCTTCGAGCCGGTCGACCAACCGATCCCACGTGTACTGGGGGACCACCACCTCCCGTCCGTAGGCGCCGAGCCGGCCGGCGAGCGACGTGTCGTCCCAGAGCCGGAGGATCGCTCGGGCGAGTTCGGAGGGGTCGTTCGGGGTCACGAGCAGGCCGGCCTGGCCGTCCGGGACGAACTCGGGGATTCCCCCGACCCGGGACGCGACGACGGGCGTCCCTTGCGCCAGCGACTCGAGGAGGACGAGACCGAACGCCTCGTACTCGCTCGGAAGTACGGTGAGCCGCGCGTCGCGGTACGCATCGGCCAGCACGGCGTCGTCCGGCACGTGGCCGAGGATCCGCACCCGCTCTCCGAGGCCGAGCCGGACCGCGGCCGCCTCGACCGAGGTCCGCATCCCGCCGTCCTCCCCGATGAGCACGAGCGTCGCGCTGGGTGCGTCGTGCGCCACGGTCCTGAACGCTTCGAGGAGCGGGAGCAACCCCTTGTTCGACGCGAGTCGGCCGACGAACAGCAGGTAGGGTCCGGTGATCCCGTACCGCGCGCGAAACGTACCGCCGGGGGCCGTCGCGGCGAGGGGAGCGTATCCCGGCGGGATGACGTGGACCGGTGGGAGCTCGAGCCCGAGCGATCGGAGGAGCCGCTCCTCCTCCCGGGTCTGCACGATCACCCGCGCGGCCGCGCGCACGATCGGTCCGGCCAGGCGTCGGTCGTAGAACCCTCGGAGTCGGTGGCGTACCCAACCCCCCTCGATCGACCAGATCGGATGAAAGTGGGCCGTGAGGACGAACGGCGTGCCCGTCGCCCGGCCGTACCGGCCGGCGACCGCCACCTGGTGGGTCCCGTAGGTGTGGACGTGGACGACCTCCGGCTGCTGACGAGAAAGCGCGGATTCCAGACCGCGGAAGAACGGGTAGTGGAGCGGTCCGGGAAGGGACCGGACCGGGAGGCGGTGGACGTTCCCGAAAGGGCGAGCCTCTTCGCGGGGGACGTCCGGGCCGAGTCGTTGCATCGGAAATTCCCGGTACAGCTCGCTCGTGAACACGTCGACCCGGTGGCCCCGAGCCCCGAGGCGGCCGGAGATCTCGGCGACATGCCGCTCGACGCCCCCCGGCCCGGGGGGGAATCGCATCGAGACCTGGGCGATCTTCACCGGAAGGAGGTACCGCGCCGGTCCCTTGATAACGCCGTTGCCGGAGCCGGCCGTCGACCGGAGGTGCCTACGATGAGGAGGAGCGGGCCGCGGCCAGCCGCTGGGCATATTTCTTGTAGACTTCCGTGGCGCGGGCGACCGCCTCGACCTTGACGTACTCGTTGGCCTGGTGGGAGAGCTCCTCCTCACCAGCCCCGAAGATCACGACCCGCGGGTTTACCTGGGTGTAGTGCACCGCCTCGGAGGCGTGGACGAGGACGGTGGTCTCGGCCTGGGCCACCTCGCGGAGGATGCGGACGTGCTCGGCGTTTGGGTCGATCTGGACCGCCGGCATCGTCAGGATCCGCCGGAGCGTGAACGGGGTCTTGATCCGCCGCAGGTGCTCCTCGACCTCCTGGTAGAGCTGTTCGGGGGTGTAGGGCGGGGGGAACCGGATATCGACCTCGCTCGTGCACTTGTTGGGGACGACGTTGAGACGGCTTCCTCCGTGGAACGTACCAAGGTTCATGGTGACCGACCCGAGCTCGGGGTGGGCGATCCGGCCCTTGAACGACTCGAGCCCGCGCAGGATCCGCATCATCTTGCCGATGGCGTTCTCCCCGAGATGCGGCATGGCGCCGTGGGCCGCCTTCCCGCGGGTCTCGATCGCGAGGTCCAACACTCCCTTCTCGGCATGCGCGACGCGGAGGCCGGTCGGCTCGCCGACCACGACCGCCTTGGCTCGGCGGAGCGGGAGGGTCTTGGAGAGGGCGATCGCGCCCTGCATGGTCGTCTCCTCGTCGGTCGTGAACGCGAGGACGACGGGGATCTTCCGGGTCACGAGGTCTTGCGCCGCCTCGAGCATCGCGACCACCGTCCCCTTCATGTCGGCGGCGCCACGGCCGTACATCCTTCCGGAGGCGAGCTGGCTCTGGGAGAAGCTCCAGTAGTCCCCGATGGGGGGAGTGTCGAGATGTCCGGACAGGACCACGCCGCCCTGCCCGTATTCCGCGAGCAGGCTCGGCGCCTGGGCGTCCCCGAAGAGGGTGTTCCGCATGTGGATCTGGTCGGTGAACGACTGGACGTAGTCCAGCACCTCCTGCTTGTCGGACGTCGGGTCGCTCGGGATCTTGATCAGCTCCGCCAGCATATCGACCATCTGGCGTTTCATCGAGATTCCGACCTGGTCCCGAGGAGGCAGCGCCCCTCGTAGACGACGCGCCGCCAACGCCGGAAGTGTCTTAATCGTTCCGAGCGGCACCGGCCGCCCGTTCGGCCTCACGGCGGGTCTGAGCGAGCGCGTGCCCGTACCCCTCGGGGGAACCCACGGACCTCCAGGTCCCGGTTCGGGGGCTGATCAGGAGGGCCGCCACGCGTCCCCCGTCGGAGATCATCTTCTGGATCCCGTCGGTGAGCTCGAGCTCCGGCGACCGCTTCTCCTTCCGGACGGCCTCCAGGGCGGGGAACAGCCGGGGGCCGAACGTGTAGACGGCCGCGGCGGCCCAATGGCTCCTCGGCCGGTCCGGCTTCTCGACCATCCGGGTCACATCGAGCCGGGGGTACTCGCCGACCTTCTTGCCGGGCCGCCCCTCCATCACCCCGTAGTGGCGAGGGTTCTTCACGCGCCGGGCGAGGACCACCGCGTCCAGGTTCTCCCGCTCGCGCAGCTCGGACATCGCCCGAAGGGCGGCGCCCCGGTGGCGCTCGACGACGATCCCGTCGCCCGCGTGGAGGAGGAACGGGTTGTGTCCCACGACGCCCTGGGTGCGGAGGACCGCGTCCCCGAAACCTGCCGGGCGGGGCTGGGAAGTGAAGACGAAACGGACCTCGTCCAGGGTCCGATAGAACCTCCGGGTCTCGACCAACCGGTCGGGGTGGCGCTTGTGCCGGTTGAGGAAGTTGTGGTCGATGGTGAAATAGTTCTGCACGAACCCGGCGTCCCGGGGCTGGACGACGATGGTCACCAGCTGGGCGCCGGCCCCGACCAGGGATTCCACGACGAGGTGGGCGACCGGCTTCAGGACCAACGAGCCGTTCGTGCCACGATCGTAGAGCGGAAGGAACTCCTTCCGCAGCCCCCGGCTCCAGGGGAGCATGCGCGTGCCTTCACCGGCGAGGGTGATGACCGCGTGCATCGGCTCCCGAATTAGGCCGGACTGTCCAACGAGGGGGACCCTGGGTGCGTGGGAAGCGGAGCCTCGGGCGCCGCCCGGGCCTTGAGCAACGGTCGGCTGTCCGGTACGCGCCACTGGACCGTCGGAACGACCACGTGGCGCCCAGCCTCGAGTCGCCGGCGGAACCGGAGCAAGTCGGTAAAGATCTCCCGCACGACCTCGTCGAGTTCGCGGGTGCGGCGGTACCCGAGCGCCGGGAGGTGCTCGTGGATCGGCTGGTAGTAGTGTTGCTCGGCCTCCACCCGGGGGTCGGCGGGGTGCTCGATGACCGGTTTGAGGTCGAATTCGCCGGCGATGCGGGCGACCCGGTCGGCGAGCTCGTTGACCGAGTAGGATGCGTCGAACTGATTGAACACGCGATACTCGCCGGGAGCGGCCGGGTGTTCGACGGCCAGGCGGAGGGATTGCATAGAATCCTCGAGCGCCAAGAATCCCCGCTTCTGCTCGCCCCGGCCGTACGGCGTGATGGGCGAACCGAGAACGGCCTGGGCGATGAACCGGTTCAGGGCCGTCCCCCACGTCTCGTCGAAATCGAACCGTGTGAGGAGCCGGTCGTCCGTGATCTCCGGCGTCCGGATGCCGTAGATGACGCCCTGCATCACGTCCGTCGCGCGCAGGTTGAAGATCTTCGCCGCGAACATGACGTCCCCGGAGTCGAAGACCTTGCTCCAGTGGTACCACGAGCCGCCCTGGCGCGGGAAGGGCAGGTGGTCCTTTCTACCGTGGAACTCGACATCGAAGAATCCCTCGGGGATGTCGGTGTTCGGGGTCCCGTACTCTCCCATCGTCCCCATCTTGACGAGATGGGCGTCGGGGCAGGCTTCCTTCATGGCGTAGAGGATGTGCAGCGTACCGGTGAGATTCTCCACCTGGGTCGCGACCGCGTGGTGGACATCGATCATCGAGTAGGGCGCGCTCCGCTGCTCGGCGAGATGGACGATCGCGTCCGGGTGCTCGGCCTGGAGGACGTGGTGGACGAAGTCGTAGTTCTGCAGGTCGCCGCGGTAGAACCCGAGCTCCTTCCCCATGATCTCCCGGACGGCGACCTGGCGTTTCGCGAACGTGGGGATCGGGGTCGCGGACCAGCTCCCGACCTCCTTCACGCGCTTCCGCGTGACGAAATTGTCAATTCCGACCACTTCGTGTCCGCGGGCGAGAAGATGCAGGGCGAGAGGCCAACCGGAGTACCCATCCACGCCAGTAATCAGGACTTTCATAGCTTCGGAGCGGACTGTGAATGCTCGGTCCCCCTCTTTAAGCGTTAGGCCGCCGTCGGTCCACCTGCAGTGATATCACGTAACGTGCCAGGTTTCGGGCTGAAATGAGACAGCTGTTCTCATTCTTCCTCGATACGCTCCCCGCGGAACGTCTTACAATTCGCTCGAAAACGCCTTTCGCTGCGGCCCGGATCTTCCCAACCAAAGACCAATAAGTGGACGAACGGTAGGAACTCGGGGCCCTCCAGTAACCAGACCACATGGGCGCCTCGAACATCCACATCGTCGACACCCGGGACGAGCCGCTGAAGGGGGCGATGCTCGTCGTCGGGTTTCCTACGCACGGGCTGGTCGGCTCCGTCGCGGTCTCCTATCTTGTCCACGCGCTCGACATGAGCCCGATTGCCTACATGATCAGCGAAGAGTTTCCGCCCACCGTCGTCATGGAGGAGGGCGTCGTGAGCGCACCAGTCCGATTCTATGCGAGCAAGCTCGTCTGCGGCATCGACCGGTCGTGTGACCAGCTCGTCGTCCTGATCGCCGACATCCAACCGTCGCCCGGGATGCTGAACGAGCTCGGCCGAGTACTCCTCGACTGGGCCGAGGCCAAGGGAGTCCAGCTCGTGGTCGCGATCGAGGGCCAACCGATCGAGACCGAGGTCGGCGGGGACGCCCGCGTGGTGGCCATGACGAATCGGGCCGCCGCGCCGCTCCTCGAAAAGTACCAGTTCGCGGCGGCCAACGGGGTCGTGACCGGGTTGGCCGGCGGCCTGCTGCTGGGCGCGATCAACCGGACCATACCGGTCCTGTGCTTCGTGGCGCAGGCGCACAAGGACTACCCGGACGCGCGGGCGGCCGCGAAGGTCATCGAGACGCTGAACCCGCTCGTCCCCTTGCTCGCCCTCGACACGAAACCCCTGCGGGAGAAGGCGCGCGAGATCGAAGAAGGGGTCCGGAAGACCCTCCAGCAGACCAAGCAATCGATGTCGGCGATGCGTTCCGCCGAACCCGAAGGGCCGGGTGAGATGTATCGCTGATACCGCTCCGTCCCCCCGGGCCGTTCCGTTGCCCGAGGACCGGCTGGCCGTCACTCTCCGGGGGTTCCGGCCGAGTGACGTCCCGTTCATCGCCGCGATCGTCGCCGACTCCCTCCACGAACACTACGATCCCGGGCTCTACCCCTCCTTAAGCGGGGAGTGGCCCGAGGGGTTTCTGGTCGCGGCCAACCCGGACGAAGTTCCGGTCGGATTCCTCCTCGGCGTCTCCCAGGTCGAGCGGGAGGCGCGGGTCCTCATGTTCGCGGTCGATCGCCAGCATCGGGAGGTTGGTGTCGGCCACCTCCTCATGCGGACGTTTCTCGACCGGTGCCGGGATCGCGGGTACCGGCGGGTCACGCTCGAGGTCCGCGTGTCGAACGCCACCGCCATCCGGTTCTACGCACGATACCAGTACTCGGTCATCGACCTCTTGAAGGGGTACTACTCCGACGGCGAGAACGGGTACCAGATGGCCCGTCCGCTCCCGTGACCGGATGCGATTCGAACCGTAGTCGCTAAAGCCTACGCCCCGGATTGGCGACCATGCCCGTTGCATGGCCCCTCGCGGGGGACCTGATGACCGCCCGCCCGGTAACCCTGCCCCACGACGCGCCGATCTCCCGCGCCCTCGGCCTCATGCGCTCCCGGAACATCCACGAGATCCCTGTCCTGCAACGCTCCCGCCTCCTGGGGATGATCACGTTCGAGACGATCGCCCGTCGGTCGAGCCGGTCGGTGGCGACGAAAGTCGGCCACCTGTTGGTGGTGCCTCCCCTCGTCACGCCGGGTTCGACCCTTCCGGAGGTGGCGGCCGAACTGCTCGCGACCGGGCTCCGGGCCGCCCCGGTCGTGGGACGGCGCGGGGAACTTCTCGGCGTCATCAGTCGTACCGACCTCGTCCGCGCCCTCCCTGGCCTCTCGGGATTGGCCCGCGCGCCGGTGGAGAAGATCGGCCGGTCGGCGTCGTACTTCGTCCGGGAGAACGATACGATCCGCCATCTCATCGGTCAGATCCGGCTCCTCGAAGAGCACGCCCTTCCGGTCGTCGACAAAAGGGGCAAGCTGGTCGGGGCTGTGGGACTCGAGGACCTTGGCGCGATCCTCTGGCGCCCGACGGTGGGCGGGAAGCTCGATGTCGTGACCCGAGGCTCGGCCCTGGACGTCGAGGTCACCTCCATCATGCGCTCCCCCGCATTCACGGTCGCGGTGGGCTCCGACGCGCTGGACGCCGCGCGGCTCATGACTCGGGAAAAGATCTCGAGCGTGTTCGTGCTCGAGAACGGACGCCCGACGCGGATCCTGGCGCAAACCGACCTGCTCAGTCTCGTGGTGGGGAGCGTCGCGCCGGCGCACGGGAAAGGCGGGGTCGAGGACGTCTACGTCGAGGTCACGGGGCTTCGCGGGTCGAGCGACCCGGCGCTGCTGGCCGACATCGACCACCTGGTCGCGGGGTCCCTCAAACGGATCGCGCACCACGTCCGGCCGATCCTCCTCAGCCTTCACCTGAGCCCCCACTCGACGCATCGGACGTCCGACCTCACGGTCGAGGCGCGACTCCACACCGACACCGGGATCTTCTACGCCTCGCACACGGGGTGGAACCTCATGGCCGGCATCTCGGGCCTGATGGACGAACTTACGTCCCAGGTCCAGCGCACCCGCGAAACCCGGCGGACGAAGGGTCGTCGGCGCCCCAAGTCGGGGGCGGAGGACGAGACCGAGGTCGTGGACCCGGAACTCGAGCGACGGATCCGGTCGGCGACCGAGGACGAGGAACCGTAGAGGACCCCATGATCCCGGGCGGCCCCCGCAACCAGCGCCAGATGGAGATGATGATGCGCCGCCTCGGGATGACGACCGAGGAGATCCCCGGCGTCGAGGAGGTCATCGTTCGGACCAAGACCAAGGACCACATCTTCAAATCCCCCGAAGTGACGGCGCTCACCGTCCAGGGCGTACGGACGTACCAGGTGGTGGGCACCCCGGAGATCCGGGCCCGTTCGGCCGGACCCTTGCCGAGTTCGACCGGTGGCGCAGCGGTCCCGACGCCGGCCGCCGGGCCCCCTGAGGAGGATGTTCAACTCGTCATGGACCAGGCCGAGGTGTCCCGTTCAGAAGCCATCGAGGCCCTGTTTCAATCCTCCGGAGAGCCGGCGGAAGCGATCATGAAGCTCATGACGCGGAGCCGCTAGGTCCTTTCGACTCCGATGGACCGGACGACCTCCGCCGTTCCACCGGTTCGAAAGGGACCCCCCGGGCCGGACGAACCGATCGCCCGGGAGTGCGTGGAAGGATACCTGTACTCCCGCGACCCGCTCCAAGTCCTCCTCTTCCGGCGGCCCCCCGCGCGGGGCTCGATCTGGGTGCCCGTCAGCGGGAAGGTGGATCCGGAGGACCCGACCCTCGACGCGGCGATTCGCCGGGAGCTCCTCGAGGAAACAGGGCTGGCCGACCCGATCGACCTCCGGTCCCTGGATTGGCAAGTACCCTTTCGGGCCGACAACGGGGAGGTGTGGCGCCTGCATGCCTATGCCGTCGAGGTGCCCACGGGGTTCGCGCCGCGACTGAGCCCCGAACATGACGCGTTTGAATGGGTGACCCCGGCGGAGGCGGCGACCCGGCTCCATTACGGGGATAACCGGGAGGCCGTCGCGCTCCTCGTCGGGTCCGTCGGGCGGGCCGCCCGCAACGCTTAGCCGCCTCCTCCGGCTCGGCAACCCCGTATGGGGGAGACGACGCATCCGGCCGAGGACGCATGGGTCTTTCCCCGGGTCGGCCCGGAGTTGTTCGAGGCGCTCCGGGAAGCCCACCCCCGGCGGATCATCCTCCAGGTGCCCGCGGGGCTCGTCCGGAACGCCACCGAACTCGTCGACCGGATCCGGTCCGAGACGGGTGCCACCGTGGTGCTGGGGGCACGTCCCTGCTTCGGCGCGTGCGACTTCCCCTCGAAGGATGAGGCGCCCCGCGCGGACGTCGCCGTGGTCCTCGGGCATGCCCCGATCCCGAACGTCTCGCTCCCCCGCCCTACGTACTTCGTAGAAATGCGAGAACCCGGCGGGGACCCCGGGGCGCTCGCGGACCTGATCGACGGCGCCCACCTACCGCATCAGCTCGGACTGGTCGCATCGGTCCAGCACCTCGACCTGGTGTCGCCGCTCTCGGAGGAACTGCGCCGGCGGGGCTATCACGTGCGGATCGAGCGGGGCGACCGACGCCTCGCCTACGCGGCCCAGGCCCTCGGCTGTAACTACACCGGGGCGGAGGCGGTGGCCGGAGAGGTCGAAGGGTTTGTCTTTCTCGGTACGGGCCGGTTCCACCCGATAGGCCTCGCCTTTGCCGTCGACCGCCCCGTGTGGTCGCTCGACCCCCTGCAGAACGTGCTCGAGCCGCCGATCGACCGGGCCGGGCTCATCCGACGACGTCTCCTGGCCGTCGCCTCGGTCCGCGACGCTCGACGGTGGGGGATCCTGGTCTCCACGTTCGGGGGGCAGAATCGTTCGGCTACGGCACTTGCACTGCAGGAACGGGCCCGTGCCCGAGGGCGGGAAGCGGAGCTCATCACGTTCGACCGGCTCGACCCCCGGGACCTGGAGGGGAGAGCCCTCGACGCGTACGTGAACACGGCATGCCCGCGGATCGCCTTGGACGATGGCCCGAACTACCCCAAGCCGGTCCTCACGCCGCCGGAATTCCTGATGGCTCTCGGCGAGCTCCCCCTCGAACCCTACCGGTTCGACACCTACCACTAGCGCGTCGGCATTCTCTTGTCCCGGGAGCGACGTGTCGCCGGGCATGGGCCGCGCCGCGCTGCTCCCGCTGGCCCTGTTCGTGGCGGGGGCTGCCCTCATCGCAGACTCTCTGGTTCGAGGGTCCGCGTCGGTAGCGCTCCTCGTGGTACTGCCCATCTTTTTTGGCTCGTCGGCCGAATTCCTGGGCGGGGTCGTCCTCCTGCTCGCGGGTTTCCTGACACTGCCGCTCGCGCTTCCCTGGCCCGAACCGGTCGAGCGGCCGGTCGGTGCCCCCGCAGCCCGGGCGCGCGAGGAGGTCCCTTCGGCGGAGGTGGGCGGTTTCGTGCTGATCGGACCCGTCCCGGTCTTCTTCGGAAGCTGGAAGTCGGTCCCGACCACGACGAAGCTCGCGGTGGCCGCGGTCGGGGCCGCGCTCCTGCTCCTCGTGATCTGGGCGCTTTACGTGCGGTAGTGCGCGCGCGACGCGGCCCGCAGGAACAGTTGGTGGATCCGGGGGTCCCCGGAGAGCTCGGGATGGAAAGCCAGACCCCAGACCGGACCTGCACGCACTCCGACCACTTCCTCGCCTCGCCAGGCGATCGGTCGCGCATCGGCTCCGACCGCCTGGATCCGCGGGGCCCGGATGAATACGCCGGGGAACGGCCGACCGGCGACCCCCTCTACCCGCACGTCGGCTTCGAACGACTCGCGCTGCGTGCCGTAGTCGTTCCGTCGGACCCGGACGTCCAGCAGACCAAAGGTCGGAGGGTCCTGACCCCCCACGCTCGGCGCGAGGTCGCGAGCGAGGAGGATGAGGCCGGCGCAGGTCGCGAGCACCGGCAGGCCGTCCGCGAGTTTTGCCGCGAGGGCGGTCCAGAGTCCGGACTCGGACAGCAAACGGGCGATCGTGGTCGACTCGCCTCCGGGCAGGAAGAGGGCACCGAGATGCGAGAGCTCGTCCGGTCGTCGCACCGGGACGAGCGACCCTTTGGGCAGGACGCCCTCGAGGGCGCGCAGGTGCTCCGGAACGTCCCCTTGGAGGGCGAGGACTCCGACCTTCATCCCGCGGCCCGGAGCTCGTCGAGGATGGCTTTCGCCCGGTCGAAGCGGATGGCATGCTCGCTCACCAGGCGGGCCACCACGCGGTCGACCTCGTCGGGCCGGGCGCCGGCGCTCGCCGCGAGGTTTCGGGCGTGCAGTTCCATGTGGCCCCGCTGGATCCCTTCGGTGGCGAGCGCGCGGAGCGCCGAGAAATTCTGCGCCAGGCCGACGGCGGCCAGCACTTCCCCCAGTTCGCGGGCCGACTTGAGGCGCAGGAGCTTCACGTTCGCCTTCGCGGTCGGGTGGACCGCTGTGGCCCCTCCGATCAATCCGACCGGGGCAGGGAATTCGATGGTCCCCACGAGGTTCCCGTCCCGGTCCTTCTCGTACGTGGTGAGCGGACGGACGACGGCACCGGCGGTTGCGGCTTGCCACGCCGCGAACGTGTGGGCGCCGCTCTCGATCGCCCGGTAGTCATTCCCGGTCGCGATCACGACACTGGAGATCCCGTTCATGATCCCCTTGTTGTGGGTCGCGCAGCGGAACGGGTCGGCCACCGCAAACGCATAGGCGTCCAGGATTCCGTCCACGACCTCCGCGCCGGTCATCGTCTCCGTCTTCAATTGGTCGGCGTGGAACGTAGCCCGAGCGCGGGCGAGCCGGTGGATGGCCAGGTTGGAGATGATGCGTAACACCGACCGACCCCCGGCCAAGCGCGCGAGCTCCGGCGCCAGGGCCTCGCACATCGTGTTCACCGCGTTCATCCCGCCGGCGTCCCGCGCGTCCACGAGGAGGTGGACGACCACCATGACGCCCCGGGGGGAAGGAAGGATCCGGACCTCCAGGTCTTTCGCGCCGCCCCCGAACTTGACCAGCACGGGGTCCTTCGCGTTCGCCGCGGCGAGGAGCTCGTCGCGGTGGTGGAGGATACGGAGCCGCGCCGCGGAGGGGTCGTGAACGTCCATAATCTGGACCTGGCCGATCATCACCGGATCGGTCGATTGGGCAAAGAACCCCCCTCCGCCCCGGGCCACCTTGGCGGCGTTCGAGGCCGCCGCGACCACGCTGGGCTCCTCGATCGCCATCGGGATGAGGTAGTCCTTCTCGTTGATCCGGAAGTTCGTGGCGATCCCGAGCGGCAGCGGCATGACGCCGATGACGTTCTCGATCATACGGTCAAACGTGCCGGGGTCGACCCCCGGCGGAAACTCCCACGCCCGGGCCTCCTGCTCGGTGAGCCCCGCCCATTCCTGGGCGACGGCCCGACGTTCCGCGATCGACTTCCGGTAAAATCCGGAGATCTCGGAAGAGTCGTTCATGGAGCGGTCTCCGGGGTCGCGAGCTCCGCCGTCCCCTCCGTCGAAGCCCGGGCGACGATCACCTTCGCGGGGCGGAGGATCCCGCCGAAGAACCGGTATCCCTGCTGTACGATCTCCGCGACGGCCCCGGCAGGAACCGAGTCGCTGGGCACGGCGTCGCCCACGGCCTCTTCCTCCTCGGGGCGGAAGGGCTGTCCGACCGTGGCGATCGGTTCGACGCCCTCATGTTTCAGGAACGTCGTCCACTCTCGGTCCAGGAGTTCGAGACCGTGGCGGACCGGGTCCGCGGAAGGGAGACCCGCGACCGCGGCGCGGGCTGCGCGGAACGCCTCGAAGATGGGGAGAAGCTCGCGGATCAGGGCACCGCGGGCCTGACGGGTGATCGATTCCCGCTCCCGCTCGGTCCGTCGACGGAAGTTCTCGAAGTCCGCGAGGAGGTACTTGTACCGGGTCGACCAGTCCTCGGACCCGCCCACCAACGGCGGGGTCGCCTCGGTCGGGGGAGAGGGGGGAGGTTCCTCGGGAGGGGTCTCCCTCGTTTCGTCCGACATGCCCACCGGCGCCGAGGAGGAAGCCCGCATTATTAGGTCTTGTCGCGACCAAATCCTCCGGGAACTCGGGCCGGAATCCTTCTCCGAACCGGACCTACCCGGACCCGGTTCCGGGTCGGTTTCCGACGGCCGAAAGGGGGGTCCCGGAGGGGTCGATTTTCCACCCCGGCCCAAGCGTTATAACGCAGGCTCGGCTCGTCTTTTCACCTCGGTTTCTACCGTTGGTTTCGGATGGCCCAAGAGACGATGGAACCGTTAGCGTACGACGCCAGTTCCATCCAAGTTCTGGAGGGACTCTCGGCCGTCCGGAAGCGCCCCGGGATGTACATCGGGTCGACCGACTCCCGCGGGTTGCACCATTTGGTCAACGAGGTCGTCGACAACTCGATCGACGAGGTGCTCGCCGGCGCCTGCACGCGGATCGACGTCACCATCCACGCGGACGGGACCTGTTCCGTGCGCGACGACGGACGGGGGATCCCGGTCGAGGAGCATCCCAAGTACCACCGGCCCACGCTCGAGATCGTCATGACGGTACTTCACGCGGGCTCGAAGTTCGACCGAAAGGCGTACAAGGTCTCGGGTGGGCTGCACGGCGTCGGAGTCCACGTAGTGAACGCCCTCTCCGAGTGGCTGGAGGTCCGGGTCCGGCGAAATGGGCACGAGTACTTCCAACGGTACGAACGCGGTGCCCCGGTCGCCCCGCTCGTGACGGTCGGGCCGGCGGACTCGACCGGGACCGAGACCCGGTTCAAGCCGGACGCGACCGTGCTCGAGACGGTCGTATTCGACAAGGAGACGATCGCCCGGCGCCTGAAGGAACTCTCGTTCCTCAACGCGGGCGTCCGGATCAATTTTCAGGACGAGCGCGACAAGACCTCAGAGACCTTCCACCACGCGGGGGGCATCGCGGAGTTCGTCGAGGACATCAACCAGGCCGTGACCGCCCTGTTCAAGCCCCCGATCTATCTTCATGCGAAGCGGGACACGACCGATATCGAGGTCGCCCTCCAGTACAACGACGGGTACAACGAGACCACAGTGGCGTTCGTCAACAACATCAACACGGTCGATGGGGGAACGCACGTCGTCGGCCTCCGGGCGGCGCTCACCCGCACGATCAACGACTACGCCCGCCAGCGGGGCTGGGTCAAGGGGGACAAGGAGAGCCTGACCGGAGAGGACGTTCGGGAAGGGCTCACCGCCGTCCTGTCCATCAAGGTCCTCGAGCCCCAGTTCGAAGGTCAGACCAAGGCCCGTCTCGGAAACTCCGAGGTCAAGGGCCAGGTCGAAAGCGCCGTCCACGACAAGCTCGCGGAGTTCCTCGAGGAGCACCCTTCCGTCGGACAGACCCTCATCGCCAAAGCGGTCCAGGCCTCCCAGGCCCGCGAGGCGGCCCGGAAGGCGCGGGAGCTCACCCGCCGGAAGGGACTGCTCGAAGGGGGAGGACTTCCGGGCAAGCTCGCGGACTGTCACTCCCGGGACCCCGCCGAGTGCGAGCTCTTCCTGGTCGAGGGCGACAGTGCCGGCGGGACGGCCAAGCAGGGCCGGGACCGGGAGTTCCAGGCGATCCTCCCGCTCCGGGGGAAGATCTTGAACGTCGAGAAGGCCCGCCTCGACCAGATGCTCCAGAACGAGCAGATCCGGGCCTTGATCACCGCTATCGGGATCGGCATCGGGGACGAGATCGACGTCGCCCGCCTCCGCTACCACAAGATCATCCTCATGACGGACGCCGACGTGGACGGTTCCCACATTCGAACGCTCCTCCTGACCCTCTTCTACCGGAAGATGCCGGTCCTCATCACCGAAGGGCACGTCTTCATCGCCCAGGCCCCGCTCTACCGGGTGCAGAAGGGCAGCCGGATGAGCTATGCCTACTCGGACGAGGAGCGGGACCGGGTCCTCGCCGAGTACGGGGGCATGAAGGGCGTGACGATCCAGCGGTACAAGGGCCTCGGCGAGATGAACGCCGAGCAGTTGGCCGAGACGACCATGCGCCCGGGAGCCCGGACGTTGCTCCGGGTGACGGTGGACGACGCGGGCCGCGCCAACGCGCTCTTCCAGATCCTGATGGGGGAAGAGGTCGAACCCCGTCGCGCCTACATCCAGGAGCACGCCGTCGAGGTGACGAACCTCGACATCTAGGCGGGGTGGCGTGGCAGACTCGCTCGACGGGGAAGCAACGGTCGCCGACGCGCTGCGCGCGGTGGGCCACCCCACGGAGAAGCTCCCCTCCCGCCCGGTCCTCCACGGAGCCGCGGGAACGGTGCTCCTTCTCTCGACCTTCGACCCCGCCGGCCGCTCGACGGCCCACGGAGTCTGGGTCTCCAAAGAAGGAATCCGTTGGATCGGACCCCGAGCGGCGTCGAGCCTCCTCGCCGAAGGGCTGCGCCTCTCCGGACCTACGGCCGAGCTCGTGAACCTGTTCCAGGCCGCCGCCCGGTCCTACATCGAGCGACTCGAGTCCCTCGCGGAACGGGTCGATGGCGTCGAGGCGAAGTGGGAGACCGTTCCCATCCGCGAGCTCGGCGGCCTTCACCGGACCTTCCGCGTGTTGCGGGAGGCGATCGGACGGTTCTCGATCGCCGTCGAGGAATTGGACGGGCCCCTGGGAGAACGGTTCCCGGGTCTCGCGAAGGCCCTGCCTCGGGTGCAAGCCGAGCTCTCCCACCTCGATGAGTTCTCGAACGGGCTCGGCCAGTCGATCCGGGACCTCCTCGCGCTCCGCAACGCGGCCGAATCCAACCGTCTGTCGGAGGCGACCAACCGGCTCGGCTCGGTCTCCAACCAGATCGCGGCCGTCGCCAACATCTCGAACATCCGGATGCTCGGGATCGCCTACGTCGCCCTCATCCTCGCGCTCGTGAGCGCGGTCGTCCTCATCCCGAACACCGCGGCGACCATCCTCGGAATGCCCAGCGCCGGGTGGGTCCCGGGCCTTTGGATCGACGTGATCCTGGCCGTGCTGGCGGTCGCACCGTTCGCGATCGTGTTCAGCCGCTCCTGGGTCCGGGCGATGCTCCGGGAGATCGGGTCGATCGAGGCCCGGACGAGGGAGGGCCTCAAGGACCTCCCCGAGATCCAGCCGTCGGTGGTGGACACTCCGGCGGCCGAAGAGCGGCTGAGTTCGGCGCCCCCGGCGGGGCCTCCGTGATGTCGGAGGCCCACGCGGCCCCGCGGGTCTTCCGGAACGCCCTCGTCGTCACCCAGGACGCCACGCGCCGCGTGGTGCGGGCGGACGTTCGCGTCGAGGGGGGTCGGTTCACCCACGTAGGACCCCGCGCCCCCGGCGAAGGGGCGGAGGTCGTGGACGCGTCGGGCGTCGCCCTGGTCCCCGGCTTCGTGAACCTCCACACGCACGTCGCGATGCATCCGCTCCGCGGGATCGCGGACGACCGGGAACTCGCGGGGTTCCTCGAGACGTTGTTCGCGGTGGACGCGCACCGCACCGAGGCGGACGTGGAAGCGGGCGCGCGCGCGGGAATCGCCGAGATGCTCCTCGGGGGAACGACCTCGTTCCTCGACCTCTACTACTTCCAGGACGCCGTCGCCCGGGCGGTCGAGGCCCTCGGCGCCCGGGGATTCCTCGGGTGGGCGGTCCTCGACCCCGAGATGACGACCCAGCAAGGTCGACCCCTGGACAACGCCGCGGGATTCATCGCGCGCTGGCGCGACCACTCCCGGGTCGTGCCGCTCGTCGCTCCCCAGGGAGTCTACGTCTGCGGCGCGGATTCCTGGCTGGGGGCCAGGGACCTCGCCGTTCGGGAAAAGACCCTCGTCCACTACCACCTCTCGGAGACCCGTCGGGAGGTCTCCGAACACGAAGCCAAGACGGGCCGTCGCCCCGCCGACTGGCTCGGCGAGATCGGCTTTCTCGGCCCGGGCCAGGTCGCCGCCCATGCGGTGTGGTTGACCGGTGGGGAGATCACCCGCCTCGCCCAGGCGGGCGTCGCCGTCGCCCACTGTGCGAGCTCGAATCTGAAGCTCGCTTCTGGAGGGGTCGCGCCGATCGTCGAACTGAGGGCCGCGGGAGCAGCCGTGGGACTCGGGACCGACTCGGTCGCCTCGAACAACTCGCTCTCGATGCTCCGGGAAATGCACCTCGCGGGCCTGGTCCAGAAGAACCACCATTGGGACGCGACCGTCCTTCCGGCCCAGCAGCTCCTCGACCTCGCCACGATCGAAGGGGCCCGCGCGCTCGGCCGCGCCGACGCGATCGGGTCGATCGAGGTCGGCAAGCAGGCCGACTTCTCGCTCGTCCGGCTCGATCATCCCACGCTGCAGCCCGCTCGACCGGAGGTCCTGGTCTCCCACCTCGCGTACTCGGCTGCTGAGGAGGCCATCGAATCGGTCTACGTGGACGGGACGTGCGTGGTCGACCACCGCCGACTGGTCCGCGGCGACTGGGAGGCCATCCGCCGCGGGCTCGAATCCGCGGCCGATACGCTCTGGTCCGCGCGCCCGAAGTAGCCTCGGGGTCCTATCGGGCGTCCAACGCGGCGACCAGACCTGCGGCGACTTCCCCGGCGAGCTCGGCGGCCGGCGCCTCGACCCCGCACTCTCTCACTCCGGTGAGCCGGTCCGCGACTGAGGGGTCGACGAAGGCGAAGAGCTCCGTCAGGAGGGCTCGATCGACCGACCGGGAAAGGGTCCCCTGGTGGAGCAAGGCCTGTCGGTTGACGTGCTGGGCGACGGCCGCGACGATCCCTCCACCGACCTCGAGGACGTGACCGAGCCTCCCCAGGGGACAGCAGTCTTCCGAAAGGCCAGGGGCTGGGACCCAGGTCGACCGAAGCCCGCGGGCGGCGAGCGCGCGGATGAGGCCGGCCCCGAACCGGGGGGCGGCCCGCACGAAGTCGCGGCCCACCCGAGGGTCGGTCCGCGGGAGGACGACTCCCCACACCAAGTCGCCAGCCAGGTGAACTACTCCGGCCCCGCCGGAGGAACGTCGGACCGCTCGGACCCCGAGAGCCTCCGCGTGCCGCACGAACGGAGCGTCCGCCGAGATCCCGACCCCGTAGGAGAGGACCGTCGTCTGGACCGCCGCCACGTGAACGGCGAGACCTCCCCGACCCAGGAGCGCCTCCTGGGTCGCGAGAGCGCCGTCCAGCGGCCCGGAGGGGTCGATCCGTACCTCCCACGCGTTCGGCACGGGGCAGCTCCTCGGCCGTGGAGGGACGGCCGGCGCATAGACTAATGGTCATCGGCCGCTCGGCGGCCCATGGCGGAATTGGGTCAGTACACGTTGCATCCCGGAGACCGCGCCCCGGACTTCGAGCTCCCGGGGGTGGACGGGAGGACGTACCGCCTAGCCGACTTCGAACGGTATCCGTACCTCGCCGTCGTGTTCTGGTGCAACCACTGCCCCTACGTCCAGGCGTGGGAGGGTCGGATGATCGACCTGGGCCGACGGTACGAGTCCCGCGGCCTCGGAGTCGTGCTCATCAACTCCAACGACGCCCGCGCCTATCCCGAAGACCGCCTCGATGCGATGGTCCTCCGAGCCCAGCAGAAAGGCTACCCCTTCCCCTACCTCGTGGACGAGTCCCAGGCGGTCGCGCACGCGTACGGGGCGCTGGTGACGCCCCATCCACTGCTCTTCGGACGCGACCGAAAGCTCCTCTACCAGGGCCGCATCGACAACGACCATCAGCATCCCGAACGGGTGACCGAGCGGTACCTGGAGCGGGCCCTCGACCAAGCCCTCGCGAACCGCCCGGTCACGCCCGCGGAGCTAACGGTCTCGGGCTGCACGGTCAAGTGGAAGGCCTGAACGGCGGTCCTTCCGTGCGGTGCGCGGGGCCCCACGGCGTGCCTTAAGCGCCCCGCGTCGCGCGTCGAACGCTTGGGCGAGCTCGGGGTGGATGGGGGCCCGCCCCACGTCCAGCCGGGCGGCGATGGACACCTTCCCCGCGAGGGCCCGGGCCAGCTTCCCCCGCTCGGACTTCGGCGCGGATTGGATCGCGGGATGGAGGAAGAGGAGCCCGTGGCGGGGCGGGGGGGCCCGTCCGCGGAGGTGCTCGAAGAAAGCCCGCTCCGCTCCCAGAACTTGGACGGTGCTCGAGGGGAGCCGTGCCAGCCGGTCCAGGCCACCCGCCTGAGCGATCATCCGCGCGGATAACTCGGGGCCGAGGAGCGACGCTACGTTCGGAGCGCTCCCTGGTGACGTCACCTCGATCGCGTGCGTCAGGGCGAACCGAGTCCCCTCGACGGCCCGGAAGAGTTCGGCCAACTTGCGCCGTGCCTCGGCGAGCGACGGGTCCCGGGGGCCCAGGGTCGAGGCGTCGACGGGGGTCATCGCCTCGCGCGCCGCCCGGTCGTGGTCGCCCGGATCGACGTCCGGCCGGTCCCGAGAGACCCACGTTCCGAGACGTTCGCCGATGAGGTTTCGCACTCGGTCGAGGTCGGCGGCCGCCCGCACGGCCTCCTGGACGTGGATGCTCGGGTCCCACTCGACCTCGAGCGCCCGTTCCGCCTCGAGGAGGAGCAAACGACGCTGGAGCGTACCGTCGATTCCGGAGCCCGAGGGGTCGATGGCTTCCTCCGCCGTGGGGTCGAAGCGAACCCCGCGTTCCGCGACCCGTCGATCGCGCGTCACCCATTCCGCGGATCCGCGCTCCCCCAACAGAGTATCCTCCTCGGGGGTCAACCCGCCCGCCCGTCGTCGCTGAGCCCGGTCGCCGAGGGCCTCGGGGTCGAGCGGGGAGGGGACGGCTCGGACCACCGTCTCACCCTCGATGAGAAAGGCCCCGAACCAGGTGGTGACCAATGTGGGCGTCACAGTCCTCCCGGGCGGGAGCGCCCCGGCTCGCCGGCGGACCACGTCCTGCGTCGTAGAGGGAGCGGTTCCGTCACGGAGACGTGCAAGCCACCGCGCATAAATAGCCCGGCTCGGGTCGGCGCTCGGCATGTCGACCGAAGTCGCTCGTCCGCTCGTCCGATCCGAACGGACGGGAGCCGTCCTCGTCCTCACCCTCGACCACCCGCCCGTGAACGTGCTCTCTCGAGCCGTCCTCGAGGCCCTGCTGAAGCGGCTGGAGGAGGCCGAGGCGGACCCTCGGGTCCGAGTGGTCGTCCTCGCGAGCGCGGCCGAGAAGGCGTTCGCCGCGGGAGCCGACATTCGCGAGATGGCCCGGATGGGCCCGGACGAGGCCCGGGTGCACGGGTCCCGCGGTCAGGCGGTCACGCGACGAATCGAGCGACTCCCTCTCCCGGTGATCGCTGCGGTCCACGGGGTGTGCCTCGGGGGCGGCTGCGAGGTCGCTCTCGCGTGCGACTTCGTTCTCGCCAGCCCCGATGCCCTCTTCGGTCAACCGGAGATCAACCTCGGGGTGACGCCCGGATGGGGAGGTTCGCAGCGCCTGCCCCGACGCATCGGGGTCGCCAAGGCGCGCCGATGGATCTACACCGGCCGTCCGGTCTCCGCCGCGGAGGCCCACGCGGACGGCTGGGTCGAGCGGATCGTTCCTCGAGAAGACCTCCTGCGAACCGCCGTAGAGTTCGGAGTCGAGCTGGCGGGTAAGCCGGCGTTGGCGCTCGCCGCGTCGAAGTATGAGATCTTGCGGGCCGCCGACCCCTCGCTCGACGCGGCGCTCGACTACGAACTCGACCTCTGGAGCCGACTGTTCGGGACCCGCGACCAGCGGGAAGGCATGCAAGCGTTTCTCGAGAAGAAGCCCCTCGCGGCTCGAGATCGCTCGGGCTGGAGCGAATCCTCGCTCGGGTTTCCCTGGGGCGAACCACCCGATGCTCCTGGCGCCTCGACCCCCAGCGGAAAGCGGAAGAGGGACGACGGGTCGGGTCGGGACTGACGCCGCGGTGGCTCAGCTGGCAGAGCGGCTCCTTGGTAAGGAGCAGGCCGAGGGTTCAAATCCCTCCCGCGGCTCGCAACTTCCCCATCCGCAACCACTCCTCCTCGCCGGCCTGAGCGGTCGTAGAAGCTCCGACACCCTCTTCGCCCGTTCGTGAGCTCCGTGGGAGTTCCGGGGGGGCGTCTCGAACGACCGACCGTACGTCCACCACTCCTCGCCGCATCCGGAGCAACGGCCAGCGAGAGACCCATCTCGGCGGTCCGCTCGGGCTCCCTGCGTGGGAACGGTAGCCTGGGGCTCAGGTTCGCCGTCCGAACTCCCAGTCGTCCGCCCAGGAGTTCCGTTCCGCGGGCCAATCGATGTCGATCAAACAGAATAGGTTCCCGTCGGGGTCCGCGAGGGTGACGAAATCCCGGCCCTTCTCGGCCGGAAAGTTCATCGTCGCTCCTAGGCCGATCAGCCGCTCGGCTTCGGCGAGGGGGTCGGTGACGTAGAGGTCCAGGTGGAGCCGGTATTCGGCGAGGGGGCCCTCGCTCGACAGGCTCATGTTCAGGTTGGGGCCGCCACCCTTGGGGTCCTTCAACATGACCCCATCGGGTCGGATGGGACCTTGGGGAACGTAGTGGAGCGCCTCGCTCCAGAAGGCGATCATCTGGTCGAGCTTGGTGCAATCGACGACAATGGATCCGATCGAGATTCGCTTCGGATTCGGCTGGGATCCCTCCTTCTCGGGGGTGGATGATACGTCCATCATCTCCTACCGACGGCCCCCATTCTATTGACCTTTATCCGGGCGGGGCACGCCGACGCTGGAGTGCGACGACAGAGGGGCCGCGTCGGCCGGAGACGAACCGTGTCCCGGAGCGAAACCGACATGAGCAGGCCCCGAGCTCCCATTTCCCCCATGCTCGAAGTGCACGTCGACGGATGGCTCCGGGAATTCGGCCCCAAGAGCAAGGAGCAGGTGGCCGCGGATTCCGTCGCGCACCTGATTGACGTACTGGAAACGCGGTACCCCCGTCTCCGGTTCAAGGTCCGGGACGAGACCGGACAATTGCGCCGATACGTCCGGGTCTTCGTGGACGGGGTCGATGTAAGTGGGACGACGGGGGTGGGCACACCCCTGACCGGCGCCCGAACCATAGATATCCTCCATTCGATTGCGGGAGGATAGGGACATCGAGAACATGCCGAAGGACAATCGGTTGCGGATTCTGGTGGGAACGCGGAAGGGGACCTACGTGGTCGAGGGCGACACCCGTCGTAAGACGTGGAAGGTGGGCCCCGTGTCCCACGAAGGGGAGGAGATCTATCATGTCGTGGCGGACCCCCGGCACCCGGGGGACCTCTACGCGGCCGTGAACAATGGGTTCTGGGGCCCCACCGTGCAACGATCGAAGAACTGGGGCAAGACCTGGAAGGAGATCGCGACGCCTCTGGCGCCCGCGAAGAAGGATCGCAAACCGGAAATGAACGAATCCGACCCTGCGACCCCCGTGAAGCGGCCGATCAACAACCTCTGGCACATCGAACCCGGCATCGCCAGCGAACCGAAGACGCTCTACCTCGGGGCCGACCCCCATCTGCTCTTCCGAAGCTCGGACCTCGGCGCCAGCTGGGAACCCGTCGACAGTCTGAACAACCACCCCGGCAGGAAGGATTGGGCCCCAGGGTTCGGCGGCCCCTGTCTGCACACCATCCTCCTCGACCCGCGGGATGCCCGTCGCTTGTACGTCGGATTGTCCGCCGTCGGAACGTTCCGCTCGGACGACGGGGGGCAGAGCTGGACCCCCAAGAACAAGGGGGTGGAAGCGCCGTTCCTTCCGAACAAGTACCCGGAGACCGGCCAGTGCGTCCACCACGTGGTCGCGGACGCCGCGGACCCTGACACGTTCTATCGGCAGGACCACGGGGGAATGTATGTCTCCCACGACCGGATGGAGAAGTGGGTTCGGATCGGAAAGCCGCTGGGCGAAGACTTCGGGTTCGGAGTCGCGTCGCCGGCCTCCACACCCGGGAAGGCTTACTTCGTTCGCCTCGACGGGAAGGGCCGCACGACAGGCCTAGGGTACTTCCAGGTCCAGGAGTGGAACGACAAGACCCGCACGTGGCGAAAGTTGCTCGCCCCGAAGGCCTTTCCCGGCGACTTCGGGGTGCAGCGGGAGGGGATCGCGGCCGATAACCTCGATCCGGCGGGGATCTACGTCGGTACGACGACCGGCCAACTCTTCGTCAGCCCCGACGCGGGAAAGACGTGGAGACTGGTCCCGTACCAGTTCCCGGCCATCCACTCGGTCAGCATCGCCAACCCGGCCGGGAGCTGACCCTAGGCTTCGTACTTCCCGGTCGACCCCCGGGTCGACCACGATGTCTCCGCCGCGGCCAGGATCCGCGCGACATCGCACGACCCGGACGCGCCTGCGGTCTCAGACTCCACTCTTCGGCCTGGTCGGGGGCGGGCGTTTCACCCTCTCTCCGAACTCCTTTAATCGCCGAGGTACTCCCTCGCCCGAAGAGCCATGACCGGAGAAGTGGGCCACTTTGAGATACCCGCGGACAAACCCGAACGCGCCCGAAAGTTCTACTCGACGACGTTCGGCTGGAAGATGAACGAGATGCCGGGGATGGACTACACGATGGTCAGCACCGGACCCGTCGATGACCAGGGAATGCCTACCAAACCTGGGTCCATCGGTGGCGGGATCGGGAAACGCGGGGGCCCTCTTGAGCATCCGGTCGTGACGATCATCGTGGACGATCTGACCGCGGCCGAGAAGTCGGTCGAGAAGAATGGGGGAAAGATCATCCAGAAGAAACAGCCCATCGGAGACGGCAGCATGGGCTTCACGGGCTACTTCAAGGACAGCGAAGGAAACACGGTGGGTCTGTACCAGCCCCCCAAGGGCTGAAACATTCGCGGGCCCGTCGAACCTCCGGATGGGGGGTCATCCCCCGGTCCTGTGAAACTCGGCGGGCGTACCGGGTCGGCACGGTGCGAGTCTTCCGACTCTCCGTCGCGATGCACCACGGAGCCTCCATCGCGCGCCCGATGTGCGCGTCGCCCGATCCGGGCCCTCGGGCTGCGCCTGAGGGGGACGTTCGATATCGAGTGACCCCGTAGCTTTTGTAATGACAACCGTCTACTCGGGTCCCCGGCGGCGAGGTTTGAGTTCCCGTGGACCGTACCGAGATGATCCAGTCGCTAGTCCGCTTCGGCTTGAACGAGCGGGAGGCCCAGCTCTATCTCGCTCTGCTCCAACGCGGACCGTCGACCGCACCGGAACTGGCGCGGGAGGCCGGATCGGACCGCGTGGTCGCCTACCGCATGTTGGATGCACTCCGCGCCCGGGGGACCGTCACAGTGACAGCCGAGCGCCCCCGACGCTATGTCCCCGTCGCCCCCCGAACCCTGTTCGACGAGCATCTCGAGACCAAGCGTTCCGGAGTCACCGAGGACGAGAAGCTGGCGACGGCACTGACCGAACTGCTCCCCACCTATCTCGATCAAAGCCAGGCGGGGGCGCCGCGCTTTCAAGTCCTGCAAGGAGCGCCCGGGATCTACCCCCTCCTACGGGAGATGGTGAAGCGAGCTCGGACTAATCTGTCCGTCATGATCACTCACAGTGGCCTTCGACGTTCGGTCGAGTACGGGATCCAGCAAGAGATCCCCCGGTTCCTCCGGTCCGGAGGACGCGTCCGGATGATCGTCGAATCCGACCCCCGCGTGCGGTCCGTCCTTCACGGCTTCGAACGGTCGAGCCGGTTGTTCCCCTCCTTGGAGATCCGCCAGCTCTACCCACAATCGGCGCGCGTGACGATCGTCGACGACCGGGAAGTGCTGATCTTCCCGGTTCCCAATGGACACGCACGGGGAGTGCAGGAGGTGGCCATCTGGACGGACAACCCCGATTTCATACGGAGCCAAGGGCTCTACTTTGACGGGATGTGGGAACGCGCGGGACCGGCCACGTGGCGGGTGCGTCGAGCCCCTCGAACCCGACCCCCTGCAAAACCCGGGCCGAAGGTCCGCCGGACGAGGTAATCGCCCGCCGGAGGGGCTCGCCTTCGCCGCAGAGCGCGGGTTGTTGTCATTCGGGGCCACTACTAGCCCCTATATCCCGGCGGAGTCCTACTCCCCCTCGTCCACCGCACGGTGGGCAGAGTGAAACCATGGGATGCGGAAGGATGAAAGTCGAGTGTGCCGACGGGTTCGAAGTCGTCTCGAAGGACCAGAAGGAACTGGTCGCCACGGTTCAGTGGCACCTCAAACACACCCACCAGAAGGATGTGCCTGAGGCAGAAATCCTCAAAATGGCCAAGCACCCGTAGGTCGATCCCGACACCGCCGGAGCCAACCCCTTCCCCGCCCCTTCTTCTATCTCGCAGCGGCGGTCGAACGAACCCCCATCGGCGCGAGGCCGACGGCCCCCGGGCAGACCGAGCCAATCCGTCGGATCGACTGGACGACCCGTTCGGCCGGCAGGTCCCCAATGTCGTACATTCCCAGGATCTCGTCCACGCCGAGCCGGTCAAACTCCTCGAGACGGTCGGGGAGATCGGACGATGGGCCGAACAGGGCGAATCCGGCCCGCTCGACCGCGGCGGCCGAAATGAGGGAAGGACCCCGGCGCACGGCCCCTTCGTAGAACCCTTGTTGCGACGACGGGCGACTCTGGAGGTGACGATCGAGGGCCCGGGTCGCCCGTCCGGTGTCCTCTCCGACGTAGACCGGCATCGCGACGGAGACCGTCCCCTGGACCCCCTCCGGCAGGGCCCTGCGGTACTCCCTGATCGACGCTCCGAGTTCGGTAGGGTCTTGAAACGTCGCGTACGGGAGGAACGCGATGGACAGTCCCGCCCTTGCGACGTGAGGAACGCTTTCTCGACGCTGGGCCGCTACCCAAATCGGGGGATGGGGCATCTGAGGAGAGCGCACGTTTAGTCGCACCGACCCGCCCCCGGGAATCCCGATCGCCTCTCCCCGGAGGGCCGCGTGTACCTCCGCCAGGTTTCGATCGAACCATTCCCGCTTGGACGCCCCCGGGACCCCGTAGGCGTCGAGTTCGAGCGGCACGTATCCGGAGCCGACCCCCAGGTTGAGCCTCCCGTGAAGGAGCACGTCGAGCAGGGAGTACTCCTCGGCCACGTCGATCGGCCGATGAAACGGGAGCACGCACACGAGGGACCCGAGCCGGATGGACCCGGTTCGCTGGCCGGCGGCCGCCAGCAACACGGGCGGAGATGGGCACAATCCACTCGATTGAAAGTGATGTTCCGCGACCCAGAAGGACGTAAGCCCGGCGCGCTCCGAGGTCTCGACCAATCGGAGGAGCTCGTCGAAGCGCTCCGCCAGCGGTTCGGCCGAGGCGCCCGATCGGGACTCGACGACGGAGAATGCACCCACCCGCATGCCCTTCACTTCGCGACGGGGGAGTAAATGGGATTGTGGTCACCCGGTGATTCTACGAGGTCGACGCACGACCCTTTCGACAGGAACCCATCGAGAGGCCATCGAGTCCGCTCCGCCGAGGTTGAAGCTCATATACGGAGCCCTCCATGGGCGCCGCGCAGCGGGGTAGGGTAGTCAGGAAAACGTCCGGGAATCCCGGCCGTCCTGAAATCCCGACGGGCTCATAACCCGTAGATCCATGGTTCAAATCCATGCCCCGCTAATCACCTCGTAGAATCGCCCCGTTGCGAGTATTCGAACCCTCGAGGAGGTGAATCCGACGCCCGCTAGACCTGGCATTTCCTTAGGGAACCGTCAGGCCTGTAGAACCCGCACGGGGCGGGAGCCAGTGGCACCGGCCACGACCTACGTCACAGCCTGTTTGGACGGACGGGGCCACACCAATCTTTCCGACCATGATAGCAGAGTGGCACAAGACCCCAGGTGACCATGGAGGCGTGGACTACGGCTATCAGGCCAAGGGCCTCCGAAGTCAGGAATCCATGAGCCTCGTGAAGGGGGTCTTCCCACACCGGCAATCTAGGCTCTGGCTTTCCGCCGTTCTCTTGACGGATTCGTCAATCGGCGTCATGATGTGAATCGGGATCCGACGTGGAAGGAACCCCCTCTTCGGTACTGTCCCTCCATAATCCCGTACCGCACGGAGAACCAGGCCGCCTTGCGCCGCTCGTGCGCGAGGGGTCCGGACAGACTTTGGAGGGTCGCTGCCTACACCCGGGCCGCCTACACGTCCGAGTCCGGTTGACCAGCCTTTACAGGCCGGGCATCTGCTACGTCGACATGGTATCATTCCTTGGCTTCTGTCTGCCACGCGAGATGAGAAGCGTCGCGATTGCCCCCACGACGCCCCCGATAACTGCGGCTATCACCCCAAGGTAGACGAGAGTCAATCCCAAGATTTCGGGTGGGGCAGGGGGAACCGTGGCGTTTGGCTCGGCCGCAAGCACCGTTAGGGAGGTCCGGCTCTCCACTGATCGACCGAGCGCATCGGTCAGATTGACCCGGACCGAGAAACTACCGACTTGAGTGGGGCGGCATGTTAGGGTGGAGGCGGTTTGATTGTTCACCAGACAAGCAGCGGGGAGCCCCGTCCAACTCAGGGTATAGGAGGGAGTCCCACCTGTGTGCAGCACGTAGAAAGTGACATTAGTTCCGATCGTCACCGTCGATGGGTCCGCAAAGAAGGCCGAGATCTGTGGAGGAAGTGTCGCGACCGGCGGGGGCAAGACGGTGATTGGTAGGCTCGCGTTCACACTTCGCCCTAGGGAATCACTCGCGGTGAGGGTGACGGTGAAGTTTCCCGGAACGGTAGGCGTGCAGCCCAGTGCGGTGGAGTCGGTGGAGGAGCATCCGGGTGGGAGCCCGCGATACGAGTAGCTGAAGGGGGCAGTACCCCCAGAGACACTTGCGAGGAGGAGGACGGACGAGTTCACCAGAATGGTAGTGGGGGTATTGACGAACGCCTCGACCAGAGGCGGCGGATTCACCCTAAGACCAGTCGCAGCGACAGAAACCACACCGAGATTGTCCGTCACGAACCCAACCACAACGAAACTGCCCACCCCCGCAGGGGTGCAGTTCACGAAGGGACTGTCGGAGGAGGAGCAGCCGGACGGGAGGCCCTGGTAGGCGTAAGTGACCGGCGGTACTCCACCCGCCCCGGTGAGGGCGAACGTGGTCGTCATCCCCAAGTCGATCGTCGGGGGTCTGACGCTCAGGGCTCCGGACCCTAAGTGGGTCCACACAGATACTTTGAGAGTGGCGGACCAGAAGTAGCTCGCCGAGTCAACGACGGTGAGGGTCACAACGAACTGGCCCGGGAGGGTGGGCGTGCATGCGATGACGACGCTGTCGGTCGATGCGCATCCGGGGGGAAGTCCGGAGTACGAGAAGGCGTAGGGAGGAGTGCCGTTGGCGGCGATAGCGAAGAAGGTAAGCAGGGTCCCAACCTCGGATTGGGCTGGGTTCGCAGTGAAGTTGGAAAGGGTCGGAGCGTCGGCCAGAATGTTGATGGCGCTGGCTCCGAAGTTGAACACGTCAACCTGGTGGTCCGTTGGGACGTAGACGATCCCCTGCGGGTTCCCGGAGGCTGGAAGACTCGAGAACTCCGCTAGGTTTGTGAGTGCGTCGAGCACGATGATCCGACTTCCCCCCGCGTTGGTGCCGAGGATCAGGTGGTCGATCGGATCAAGGGCGAGGGCCGTCGTCCCTCCGGCGGTCGCGATTGACTCGACTACACTATCGTTCGTGCCATTGATTACCGTGATGTTGTCCGAGCCACCATTCGCAACATACACATTTCCATTCTGGGGGTCGTAAAAGATCCCTTGGGGGCTAGATCCGACTGGGATCATCAGGGTTGAAATGCTATAGGTGGTCGAATTCACTACGGTCACCGCGTTGCCGACAATATCCGAGACGAACACCGAGTGTGCGGTTGGGTCGATTGCCAGACCGTACGGATATGCTAGCGGCAAGGTGACCGTCCGGACCGTCGCAAGCGTGGACCCGTTGAGCACTGTCAGGTTCTGTGAATTGTAGTCCGCAATCCAAATTGTGTCCTTGAGAGAGTCGAAGGTGATCCCGTACGGTTCGGAGCCGACCGGGAGATCAAGGCGGACTATCGAATCGTTCGTCGCGTCAATCACGCTCACCGAATTCGAGCAGTAATTCGTGACAAAGATTCGACCGTCGGCTGAGTCGTAGGCCACCTGGCTGGGACCATCTCCGACTGGCAGAGAAGCGACGAAGGAAGGTTTCGGGCTTGGATCCAGGACGGTGATCGTCCCCGGGAGCACGCAAACCCCCCCCAGCGCCGGCGTCGCAATGTATTCGAGGCCGTTCGCTGAATCCAACGCCCCCCCGAGGTAGGAGGTAACGATCGATACGAAACCAACTTGGCGGTCGTCCGAGCCGCTGAACCCATAGCTCGACTCGTAGTTGATGATGACCCGCAGGTGACTCGAGGCCGAGTCGTACGCGAGGAAGGCCGGAAAGGAGTCCGGGAGTGTCTGGGACGCGAGAGTGTCATTTGAGTCGTAGATGATACAGGTTCGAAAGTTGAGGGGGGGCGGGGCGCAGTTACTGACATACACCTCATGGGTCGTGGGGTTCAGGGCAAGGGAGGTGAGCACGCCTCCTAAATTGATTTCGGGGGTGGTCCGGTTTACCTTCATAGAAGTAGCGTCGATAACAGACACGTTTCCGTCTCCGTAGTCGGCCGTGTAGATCTGCCGGCTGTGCGGATCGAAGAGCATCGCAACCGCCGAGCCGCCGCCACTGTTATGGATCGTCAGATTCGATTTTACCTGATTCAGGCTCGTGTTGATTATGTAGACTGTGCCATTGCCAGCATCTGCTACGAACAGAGACCCAGTGAGAGGGTCGAGGACGAGCGGTTTGACCCCCCAATGAATGGGTAGGTAGGATTCGACCGAGCCTGTCGACCCATTCAATTCAAGCAGTCCGCTCCAGTTCGTTACATAGAGTAGATTGTTCGATGAATCGTACAGCAAGTCTCCGGCGTTGTGGATCCCTGTCAACGTCCTTTCGACCTCCCCGGTGGACAGATTCACGAACGAAATCGAGTCATCTTCGCCTCCTGCCAGGGTGCAGTACAGAATTCTTGTGGTCGGATCATAGGCGAATGCGTCCGGCGTGTTGCCCACAGGCAATGCACGTACTTCACCGCCGTTAGTGGCATTTATCAGGTACACATCGCCGCCTTGGCTGTCGCCCAGAACGACTTCACCAAGTGACGGGATGTCGAGCGCGCCCCACGGATACCCAGGAGCGGGAGGGCTGAACGCTCCCTGGATCAAAGTCCTGTTGAGCGGGTCTAAGGTGTATGCGGTTGTGGTAGGGGCCCACCGCGAGTTTGTCACCTCGGTACGCCCTTCAGCATGTACCGAGTGAGTCGGAGCAACAGCCGCGACCTCGGCCGAGGTCGAGACTGATCGCTCTCCGCTAGAGGGGACATCAAAGGGCCGTGAGTGAATCGTCCCCCAAGGGATGGAGGAAACCAGAAGGATGATCAAAAGGGTCGACTGGATGGCTTGTACCCACCCCGTACCACGTACGCGCCAGGTTCGACACGCATCAAATGACCGTCCTCCGCGACGTCCGTTCCTTCTCCCATGCGGTCCACCGATGTCGGATATCGACATTTCCCACGCGGCCCTGCGTCGTGTGGGGCCTTCGACTCAGGTCGCCGTGACCACGAACTGTGTCGAGGCCTGTAGGTGATTCTTGTCAGTAAGGGTCAGCGTAACCGTGTATTCACCCGGTTCCAAGTACTGGTGAATCGGGGTGGGGAGTTCCGATTGTGTCCTGTCTCCGAAGTTCCAGAGATACGTATAGGGGGGCGTCCCCCCCGAACTGTACGAAGCGAAGTCTAGCAGCCCATTCACTGGACAAAATAGCGAGGGGGGCTGAGCGTAACAGCCGCCCGTCGTGAAGTTCCCAACGAGAATCCAATTAGAACACGGATGCCCTAAGAGGCATCCCCCGTTGTCAACGACCTGAATAGTATAGATCCACCTGGACGATTCGCTTACCGAATCATTCACCCAGAGGCTGGCTTCGTAAACCCCGGTGCTGGTGTACGAATAGCTCACCAAGCCACAGAGATTCGACCTAGCCCCAGGGCCAAAGATCCATACGCAGGAATAAGGAGGGGACCCGCCGATACCGAGGCCGTCGAACACAACCACCGGAGTAGGCACGGTCCCCGGGTATGCATTGGGTTGAGCGTGGATGGGGATCTCAAGAGCGTAGAGCGAGCCGGGAGCCGAGAAGTCCGGCCCACCGGCGTTTCCCCACGCCGTTCCGAAGTAGACGCGGCCGTCCGCCACTGCCGGCTCCCCGTTGACCTGCCCGCTCGCGTTGTACTCAGCGATCAGCCTGCCGTTGGTAGCGTTCAGAATGATAACAGAAGAGGCGTTGTTCGAAGAACCGATTGCTGCGGCGATGACCAGCCCGTCCGCATACGTTACCCCGGCCCGGATGTAACCCCCCACGCCGACATGCCAGATTGTGGCCCCGCTCGGGGCGAGGGCCCATACGCTGCCAGCCTGTGACCCTTCCGGCCCCCCAGCGAAGTAAAGTTGGCTGTCTCCAAATGCAGCGGGTGCGATCGCCCCCGGGGTCGTTGGTCCGCCGATGTACTTCTCCCACACCCATCCCTTCACCCCTCCGTTCGGCGACATGTTGCCCGTGAAGTTGCTCCGGGCGAAGGCATAGGCAGAATCGTTCTTGTTGACCGCGACAACCATAGGAACCCCCGATGAAGTCGAGAACAGGGTCGGGCCGGCTCCAAAGTCTTGGTCGGTCCCAGGGGTCCCTTCCTGGGCGTGCCCGATGACTTGGAAGGTGCTGGTATTTAACGCGATGAGAGAACGGGCATATTGTTGGTAGATCTGGTGCTTGTTCTCATTGCCGGTGGTTACCCAGACTGTGTGGTTCTTAAGGTCCACAGTCGGCGAGCTCCAGATTCCAGCGCCCGTCTGGCCGGTTGAGACCATATGTGCAACGTTGAGGATGTTTCCGGTCGTGGCATTGAGCTGAAAGAGAGCGCCCTGCACAAGAGGAGCGTCACAACCACTAGCGAGCCCAATGTAGGCATCACCACCCGCGATCACCGGGCTCGACCAGGTGTAAGCACCTGCCCAGGAACCGCCGACACTCCCCGTTAGGTTTGTGGACCACCGGGCCGTGCCTGGGTTCGGGCCGGTAACGTTGTATGCGCGTACCCATCCGTACCCCTGGGCTCCGAGTGCACCCCCGGTTCCTACGATGGCAAGATTCCCCCAAATGGCCGGGGTAGAAACTAGCCCGCTTGGCGATCCGGAGCAGTTGATAATCCCGAAGTGAGTGGTGTTGGCAACCCATGAGCTACTCCCATGAATAGTCCCTGTCGTCACGTTCAATGCTACGAGGTTCCCGCCGGCGGAAGGGAAGTACGCCGTGCCGTTCGCCACGGCAACTGAGCCGGCGACCGCCCGAAGGTAGGAGGGGGCGAATGGGAAGTGGGGAGAAATTGTGAGCAGACTGGCGTTCGTCCGGGCTAGGGTTCGCTCCATGCCCTGATCGCCTGTGCGGAAGGGGTTTTGATCGTACATCGGCCAAGTTCCAAATGAGGAGATGGATAAAGAGGGTAACAGCAGTGAGGATGACGAGTTGTTGTCCTCAGCCCGAAGAAGTGACGAAGGGGATGTTGGGGCGGCAAGCGAGCCCTTACGAGTCGTGTTGCCCATTGCTACGGAAGACGCCACTACAACAATCAGGACAACAAGGCAAAGGGTACGAGACGTGGCCTGTCTCCTCCGGCGACTTACCGCCATCGGCACATCCAACCGGGAGCATGCCTCTCCCCCTCAAATCTGTTCGCTCGAGCGCAAAACAGGCGAGAACGATTACACGAACGGGTTAGACGCACTTTCCCCGATATCATACGCGTGCGGCCAGGGGCCCATCCGCGGCCCTTGGGCAGTTCGCCTACCTCCAGTGGACCACACCCGATTTCGAGGTTTCTTCGATTCCTCGAAGGGCACCCTTCTCAGCCAGTGGGTCGAGAGTCCCAAGGGCTCCCTTGCCTCTGAACTGCCCCTCGGTGATCCCGAATCGCGCGTAGAACCACGCGGCATGGCGCCAGTCGCGCGAGAGCGTATCGGCCACGCCCGGGCTGCTCGCGACCAGGGGGCGGGCCGCCTTCACGCGAGCGCGCAGGTCGGGTAGGTTCCGCACCGCAGCGCGCTCATCCGCCTCCCGCGAGTCGTCTGGGAGGCCGCTCGTGATCTCCATGAGGCTGAACCGCCGAGAGTCGACCCCGTCCTCCTCGTCGTTGTCGGCGTCCGGGAACGCCACGCGGGCCTCCGCACGGCTCCGGGAGCCCTCGTGGGAAGTTCCCAGGCGAATCGAGTGAACTAGCCCGGGTCGAATTGTTATCGCTGCTTCTTGGAAGGTATCCCAGTCGTGTCATTGCCCGAACCCAAGACGAGAGGTGATGGCCTCCAGGACTGCTGGTCCCCCACTTTTCTCGATATTCGAACCCCCCGGGGGTTCGACTCCATGCCCCGCTAATCACCTCGTGGAAATGTTCCGTCGCGAGTATTCGAACCCCCCGAGGAGGTGAATCTGTCGCCCGCCAAACCTGGCATTTCCTTCGGGAACCGATGGGCCGTTGTGACCCGGACGGGGCGGGACACGCGGCACCGGCCACCGCCTCCGCCACTGCCCGCTTTGAACGACGGGCCCAGCCCCATCTCTCCGACTACAACAGAAGATTCGCACGAACACCCGGTGGCCATGAAGGCCTGGACCACGTCAGTTAGGCAGTGGGCCGCCCACCTCAGGAATCCCTAGACGCCGCGCAGGACTTTTCCGACACCGCAGGTCGACGCTCCGTCTCTCAGCCTTCTTCTTGACGGATTCGTCAATTGGCGTCTTGATGTGAATCGTGACCCGACGCCCACGCAATCCGTCCTGGGGAAGGTCCTTCCGAAAACCCGAACCGCGATTTGAACCACGCCGCCGTACGCCAGTCGCCCAGGAGAGTCTCAGGAGGGTTGGTCGACGGCGAGGACGTTGCCCACGTCCTCGTGAGTATGCGGGGCCGGTCTGAGAGTCGATAAGGGCCGCTTCCCTATCTAGGGGGAGGCACGGATTTCGCCGGTTCTGGTTTGCGCCGGGACACAAGACCCGCAACTACCGCCCCGCCTACGCCCCCAATGGCAGCGGCTGCAAACGCAACGTACGCGAGGGTCAGTTCTGAAACCACCGAGGCAGAAGGGGGAACCTTCGCGTTAACCTCGACCGGAAGCACTGTCAAGGATGTCCGGTCCTCGACCGATCGACCGAGCGAGTCAGTTAGATTGACTCGAAGCGTGAAGTTCCCGACCTGGGTGGGACGGCATGTGATGGTGGAGGATGTTTGAGTGTTCGCCGTACAACCACCTGGAAGCCCCGCCCAACCCAGGGAATAGGAAGGGGTCCCACCCGTGTGGATAACGTAGAGAGTGACATTAGTTCCGATGGTCACCGTCGACGGGTCTGCAAAGAAAGCGATGATCTGGGGAGGGGGCGTCGCGACCGGTGAGGACAATATGATGAGCGGTAGGCTCCCGTTCACACTCTCCCCGAGGGAGTCGCTCGCAGTGAGCCTGACTGTGTAACTCCCCGGAACGGTCGGTACGCACTCCAGTTCGGTGGAGTCAGAGGAGTGGCAGCCGGGCGGGAGGCCGTCGTACGAGTAGTTGAAAGGGGGGGTGCCCCCAGACACACTCGCGAGGAGGAGGAAGGACGAGTTCACAGGAACAGTCGAAGGGTTGGCGACGAAAGCTTCCACCTGAGGAAGCGGATCGACAACGAGATCCGTCCCAGCGACGGTGACCACTCCCAGATTGTCTGTCACCGTCCCAACCACAGTGAAAATGCCCGCCTCCGTGGGCTTGCAGCTCAACGTGGAATTGTTGGACGAAACGCAACCGGTCGGGAGTCCCTGGTACGAGTAGTTGAGCGGAGGAACTCCACCCGCGCCTGTGAGGACTAGGTCCGAGGTCATCCCCAAGTCGATGGTCGAGGGCGTCAGGCTGAGGTTTCCGGACCCTAGGTGGGTCCATACCGACACGTTGACACTGGTGGACCAGAAGTAGCCCGCCGAGTCAACCGCGGTCAGTGTCACAACGAAGTGGCCGGGGAGGGTTGGTGTGCACTCGAGGACGATACTGTCGGCCGATGCGCAGCCAGGCGGTAATCCAGAGTACGAGAATGCGTAGGGAGGAGTGCCGTTCGAAGCCGCGACAGAGAATGCGAACGGGTCGCCCACTTCAGTTTGAGCTGGGATCGCTGTGAAGTTTGAAAGCGTCGGGACGTTGGCAAGAATGTTGATCGCATTGGCACCGAAATTCAGCACGTCCAACTGGTGGTCGTTCGGGACGTACACAACGCCCTGCGGCTCTCCCGAGGCCGGAAGAGACGGAAATTCCGCCTGATTGTCAAGGGCGTCGATGACGACGATTCGACTTCCCCCCGCGTCCGTGGCAAACACAAGGTGGTCGATCGGGTCGAGGGCTAGAGCTGTGGTCCCCCCTGCCGTACGGATGGACCCGGCCACACTCCGGTTTGCCGCATTCAGTACTGTGACGTTGTTGGAGCCACCATTCGCGACATAGACGTCTCCGTTCTGGGGATCGTAAAGCAACCCCTGGGGGCTGGATCCGACGGGAATCGATGAAACTGAGATGGTGTAGGTGGTCGAATTCACCACAGTGACAGAGTTGCCTAAAATGTCAGAGACGAAAACCGACTGGGAAATCGAATCGATTGCCAAGTCATATGGATACCCTTGCGGGAGGGTGACTGTCCGAACAGTCGCGAGCGTCGATCCATTCAGTACGGTCAGGTTCCGTGAGTTGTAGTTCGCAATCCAGATCGTGTCGTTGAGAGAGTCGTAGGCGACTCCGTATGGTTCGGAGCCTACTGGGATACTAGCCCGGAGTATGGAGTCATTCGTAGGGTCGATCACTGTCACTGAGTTTGAGCAGTAATTCGTGACGAAGACTCGGTCGTCGGCAGAGTCGTATGCCACCTGGCTCGGCCCGTCCCCGACCGGTACCGTCGCGACGAAGGAAGGCTCCGGGCCAGGCATCAAGACCGTGACCGTCCCTGGTAGCACGCATACCCCTCCGAGCGCTGGCGTCGCGACGTATTCGCGCCCGTTTGAGGGGTCGAGTACGCCCCCTAGGTACGAGGTGACCATCGGCACGAAACCGACCTGTAGGTCGTTCGAGCCGTTGAAAAGGTAAAGCGTGTCGTTGTTGTTGTCGATCAACAAGTGCTTGGTCGGGGCGTCGTAGGCGAGCCATCCCGGCCATGAGTTGGGAAGGGTGTAGCTCGCCACGGAATCGTTGGAATCGTAGAATACGCAGGACCGGAACCCGAACTGATGGCAACTACTGACGTAGATTTCGTGACGGACGGGGTTGATGGCGAGTGAGTTGGGATACCCGCCTAGATTTATCTCAGGTGTTGTGGCATTGAGTTGGTAAGTCTCGGCATTGATTACGCTGACATTTCCGTCCTGATCGGCCGTGTAAACCTGCTTCGTATAAGGGTCGAAAATCAACGCGGTTGGGTCAACGCCACCACCGTTATGCGACGTGTAGAATCTTGTGGTCACACTAAATGTTGAAATGTTGACCACGTAAACCGTGCTGTTTCCGCTGTCGGCGGTTAGGAGGGTGTCCGTTAATGGATCGATCACTATGGGCGTGACACCCCAATGGATTGCCAAGAACCCGATCTCCGCACCCGTCGTCCCGTTAAGAGCGAACACCCCGGTGTCGTTAGTCGTGTAGAGTTGATTGTCCGCTACATCGAAGACGACCCCGTACGGATGACCGGGGAGGGCGAGGTTCATTAGCACATTCCCCGAAGAGAGATTGACAAACGCAACCGAACTGTCACCGAGAAGCGAAACGTAGAGCAGCCCTTTGGCCGGATTGAATGCGAAACCGATCGGGTCGCTTCCGTAAAACTGCAAGCTCGGAGGACCGAGGTTTATGGCTCGAATTTCGTGGCCTGAGCTCGCATTGATGACATAGGCGAAATCTCCCGCGGAGTCTCCTACGACAAACTCCCCGAGCGATGGAACATCCAGTACGGCCTGCGAGTACCCCGGAGAGGGTGGATTGATTTCGCCTTGCAAGAGGGTTGCATTGAGTGGATCGAGCGTGTAGGCGGTAGAAGTGGGGATCCACCGGGTGAGTGCGGAGTGGCTCCGATCAAAATCGGTCGTCGGGAGAGACCCTCTAGTTGCGAAGGATTCGCCTAGGATTGAGGCGGGCCCCCCTGCGGGCGCAATCGGGCCTAAGGGTTGTCCCTGCCCCGTCACCCACACCACAGAGAATGCGAGCACGGCCACTATGACAACCGCAGTTGGGCGCCGTCGATTACCTTGGGCGCGACTCCGTGTGCGCGTCACTTCACAGCACCACACGTTCCTTCCACTCGGATGGACGCGTCCGCAAGATCTCCTTGACTTCCACATGGTCGAACCAGCTAGTGCCGCTTCCAGATAGGTCGTCGGTGGATTTTCCATTTGCCCATCTGAGCGTCGCGGAACCGCTTCTTGCGTAGCCCGCGCTCTCGGTTCCGAAAGGAGATCGCTCGGGCTACCTCTCTCCGAACCTCGGTCCACGAGCTATAGTTCGACCCGGCCAGCACGAGTTTCTGGAGGTCGCCTGCGTGGCTCTCCACCGGGTTCATCCAACTGGCCTGGGTCGCCGAGGCCACCAAGGTCACTCGGTTGTTCCTCGCCCACTCTCGCACTTCGGGGGTCCAGTGGGCGCTCAGGTTGTCCTGGATTAGGTAGATCCCCTCGTCCTTCGGGTACCGCTCTACCTCTCGCTGGACGTAATCCAGCCACGGCTCTCCTCCCTTGTGCCGATACAATCGACCGCTCAGCTGTTGGTGGTAGACGTTGAGGGTGAGGTAGAGATACCGAGTGCCCTTGAGTCGCTTGTAGGTGGAGGGGATCCGCTCGGGGTGGCCCGACCGGAACCACCCCTGACCTCCATGGGGCTGAAGGGAGATTGGACCGATCTCGTCCATGCTCAGCACGACCGGAGGGTTGTGTTTCTTGTGAGTGAGCCGGTCGATCCGCTTCCGTTTCTCCTCGAACTTGGGGTCACTGGACTGCTTCCAGCTCTTGATCGACTGGTGACTCATGTCCGCCTCGTCGAGCACGACGCGAAGCCACTCGATCGAGATCGAGTCGACGATACGCTGGTTCCTCGCCTCGTCCCTCAGTCGTGAAAGGGACCACTGGGAGTAGGGGAGGCCGAGGTCCCTCGGCCGGCGAGTGGCGAGCGCCACCAGTTGGTCCTTCTGCTCCTGAGTGAACTTCCAGTTCCCCCCGGCCTTCCAGTTCGGCTTGAGCATCTTGAACCCGTGGAGGTTGAACTCTCGAATGAGGGTCCGAACCCAGTCGGGGGAGTAGCCCACGAGTCGGGCGATGTAGGGCGGAGTGAACCCCTGGGCACTGGAGAGGATCACCATCGCTCGGTGGAGCTCGATGGCATCGCTGGGGTGGCGGCAGAGTCGGGCGAGCTTCGTCCCTTCCTCGTTGGAGATCGATCGAACGCGGCGCACCACGCTCGGGGAGCATGCGCTCCCCGGCACTAGCTCTTTCGGTCGGGATGTCGAACTACCTGGCTAGAAGCGGCACTAGGATGCCGATCCCATCCACGCGTGGGTGGGCATGGCTCGGCGTTCTGTTCTGGGTCGGAGGTACCGCGGGTACCGGCGCTCTTAGCATTGCAACGGGGGGTGGAGGGTCTGGGGCGGCCCCTTTCTGGATCGCGTTGCCGGTCGGAGGTGTGGTCGTCCTCGCGTTCGGGAACTTTTTCAACGGCCTGAAGAACGAGGCGCGACACGTGGGCACGCCGTGGTGTAGCACACTCGGCTGGGGTGGGTTCACCTGGTCCCTGGGCGTCGCAACGGTCGCCGGCCTGGTCGTCGGCGATCTGGCCGTCCAGCTCTTGACAGAATTTGTCACCAATTGGGTGGCTCTCATCGCCTCGGTCGGTCCGATCGTCGTGGCGATGTCCCCCTTATTCGTCACGTACGCACTGATGATCGGCGCTTTTTGGCCTGCCCTTCGACCATCGAGCGACGACCGCCGGTAGCCCTTTCGCGCGGAGTGGGTCGATCGAACCCCTCCGAGCAGGTCGTGGATGGGCCCCGTCTCCACGGGCACCCTTCGGACGGGGTCCCCCACAGGTACCACGGCCGTGGGGCTCCGGTTCATGGGCCGTAGATTCGGAAAGGAATACCACCGGCGACCTGGGTGCGACCGACCTTCCGAACCATGACCGGCATTTTCCGACCCACGCATTGCCGGTTCGCAGAGGTGTCATTACCTGCCACCCCATCCCCGCTGCGCTGCCCCAGAGTCCGAGAGTGACCGGTCTAACTTCCTCCGAGCTGACAGCGGTCTTCATTCAGGTCGTGATCGTCCTTCTGATCGTACGTCGTTCGTACGCGATGACGCAGGGTGTCGCGTACTCGAGCGCCCGACTCATCTTCCTCCCCATTCTGATCCTCGTACTTTGGGGCGTCAGCGAACTCGAGTCGATCCTCCTGACACCGTGGTCCCTGCCGTACTTGATCGCGCTGGACGTCGCGATCCTGATCGTCACCTCACTGACCTTTACCGACGTCGCCGAGCGGATGACGCGAGTGACGCGCGGCCCGTCGGGAGCCGTGTCGTACCAGATCGGCTTCTCGCTCGCTGCGTTGTTTCTCGGGGCCTTCGTCCTCCGGTTGGCCCTGGCGCTGGTCTTGTTCCCTAGCGCGCTCGGGTTCGGGAGTAACCCGGGCGGGTACCCTCCCGTCCAACAGCAGATCGCGCTCGGCGTCATCGATGCGCTGTTCTCCTTGAGCGCGGGTCTCCTGGTCGCCCGTTCGATCGGGATTCATCGCAAGGTGCAAGCGCTGCGGACGGGCGCCGGACTCCCCTGAGCGGACACGGCCGAGACACCGGACCGGGACGACCGGTGGGTCGGTTCGGACCCCCGGCGCGGCGGCCACGTCGGAGAGGCAACGCGGTACGGATGCGCACCCATCGCCCGTACCGTGCGAGTACTTTGTCGAAGGAGGGTGCTCGAAAGTTTATGACCGAGGGGCCCGTCGCGTCACCATGCGACCCTCGTCGGCGACCTCCTGGATCGCCCGCCTCCAACGTTGGGCTGAGAATGACGCGAACATTCGCCTGGCCCTGGTCGTAGGTTCACAGGCACGGAAGGAAGTGCCGGCGGACTCGTTCTCGGACATCGACGTTGCGGTCTTCGCACGCGACCCCGACCGGGTCTTGCGGGACGAGGGCTGGATCAGTGGTCTCGGATTGTACTGGACCTCGCACACGGAAGGGAACGCGCTGGACTCGGGAGAGGAGCGTCGGGTGCTCTTCCAGGACGGGCAGGACGTCGATTTCGCCGTATTTCCGGTAGGTTTTGTCGGACTGGTGGGGGCCGACGCCCGGGCGGCCAAGGTGCTCCAGCGGGGTTTCCGTACGCTGGTCAACAAAGACTCTTCCGACCTAGTCGTGCCCGGAGAGGAGGCACTCCCGGTCCCACCGACGTGGGCGGATTTCTCCAACCTGGTGAACGACTACTGGTTTCACCTCATTTGGACGGCGAAGAAGCTCCGCCGAGGAGAGTTGCTCACGGCCCTGGAGGCGACCAACGGCTACCTCCGAATGCTCCTGGTCCGAACCGCGCGCTGGCATGCGCTCGTTCACGGTCCGAGCGGCCGCGACCTCTGGCACGGTGCGCGATTCTTCGAGCGTTGGGCCGACCCGCGGGCCGTTCGAGATTTTTCGGAGACCGTAGCTGGATATGAAGCGAAGTCGATCGCGGATTCTCTCCGCGGACACCGGACCCTATTCCTCTGGCTGAGCGATGAAGTAGCGCAGGCTCTCCGATTCCGTGCTCCGATCCAGGACCGGGCGGGGATGTCGATGTACCTCGACCGCCTGCTGGATTCCACGGGGTTGTGACTGACTCGGATCTTGCACGGGACCCCTGTTTCCCTCGGGCGAGGCAGATCCAGAGCGTCGGAATTCGGCGCCTTCGAGGCCGGGGCCCACGACCGGGAACCGTGCCCAACGTGGCTGGGTCCCACGGGCGTCCCTCAAGCTCGTTCCTGACCGATTCCGGGAGCGGAACCGCCGATCTCGCTCCGTGGGTAGGTTCGCAGACCAGGTCAGGTACTATTCGCTTTGGTCAACGGACCGAAGTGTTTCCCTCTAGGAGGAGCCGGGTGATCCTTCCTCGGGGGCCGGCAACTGGGCGACCCGCCTCGCGCACTCAACCGGAATGATCCAGGGGGAGCGAGCTAGGCAGCCCCGATCCGGCCGCGTCCGCCCTCCTCCGACGATCCTCCGATCGCTATCGGAGGTTGCTGCCATCCGTTGGGGGAGGTGGCATGCCCCCGGAGACCGAACCTTCGGCGGCCGCCGGAATCTGGTCTTTGTCGTCCTGTTCGAGGAACTCCCGGCCGTCCCGCAGCACCGCCCCCTGGAGGTACGCCACCCCCCCGATCGCGAGGCCGGCACCGAATCGCGGGAGCGTGCGATGGGTCAACCATAACAAGCGGGCGTACTCCGGAAACCGGAAACCCATCAAGCGGAATTTCCGCGCGGCCCACATCGTGTGCCGCCCCCTTCGCCAGGGGGCCACGTTCGGGGCATACCGGACCGGTCGGGCCTTGAGATCGTCCGCGATCCTTGGGAGGAGGATCCGTTCGGTGACCAAGCCCGCGCGGAAGGCCCGGAGGAGCAGGGGAGGGTCTTCGCGCTCCTGCGTATCCGGATACCCTCCGGCGAGTTCGAACGCGTCCCGTCGCCACGCGAAGAAGCGAGTCAACGACGGATCCCGGTCGGACAAGCCCACGGTAAACAGGAGGCCCGTCCTCGGGTGCGACCGGAGATATGCGGCCACGTTCCGGAGCACTGCGGGAGCGTACCGGTTGTCCCCATCCACCTGGGTCAGCACGATCGGCGCCCGCGCGGCCCGAACCGCGAGGTTGCGCCCGACCCCGCGGTTGCACCTCTTCTCGATCACGGTGACCCGAGGATCGGACCGGGCGAGGGCGTCCAGGATCTCCCGCGTGCCGTCGACCGAGAGCGCGTCGACCACGACCAACTCGCCACCGTCTTCCAGTTGGGGCAGGATCGCCCGAAGGGACTCCTCGATCGTTCCCGCGTTGTTGCGGACGGTCATCGTGACCGCGAACCAGGGGACGACCGCCGCCGGAGGCGTCGTGCTCGTGGTGGGCCCCGCGGTCATCCGACGGGGAGCAGGCTGAGGGCGGATAACGAGTCGCGCCGGCGAGGTCCCCGACGGTCGGGTCCGGTCGGTCGCACCTCGACCGCCGACGCTTCCGCGTTCCCGGCCTCTAGGAGACGGTCCAAGTGTCCGAGTAGCGGACCCCGTTCGACTGACCGCCGAACAGGACCCCATACCCGTCCGCCGCATCCCATACCAATCGCTCCGCCGCCCTAGGGCTCGGCGCCGTGGCGGAGATCCCCGTCACATTGACCCACGTTCCGTTGACATACGTCCACGTATCGTCCAACGCGTAGTTGCTGGCCGAGAACTGGTAGGTGACCCCGCCGAACAGCACGATCTCCCCCGTCACCGGGTCGTAGGTCGCCCCGCTCGCGAATCGCGCCGGTGGGCTGGCGGATGGTGTGAGTAGCGTCCACGCGCCTCCCGCGAACGACCAGGTCGCATTGGAGGGCCCTCCGCTCACTCCGTCGAACCCCCCGAAGAGGATGCTCGCATTCGCCGCCGCATCGTAGACCAGGCTCGGGTTCCGCAACGGGTCCGGACCCGGGAGGGCCAACTGCGTCCACTGGCCTCCCTGGAACAACCACGTCGCATTGTAGATGACCGTCGTCCCCGAGAACCCG